>CAYUKM010000075.1:4938-13634 GCA_964445255.1 uncultured Acidimicrobiales bacterium
GAACCTCCACGAACTGCTCGATGAGTCGGTCGATCGTTGCGTCATCGCTCATTGCGTTTGCTCTTTCATTGTCTTGGCGACGGTCATTCGGGTTCCTCGAGTAGCGAAGTGGCGTCGGAGGGAACGTCGACGCCATGTTCGGTAAGGATCTCGAGCGGCACGATCTGCGTCGCTAGCTCGTGCGTGCTGGCGAGCACGACGGGTGCGGCTGCACCATCCATGTGGGCCCGTAGCCAGTTGGCGGCCGTAACGCACCAGCGGTCACCGGGCTTGAGTCCGGGGAAGCCGTACTGGGGTGCCGGGGTCATCAAGGGGTTGCCGATCGAGGCTTGATGCTCGAGGAAGTCTCTCGTCACCACTGCGCAGATGGTGTGGCTTCCCCTGTCGTTCTCGTCGGTGTTGCAACACCCGTCGCGGCGCCATCCTGTGAGCGGTTCGGTACTGCAAAGTTCGAGCGGTGCCCCGAGGACGTTTCGCGGTTCAGGCATCGTCCGACTCTAGGTGCCTGGTGATGCCTTCGCTGCGTTCAGGTCGTTGCCACCAAGACCCCACCGCCAGGAAGGGCTATATAAACGGAAGCTCTTGCATCGTCGCGGGCGCGGTACCGTCCGGCGTTTGCACCTCGACGGTGGCTCCTGCCTCAAACAGCGCGCGGTCGACCTGGCCCAGCCCGATCGTGCGGTCGAGTCGATGGCTGTGAACTACCGCGGACAGCACGCCGACCTGTTCGCCGTCGTGGGTGACTGGCGTGCGCTCGATCAGCGGCCACGCCTCTTTGAGCTCGATGTCGATGTTGAAGCCGACGAACAAACGCTCCGGTCCACCGGCAGCCACCACCGCCTGGAGCGCAGCTTTGCCTATGTAGTCGACGTCGGTATCGGTGTCGACGTAGCGAGCCATCCCGACCTCGAGCGGGTTCGACTTCGGTGTGTGATCGCCACCCCACGACAACAGCCCGCTCTCCACGCGCTCGACGTGGTTCGGTGCTCCTGGGCCGATGCCGTACTTCGCTCCGGCTGCCATGACCTTGTCCCACAGCTCGTTGCCTCGGGAACCGTCGGTCAGCCACAGTTCGAAGCCGCCTTGCTTCGACCAGCCAGCGCGAACCAGGTGCAACGGGATGTCATCGAGGTCCGTCTCGATCGACCAGAAGTACTTCATCGACCGGACGTCTTCACCGAACAAGTCAGCGATCACATCCTCGGCCTTGGGGCCCTGCACGGCGAGCGGCGAAACGTCTGGCTCGCTGACTTCAACATCCCAACCCTTCTCGGCAGCGATGCCCTTGCACCACAACAACATGTCGTGATCGGCGATAGAGAACCAGTAGCGGTCGTCGGCGACCTTCAACAGCACCGGGTCGTTGATGATGTAGCCGTCGTGGTCGCACATGGCCACGTACTTGCCTTGGCCGACGACTTGCTTCGAGATGTCGCGAGACGTGAAATACTGCGCGCAAACTTGGGCGTCTGGCCCAAAGATCTCGACCTGGCGCTGCACGGACACATCCCAGATCGCGACCCCGTCGATGAGGCGGTCGTACTCCGCCTTCAGATCACCGTACGACGTCGGCATCGCCATCTTGTTGTAGACGGTGATGTCAGTCACGCCAGCCGCAACCGTCGACTCGTAGTACGTCGAGGCGCGAATACGTGGAGAAAGGGTGAGGCGATGCATAGCGCCAGTATCACGGGGAACTTGAACGGTCGTCCAGCTCGGAGAATTCCTTAAGCCTCAGACCGTCAAACGTTTCTAAAGTCCCTGTGATAAGCACAGGGCATGACCAAACCGAGCACTCTTGGCGAACTGCGAGCTTCGGGCTGGGAGTCCATCCCGGTCGCTGAGGAACTACGCAAGAACGCCATCGCCCGGATCCGCGCCGGTGAACCACTGGTGGAGCAGGTGCTCGGCTACGAAGACACCGTTCTTCCACAACTGGAGAACGCGCTCGTTGCCGGTCACGACGTCATCTTCTTGGGTGAGCGTGGCCAGGCGAAGACTCGAATGATTCGCTCGCTCACCCTTTTGCTCGACGAATGGATGCCAATCATCGAAGGGTCGGAGATCAACGACGACCCGTACAACCCGGTCTCTGCCCACGCCAAGGCTCTCGTAGCCGAGTGCGGCGATAAGACCCCAATCGATTGGGTTCATCGCGATGATCGATACGGCGAGAAACTCGCCACCCCCGACACATCGATCGCGGATCTGATCGGCGAGGTTGACCCGATCAAGGTTGCAGAAGGTCGCTACCTCAGCGATGAGTTGACCCTGCACTACGGATTGGTTCCTCGCACCAACCGCGGCATCTTTGCGATGAACGAGCTTCCAGATCTCTCTGAACGGATCCAAGTGGGTTTGCTCAACGTCCTTGAAGAGCGAGATGTGCAGATCCGTGGCTACAAGGTGCGGCTGCCGCTCGACGTCGTGCTGTTCGCCTCAGCAAACCCGGAGGACTACACCAACCGCGGTCGCATAATCACGCCGCTGAAGGATCGCTTCGGATCCCAGATCCGCACTCACTATCCCCTCGATGTCGAAACCGAAATGACGATCGTCGGCCAGGAGGCCGTTCTCCCACCCAAAGAAGTCGCCGACGTCCGCATCCCCGAATTCATGCTCGAGATCATCGCCGAGTTCTCACAGCAAGCGCGCCAATCGAACCAGATCAGCCAACGGTCGGGCGTTTCGGTGCGCCTCAGCGTGTCGAACTACGAGGCGGTCGCCGCAAACGCCATCCGCCGCTCACTCGCCGCGGGCGAAGACGTCGCGGTGCCACGGGTGGTCGACCTCACGGCCATGGCTGCCACGACGTCAGGCAAGATCGAAGTCGAAGCGTTCGAAGATGGCAGCGAAGGTCGCATCATCGATGCACTGGTCCGTTCGTCGGTGCACACGGTCTTTGTCGATTCGGTCGACCCAGCTCTACACGGACCGATCGTCGAGGCCTTCGAAAATGGAGTGTCGGTTGAGGTAGGTCCTGGGGTGGCGCCGTCGGCCTATGTCCAGCTGCTCAAAGAAGTCCCCGCGCTTGCTCCGGCCGTGGACGAACTGCTCGAAGACGACGTCCTCGACAAATCCGAACCCGCGGTGGTGGCCTCCGCGATCGAACTCATTCTTGAGGGCCTGCATCTCGGTCGCCGCTTGAACAAGAACGAACTGGGTGGGTCTTCCCAATATCGCGGACGCTCGTAACAAACCGTTCCGTCACCTAATTGTCACTACTTCTTTACGGGACTTTTTGCCCCCTGATCACTACGTTTCGTAGTAGGGCGCCAAGGCGGCATCATGCCCGACGGGGGAGGGCCCCATGACGATCGATACTCCGGAGAACCCGGCGTTCACTACAACACCACCGCCTCCACAGGCGCCGTTCCCGACACCGTCGCCGACGGTTCCGGTACGTCCGGACTCGCCAATCGCTACCGGGATAGAACTCGCTGCCATCGCGATCGTGGGATTGCTCGCAAACTTCGCGCTCCGAGCATTTGCTGTCGACTCGGTTCTTTCGGTCGTGGTCTTCGGGGTCCTCATGGTGTTGATGTTGCGCCGGTCATCACGAAGAAACCTTCAGCTCTTCGGCGCCGCTGCGTTGCTGCTGCCCTGGTATGTCCTTCGCAGCGACCCGGCACTCATATTCGTGAACACCGCCATGGTGCTGGTCCTATTGGCGGTCGGCGCGGGCTACTCACACAAAGGCGATGCGTTCGACACCTCGGTGCGACGCAATGTCGCTCACACCGTCGCCATGGGCCTCGAATGGGCATTCGGGTTGAGCATGGGTTTCCGATGGCTCAAAAAGGCTGGCGAATCCCGCACTGCAGGACCGGTCATTCGAGGAGCGCTCATCGCGGCCCCAATCCTTATCGTCTTCGCCGTGTTGTTGGCCTCAGCCGATGAAGTCTTCGCCGGACTCCTGCTCTTCACCGACTTCGCTTCCGCCTTGTCGCACCTGATAGCTGCCGGGTTCCTTGCGGTGCTCGCCTTTGGCTACGTGAGCCGAGCCGCCCACGAGACCGAAGCGCCAGACAGCACGTTCAACCTCCGGATGCTCGGCCCGATTGAGGTGGCCATCATTCTCGGAAGCCTCGCGCTGCTCTTTGCTGGCTTCACCGTGACGCAGTTCGTCGTCGCACTCGGCGGAGCTGCCACCGTGCTGGAGACCGAAGGCCTTACCCAAGCCCAGCACGCTCGGGAAGGTTTCTTCGAACTGCTCTTCGCTGCTGGGTTAGCCGGGTTGGTAGTTGGTGCCGTCCGAGCCTTTCGCACAATCCCAGGCGAAAAGACCAGCGACGACAACGGCGACGAAAACAACGACGAGCCTGAAGAAGCTGTCGAGTCCTCGACGGGACGCGATTGGTTCGTGCCTTTCGCAGTCACCACCCTGGGCCTGACGATCGCATTGGCGGCGTTCAGCTTGCAGCGTTTCGTCCTGTACGTCGGGTCGTTCGGCCTCACGCTCGAACGTGTGTGGGCGATCGCAACGGTCATCACGATCATCGGTCTGCTCGCCCTCTACATCGCCGACATCGTCGGCCTCCGGCGGGCCACGAGTTGGTACCCGACCACCGCGCTTCTCGGAATCGCCGCTCTGGTCTTCGTGCTGAACTTCATCAATCCGGGCGCTCGGGTGGCGGACTACAACATGAGTCGAGCAGACACGATCGACTTGGACGCCTTCACTGTGGCCCGTCTACCCGATGACGCAATACCCGAGGTGGTGTCCAACCTCGATCTGTTGGACCCCGGCGATCGGACCAATGTTCGTGACGGACTGTGCAGACGCTCCGATCGGACGACTACCTACGGGTTCGCCGAATACAACCGAGCATCGGTCCGCGCCGACAACGTGCTTGATGAGCTCTGCGGTCAGCGCCGAGTTATTCAGCAGGACTTCTTCGGTGGCATGGACTAGTCGATGGCCGACACGCTCGCCGCCGAACCGACCGCTGCTTCACCACAGCCCACCGGCGCCTCTTCGCAGGCGACCCGGTTTGGTCTCGCAGTTGCTGCGATAGCTGCAGTGGTGGGTTCGCTTCGTCCAGGTCTTGGACTCGCTATTGCGCTGCTAGCGCTGCTCGTGGCATCGGTCATGGCCGTCGGGTCGCGAACACGCGCCGGGCTGTGGTGTGCTTCGTGGGTGGTGGCGCTGCCGCTGCTCCTATTGCGAGACAACCGGTGGCTTGCCATCTGTGTCGCGGCGACTGCCGTGACCGTCGCCGTGTTTGCGTCCATGGCAAGGGCGAGTGGTCAGTCGCTCGGCGACTTTGCCATCGCCAGAGTCTTCCGTCGGTCTGCTCGGCCATATGAACCGCGCATGTCGGCACCGGCCCGAGAACTGTCCATCGACGGGCGCATCTGGGCGGTGTTGCGCGGGCTGATCCTCGCAGCGCCAGTGATTTGGGTCTTCGCCTCACTTCTCAGTTCGGCGGACTCGGTGTTCGCTCAGCTCCTCTCGTTCGACATCGGCTCCACAGTTCCGTCACTCTCGTTCCCCACGTCCATCTTTTCGAGGGCGGCATGGTTCGTTGGCCTGTCGTTGGTAACAGTGCCGCTGTTGCGCTTTGGGGCCGATCGTCGCACGAGTACATCGATGGAGATTCCCCAACGAATTGGCGTGACCGAAACGTCGATTGTCCTTGGCTCGGTGTGCGCCCTTTTCACCCTATTCATTGCGTCTCGGCTGTCGTCGTTTGGTCGGGAGTTCAGTGACGAACTTCTCCGGGATGAAGTGCGAGGTGGGTTCTTCCAGTTGCTTTGGGTTGCGGCGCTGACCGTGGCGCTCGTTCTCGCTGCCCGACTTGTTGGCAGCGAGGCTCTTAAGTCGCGGCGGGTTCGCGGGTTGGCGGTACTTACCATCGCGCTCGCCGCGGTGATCGATCTACTCGCGCTTCTACGCATCGCTGGGTACGTTCGCGGGAGCTTCTCGACCCCCTTGCGTGTGTGGTCGTTCGGGTTTGGTTTATGGCTTCTCCTGGTGCTCGCGATCGCGGTCGTGCGTGTATTGGGAGTGCGAGGGAACCGTCGCTGGTTCACCGTGGCGCTGCTCAGCAGTTGGATGGGCTTTGTCGTGGCAATGGGGCTCTTCAACCCCGATCAATGGATCGCCACCTACAACTTTGAAAACGCACCGACCGAACCTGATCAGTTCATCGCCGTCAACCCGTTGATCTGGCTCTCAGACGATGGCACCGAGGTCATCATCGAGAACATCGACGTGCTCCGGCCGATGCCCAACGACCGGTTTGATCGAGTGGTCGCGCACCTGTGCGCCACTCCAAGCGACGACTGGCGAGACTTCAACTTGAGCCGATCAAGTGTGGAGGCGTCAATTAACACCCTTTGCGGACGAGAACTACCGCAGTAGGGCTACTACGTACCGACTGTGATGCCCGACTAGGGCGAGTATTCGCCGATAGCCTCAGGTGCCATGACACGCGTATTCAGTGGCATCCAACCATCGGGCGATCTGCATATCGGCAACCTTCTCGGGGCGTTAGTCAATTGGTCGAAGATGCAGGACGACTACGAGGCGGTTTATTGCGTTGTCGATCTCCACGCCCTCACCCTTCGTCACGACCCGGAGGTCCTTCGCGCTAAGTCGATTGAGTTGGCTCAGCTCCTCATGGCCGTCGGGATTGATCCCGAGCGCTCCATTCTCTTTGTGCAAAGTCAGGTTCCCCAGCACCCACAGCTCGCGTGGCTGATGGAGTGCACGGTGAGCTACGGCGAACTGAGTCGCATGACGGCGTTCAAGGACAAGTCGAATCGTGACTCGACCAAGTTCATCTCGGCGGGGCTATTCACCTACCCGGCGCTCCAGGCTGCCGACATCTTGTTATACGACACCGATGTTGTCCCGGTGGGGGACGACCAGCGACAACATATTGAGATCACCCGTGATATCGCTGAGCGTTTCAACGCCCGCTACGGCGAGACCTTCGTCGTGCCTGAACACCGCATCCCTCCGGCTGGCGCTCGCGTCATGGACCTGCAGCACCCGGAACGCAAGATGTCGAAATCTGAAAATAGCCCCGGCACCGTTTGGATCCTCGAAGATCCGAAGAAGGTCGAGAAGAAGTTCAAGCGGGCCGTCACCGATAGCGACAGCGAGGTTCGCTACGACGTCGAAGCCAAGCCGGGGGTCTCAAACTTGCTCGACATCTTGTCGGCTTGCACGGGAACTAGCCCTGACGAACTCGCCCGCAACTACACCCAATACGGACCCCTCAAGGCTGACACAGCAGAGGCGGTCATCGAAGTGTTGAAACCGATCCAAGGACGCTTCGCAGAACTGCAGGCCGACCCTGGAGAAACTGAACGGCTGCTGCGCGTCGGTGCCGACAAGGCGCAGGCGATCGCAGCGGATGTTTTGGCGCGCGCAAAGACCGCCATCGGTCTTATGCCGTAGATCCACCGAGATGGTGAAAGGCGATCGCCCCGGCGTTCGCCACATTCAACGAGTCCACGTCGTTCGACATGGCAATCCGCACCCGATGGGTCGCTGCGTTGATGGTCTCGTCATCGAGGCCCGGCCCCTCGGCGCCGAGCAGGACGGCCGCCCGCTCTGGCGAATGGAGATCGCGCATGTCCGTTCCGCCTCGTGGCGTGAGAGCGATGGTTTCGAAGCCTCGTTGATGAAGGTCATCAAGTGCGTGCGGTGTTGCGCCCATTCGGGCATGCGGGAGGGCGAACACCTGCCCCATCGATGCGCGAATCGCCCGGCGATACAACGGATCACCACAGGTGGGGTCGAGCAATACCGCATCGATCCCTAACCCGGCGGCGTTTCGCATCACCACACCGAGATTGTTCGGGTTGTTCAGGCCGACCAGCACTGCCACCCGGGTGACGCCTTGTAGGACGGTCTCCAGACTGGGTAACTCGGGACGCGTGAAACACGCCAGGGGGTCCCGTAGCTCCGGTCGGCCGGTAACTTCGGTCAGCACGGCATCTGAGGCGGCGAAGACGTCGGTCATCTCGGGCAGCACTGGTAGCGGCTTGGTCCGTTTCGCATCTGTCAGCACCGACCGAAGCTCGTGACCGAAGTGGAGCCCTCGCTCAATGACGAGGTCGCCCTCTGCGATAAATGTGTTGCTGAACGGTCCTCCGGGGCGCTCGAGTTGTTGGCGTCGCTGGTGGTTCCGTAAACCCAGAAAGACATCGATTTGGGGGTCGCCTGCGTCAACAATGCTTATGGGAGTAGCCACCCGCGCACCCTATCCCGCGCGGTGGCCCGGCCGATTTGTGTTCATTGGCTCACCCCCGAGTCACGGAACGTGGGAGTCGGGGTGTCGAATTCATGAAAATCGTGAATGATTAGGAACCAGAGCGCCCCGTTTGGACGAAGACGGGGTGCAACGGCTAGGCAGTTCCATGAGATCTCTCGCGACAAAGTTGTGCGTGCAGACGTCACAAACGAGAATCAGCTGTCTAAAAACACCAAGTTGGGCGAAATTATCAATGGACGAAAAAGACAAAATCGGTGAAGGCCTTGACAAGGCCAAGGGCCTAAAGGACAAAGCCGCAGAGGCCAAAGAAGCCCTAGCGGACAAGGCTGGCGACGCATCCGATGAATCCGGAGGCCTTGTCGACAAAGCCAAAGACCTTCTCGGAGGAGCTTCTGACAAGCTGCCGGGTGGTGGCGACGCCGCTGACGGCGTGTCCGGTAAGGGTGCTGCGGTTGCTGGTGGTGC
>CAYUKM010000076.1:0-13568 GCA_964445255.1 uncultured Acidimicrobiales bacterium
GTATAGAACCCGTCGAAGCTGGCCTCGGATGGTTCGAGGGGTTTGGATGCGCGGGGAACAGCGACCGCACGGCTATCGCTCACGACCGCCCCAATTACTCGCAAACCACCCCTCCAGTATTACCGCGCTACGCGCTCATAGAACGAGTCATAGGCCCCAATGCGTGAGACTCCATGGCACAATTACGGTTATGTCGATAACGCCACAGATCCCAGTCACGGTGCTCGGCGGCTGGTTGGGTGCTGGCAAGACGACGATGCTCAACCGCGTGCTGGCAACAGCCGACGAACGCATTGCGGTGATCGTCAACGATGTGGGCGAAATCAACATCGACGGCGCACTGATCCGAAGCGGCGACCCCAGCAACGACGACATCGTCGAACTCACCAACGGCTGCATCTGTTGCAAAGTTGGCGACGACCTATACGCGACGCTTGCCGACCTCAGCCGACGGGAACCCGCACCAGAACGGGTCATGGTCGAGGCCAGCGGTGTCGCCGAGCCCCGCCAGGCTGCAGGCTTCCTCGATCACCCCAGCTTCACCGTCGATGCGGTAATCAGCCTCGCTGCTGCTGGAGGATTCGAACACCGTTCATCGGGTCCGCCATATGGCTCGCTCATGCGTTCCCAACTCGCTGGCGCCGATCTGGTCGTCGCAACGAAACTCGACTTGCTCGACTCCGACGAGGACCGCGCCGCTGCGCTCGATGAGCTGCGACAGTTCACGAAGGCCCAGGTCATTCCCGCGAGCGACGACGCTCGATGGCTCAACGCAGTGATACTCGGGGCCCACTCGAACCCCGACCACCAGATCCCCGATGGTTCCAGCGTTCCGGTAGCCACGGTGACGTGGCAACCCTCAGGAGTCGCCGACGCTATCTCGGTCAAATCGGTGCTGCGAGCGTCCGGACTGCTCCGAGCCAAAGGCTCCCTGGCCACCGACAAGGGAAACCTCCTGGTCCATCTCGCAGGACAACGAGTCACCACTACCCCAGTCGATGACACCGAGACGTTCAACGCGATCGTGCTCATCGGCGAGTCGTTCGACCAAGTAACCGCCGTAGCCAAGTCGCTCGACAAAACAACTCGCGTAGGCAAAGTGTGAGGACCCGCCGGTGGCGGGATACCGGCGAGCCCTCAGCTCTCTTGTGCATCCCCCAGCACTCACCAATGTGTATATCCACCCGAACGGCGGATACCAAATTTGTTACGAACCCTTAAGACGCGTGTTCTCCGGATCAAAGGCTGATCCTGTCCCCACGACCGTGCACGGGAACAACTCATTCATGTACATAACCTTGAGCTGAGTTCCCGGCGCTGCCATCCCCGAAGGCACATACCCGAGCAAGAGATTCTTGCCGATGCTCGGCCCGTAGCCAGCGGTCGTGACTCGACTGACGCGGCCATGGCTGTCGACGATGCGCTCGCCATCGGCGGTCAGGATCGGCTCGTTGCCACCTTGCATCCAACGCTGGCGCCCCTGAGCATCGATGTTCTTATCGACGGTCAAGGTCACACACGACACCTCGGGCTCCCCCGCTTCACGGGCGGCCAGGTAGGCCTGCTTGCCAATGAAGTCGTCTGACTTCACCTTCGGACGAGCCAGACCGGCCTCGACCGGGTTGTACTCGCTCTCGAGTTCGGCACCCATGAGGCGGTAGCCCTTCTCGATACGACCGGTGACTGCGTATACGCCCATGCCGGTCGGACGAAGACCGTGGTCCTTGCCAGCCTCCATGATGGCGTCCCAGAGTGCCGGACCGTTGTCCCAGCCGGTGTAGATCTCCCAACCGGTGTCGCCTACGTAGGAGACACGGAAGAGCGTGCACGCGATGCCAGCGATCTCCAGGTTGGTGACCGAGCCGTACTTGTTGCCAGCGAAGCTGAGGTCGGCATCTGTGAGCTGGCTGAGGATCGCCTCGGCGTTCGGACCCCATAGACCGAGCGTCGTGGTCGACATCGTGAGGTTCGTGAAAGTGACCGACTCATCGTCGGGCAGGTGCTTCTTGATCCAGTGCTCGTCACGGCCACCGTCGAATGCGCCCGTGACGATGCGAACCGTGTCTTCGCCGGTCTGCATCATGGTGAGGTCGGAGTGGAATCCACCATCAGCGTTAAGCCACGGGGTGTACGCACTGGTGCCAACGCCCTTGCAGACCTTGTTCACAGCGAGATACTCGGCGAACTGGCAGGCGCCTGGTCCGCTTAGTTCGAACACCTGGAAGGCGCTCAGGTCGAACAGGCCTGCGTTCTCACGCATGTTGAGGTGCTCACCGTTGATGATCGGACTCCACCAACGGTTATCCCACTCGACTTCGCGTTCTTCGAGGCCGTAACGCTCGAGAAGGTCAGCATTCGAGCCGAACCACTGCGGACGCTCCCAAACGCGAGCTTGAAAGAACGTGGCGTCGAGCGCCTCGTGACGGCTGTAGTACGGGCTCTTCACCAGGTCGCGGCGGCCTTCCCACTGCTCTTGCGGGTGCACGATGCCGTAGGTCTTGTTGAAGTGCTCTTCGGCGCGAGCCCAGATGTGATCATCGCCGCGCTCATCGTCGTAGAAGCGTGCGATGTCCGACGCGTGCGGATCGATCACTCGTGGATAGCCATAGGTCATCCATTCGGCGACGACCTGGGCCATACCCGGACCTTCCTTGACCCAGACCGCAGCGGCAGACCACAGGTTATGCACCTCGGTGGTCTCGCCGAGGCATGGCATCGCGTCAGGGGTCAGACTGAGGAGACCGTTGATGGCGTACTTGATCTCGGCGTCGCCGAGCATGTCCATCAGTTCGATCGCTTCTTCCATCTGCTGGTCGAAGTCGTCGGGGGTGAAGGGCATCTCGGTCGGGGTGAGTGCCGCTTCCTCGTTCGACGGGATGTCGTCTGGGTGATGCAGGATCGGACGGTGAGCGTACGAGCCGACCTCCATCGATCCAGCGGCCTGGCGTTCGTAGCAGAAGGTGTCCATGTCACGAACGATCGGGTACGCGATCTCGGACTTGGTTTCGGCCAGAACGTCGAGCGGGCCAACGTCGGCCATCTGGTGTACTGCAGGTACGAGCGGAATGGTCGCGCCCGCCATGTTGGCGACGCGGTTGCTCCACACACCACAGGCAACAACGACGTACTCGGCCTCGATGCGGCCTCGGTCGGTCACTACAGCGCTGACCTTCTTCAAGCCGTTCGGGGCATCGACGGTCTCGACGTCGAGCACCTCGGTGTTCGCGAACACCTGCAGGACGTTCTTGTCCATGGCCTCGTTACGGAACAGCGTTCCGGTGTCGAGCGAGTCGACTACCGATACCGATGGGCAGTGGAAGCCACCGAGGATGACATCCTCATTGATGAAGGGGACGAGGTTCTTGACCTCTGCTGGGGTGAGAAGCTCTGCCTCTACGCCCCAGGCTTTCGCGGACGTCATCCGTCGGTTCAGCTCATCCATACGTTCTTGGGTTCGGGCGACCTCGATACCGCCAGAGTCGACACTGCGGTCGAGGTCTCGGTATTGGTTGGCGCTCTGCACACCGAGGAGAGCCATCTCCTTGTTGTGATCGACCGGGAAGATGAAGTTCGATGCGTGACCGGTGGATCCGCCAGGGTTGGGCAATGGCCCCTTGTCGATGAGGACGATGTCCTCCCAGCCGAGGCGGGCCAGGTGCCCGACAAGGCAACTGCCGACGATTCCTGCGCCGATGACTACGACGTTGGCCTTGCTTGGAAATTCGCTCACTTGTCAGCTCCCCTGTTCGCACCACGCACAAACCGATCGGAAGGCTTTGGTGATATATCAGCTGTGTATCACCGTGAGGTTACGCCCACCACCGGTCCGCCGCAAGAGGGAGTAGTCGACGCCGCAGCAACCGACGCCCAACTCCGACACCTACGGCGCCGACGTGTCGCCGCAGTGCGCACAAGAGGTGGCCCGGATCGCCGACGAACAAGCTGCGGCTATCGACGAGTTCGGCTCAAACGCACCGAACTTCGACTTCTGGTTCCCCGAGTCCTGCTTCGAGTAGTCGAGCGTTAGGCCAGCGACCAGATCGAAAACTCCGTGGCGTGAAAGCCCACCGAGGCAATAGCCAGCACCGTGAATAGTCGGCGACGAATTCCTTCGTCCTGCAGATAGAGCCACGTGGAGTAGGCCAACATCGGGCCTGCCGCCATCAAGGCTTCCAACGGATAGCGATAGCTAAAGAACCCGTCGCCGCCGGTCACACGGTTCGCACGGAACTGGATCACCAAATACACCACCGCGCCCAACGCTGCGCCGACCGCCCAATCCGGCGATGACTTACGATGTTTGACCAAAGCCCAGATCGACAGGGCAATGAACGGCGAACTCCACAGAATCCCGACGCGGAAGTGCACAAACATTTCGCCCATGCGTTGCACGAGCAAGAGCGGCGAGCTTCCGACCACCCGATCGGCAAATCCTCCGCCATACCCACCCGAGACCGAAAGGTCTCCGAAGACAGCGTTGTTGTAGATCGCGAGCAAAACAACACCACTGAACGATGTGGCCCCCAACTGCAACATCTCGCGAATCGACCGCCGGCTAATGGCGACGGCGATTCCGATGGTCGCGGCAATCACCGCGGTGTGCGGGCGTATCAACACCGCTGCACCGAACGCGAACCCCGACGCGACAAAGCGATCGCGCGAGGCGAAGTACGTGCCGATCGAGATGAACATCATCGCCGGACCGTGTTGCCACAACCTGTCTGAAGCCACGGACCATGCTCCAGTCCCGAGACCTCCGACAGCCATTGCTGCGAGCGTCGCCGACCGCGGCATAAGCCGTGACACGGCGAGCCCAAAGAAGCCGACGGCGATCGCTACGCTCAAGGCAGACGTAACCGACGCAGGGACGTAGCTCGTTGGAGTCGCGACGACTATCGAGCGCCCATCCGGAGTGGTAAAACTGTTCTGTTCATACCCGGTCTCAAAGGCATACAGAGGTGCCGCGAGCAACGCCGTCAACGGTGGGTACTGGGCAACAGTCCCTCTCGGGGAGTCGACGAACCAACCGGCTACGCCTTGATTCTCCGCAGTGGCGAGGGCCGCGTGTTCTTCGAGAATCGGACTCTGGTCATCTGCGAGTGCCCGTGAAAAAGCAGCGTTCGTAAAGGCGTCGGTTCCGTAGAAGTTCGTGTACGTCGCCGTCGACGCGTAGAGAAGGAAGAGTCCGATCGCTACAACGACGATCGACCATTTCGATGTCGGGGCATCCACGACCCCTTTGTTGACATCTTCGAGCACCTGCATAAGGTCCAATCGGCCTTAACGGGTGAACCTAAAGCGCTCACGCAGCGCGGCTACGGACCGCCCCGATTGCCTCAGCACCCACCCCAGCTGCTTTGACCGGCAAGAGCGCCACCCGTTCACGGGTCCACTTCGCTCGCCGACGCGATTTGACCGCCGACTTTCGCAACACCTCCATCGAGAGGTGCTCGACCATCATCCCATGTCGGTAGCGCTTCTTGAGATAACCACCGACGCTGTCCACGTAGTCGTGGTAGATCACCGCCGACGGTTCATAGACGATCGCATCCTCGGAGCCACGCGTCGCAGCAAGACGAGATGAGATCTCCGCCCCTTCATGCCCAAACATCTTCGGATCGAACCCACCAACCCGCTCAAAGTCCGTGCGCCGAATAGCGCAGTTCCCTTCGGTGTTGATGATGGCCGAGACGCGTTCATCACCCAGGTCATAGGCGCGAGCGAGGTCGTTGAGCATCGAGTCCGACTTTCCGCGAACGCGACCCCGAGCGGCAGCGATACTGCTGTCGTCGAAAACACTTCGATAGGTGGCCACCCAGTCAGCGTCGGCGATTGCGTCATCGTCAAGAAACAACAGGATCTCCGCATCGCACGCTTCCACCGCGCGATTTCGGGCGAGGGAAACCCCGAGGTTCTCTCCAAGATCAAGGTGACGAATCGTCAGCCGGTTTGCCCACGGCTCGACGCGCTCCGCAAGACCAGCGCCGTTGTCTGCCACAATCACCTCGAAATCCCGATCGCGTTGTGTGCGGAGGCTCTCCAAGCAGTCGTCGAGTTCAGGAAGATCCTGCCACGCCACGATGACGACGGCTACGGAATTGATGCTACTCACAACCTTTAGAGTCGGCGGCCACAACCGATTGTTAAAGCAAGCTTGTTAGGCGCGCCGCACCCATCATGATCAGAATCGCAATTTTCGTACGAATGAAACGGGAATCATCGGCGATCACTGCCGCCTCCCAGCATCATGGACTCTGAATCGGTGGCAGTCGCGCCACCGACCATCGCGAAGCGACTGCTCGCTGCTGTCCGAACAGCTCGTAGCGCTATACGCAAGCTCACCGCTTCCCCCAATGCGCGACCGCTTCTACTCGCACTCGGTGCGGTGCTGTTTTTGGGCACCGGTATCTTTGCTTACTCAAATCTGCCCGACGCCCCCAGCCAACCAGCGTGGCACCTCCTGGCATTGGTCGCTCTCGGCTTCGCTCCCCTAACTGCAGTGTTGAGTGGTGTTGAATACCGATTGACCGCCCGCATGGTGGGTGCGGATACCTCGTGGCGGAAGGCATTGGAAATCTCTGTCGCATCATCAGCTGCCAACCTCCTTCCCCTCCCGGGGTCCTACCTCCTGCGGACCGCCGCGCTTAGAACAGCGGGCGCCGACCGCCGGTCCTCGCTTTCTGCGCCGTTGAGTGTTGGTCTTGCCTGGGTGGGAATCGGAGGCATTCTCGGTGGCAGCTGGCTCGTGGTGACAGAGCCGACGCTCTTTGCAGCCCTCATGTTGCTGCTCGGTATCGGGTTGTTGTGGCTCTCGGCTGCGACCGCCCCACACGAAGATACTCGCAGTGTTGTCGCCCTACGGTTGATCTGGTTGGTAGAAGTCACGATGACCACAGTTGCCGGACTGCGCTTCTTTTTCGTCCTGGTCGCTTTTGGCTTCGACGTCTCGATCGGACAAGCACTCGCGCTCGCTACGTCGGGCATTCTCGCCACTGCGGTAGGGATCGTCCCAGGCGGGCTAGGACTCCGGGAACTTCTCGCTGGAGCCTTCGCTCCGCTGGTTGCACTGTCGGCATCGGTCGGCGTGCTCGCAGCCATCGTCAACCGGATCGCTGGGATGGTCGGCTTGATGGCCGTTTCCGCTGTGCTCACCGTTGTTTCACGAGCGGAGCGGTCCAGCAGCTAGTCCACCTTTGCGCTGCGGTTCGATCCCCATGGCAGTTCTCGCCCTAGCAGCTCCGCGAGAGCGCGGGTATCGGCTGCATACAGCTCTTCGAGGACCTCGCGGGCACTAGCTGACATTGGTGGGGCAGTTGATGCCTTTAGCAGATGCCGCTTGCCCATCTCTACCGCCTTTGACCCCAGACCAAACCGAGTGATGGCGGTGCGAATCACTTCGTTCGCCATGAGCCAACGAGCCGCGCCATTTCGCGGCGCTCCAGCGGCGTTGCGTTGCGCTCCAGTAAGAACGAGATCCGCTGGAAGGGAAACCTGAAGGAACTCACAGAGTTCGGCTACTACCGATTCAGTCGAGGAGACGAAGTCGTTGTACAGAACTGTACGGACCCGATCTACACCGAATGTTTCCTGATATCGCTGGATTTGTGCGCTGTAGAAGCCGGGCTGGAGAAGATAGCGAGGGTGGTAGAACTCACGGCCGACAATCGCTAGACATTCTTCGATCGCTTCATCGAACGAGCGAGTTGTCCGGCCCGTCCGAATCTCGTGAAAACGAAAGTGCGAATATGCGCGATCAACCGGATCCCTGACCATCACAATGATCTTCGCCTCGGGCGACCGGGCGTAGATAGCCGCTGGGGTATCTGGATCGACGAGGTAGCTCGGCGAGGCCTCGCCTCGGAGCTTCGCGCCGGGACAACTGTCGAAGAGCGCCAGGTAGCGCTCCTCATTGGTCACAGACCCGCTCATAAACGCGTCGTGGTCGATATTCACGTTGAAGAAGCGAGGTTCTTTAACTGATGCCATACAAATGTCGCCCGACCGTTGAAGCAGCTCGTACAGCGATGATGTGCCCGCTTTGGGAGCACCGACGATAAAGAGGTCCGGCCAACGCTGGGTCATCGACATCTACCCTTCGAATACGATTTGGTCGGGGACTTCGGGGAGCGCGTCCTTCAAGGACTGAGGGAGCACTTCACCTCGAGGGAACTCGGTCTGCAGGTAGTCGGGACTAATCGACTGTTCGATCTCGAGTCTCCGCACACGTGCCAGGGTGCGTTGTGAGACCACGCGAAGGTTGCGCATCATGTCTGCCAACACGGCGAGTACCGCGACCTGCAGTGCGCCCATCAAGAGGATCGACGCGATGATGATCGATTGGATATGTCCCGAACGGTCCCCGTCGAAGATCACGCTCGTGAGGAACGGCATGAAGCCCACGATCGAAAGGGTCAGCAGCACCAACGAGATCAGCCCGAAGAACTTAATTGGCTCGTACGCCGCAAACACCCGCGTAATCGTTCCGGCGTTGCGTCGGATGTAGCCCCACGTAGAACCGAAGAGGCGCGACTCCCGCATCTTGTCGTTCGTGCCGACCGGTACGTTGGCGATCGCAGTCCCGGTTCGACCGGCTTGGATGATCGACTCGATCGTGTACGTGTACGGACTCACCACGGTGAGCTGAAGTGCGGCTTCCTTGCTATAGCCACGGAACCCCGACGTCGTGTCGCCGACGCTGGCACTCGAAGCTCGGTTCACGACCCAGCTACCCAACACTTGCAGTTGCTTTTTCACTGCGGAGAAGTCATCGACGCTCCGCACATCGCGGTCCCCGATGACCATGTCGGCAGTGCCCTCTACCAGGGGCCGCACGAGATCAGGAATGGCGCCGGCGTCGTACTGATTGTCGGCATCGGTGTTGACGATGTAGTCAGCCCCTAACTTGAGGCATGCATCGAGCCCGGCCTGAAATGCTGCCGCAAGACCACGATTCTGCGGGAACTTCACCACATGGTCGACCCCATGAGCCCGTGCAACCTCGATGGTGGCATCCGTCGAGCCATCGTCGATGATCAGCCACTCGACGACATCCACTCCCGGAATGCTGCGCGGGAGAGCGGCGAGCGCTACGGGAAGTTGATCTTCCTCATTGAGACTAGGGATCTGGATGATGAGTTTCTTGGCCTGTGCCACTCCGTCCTTATCGGTCTGAACGCCCGAAAATTCAGAACCTGTCGCACCGAGAGTGCCTTCTGATATATCACCGAACTACCATGGGGAGGTGACAAATATAGAGCTTCCGGTGTGGCCCAGTGACGAACCGGCATCGCTAGGCGAGCAGGCGTACCGAGCACTCCGATCCAAGATCGTCCGGCTCGACTTCGCTCCAGGAGACGTGCTCAAAGAGGACGCACTCCAGAAGTCGCTCGATCTTGGCCGAACCCCAATTCGAGAGGCGTTGCTTCGCCTCCAACGAGAGCACTTTGTCACCGTGATCCCACGACGAGGAATGTTCGTTAGCGGAATCGAAGTGGACGAGTTATCCCTGCTGTTTGAAACACGAGCCGTTCTCGAGCCCTACGCCGCCCGTCTCGCTTCTGTCCGCGGAACTACCGATGAGTGGGACGAGATGGCCGCCACGCTCGCGCACACCGCCACACCTGGCTTGGACGACAACGATCATCTTGCGATCGACCGGCGTTGCCACGAGATCATCTGGCGAGCCTCGGGGAATCGTTTTCTATGGGACACGCTCGACATGTTGTACGCGCAATCTGATCGGTTGTGGCATCTCTATCTCAGCGACGTCTCTGATATGGCCCATGCCGTCGCCGAACATCAGGCGATCTTGTCCGGCCTTCGAACTGGTGACGGCGACGAGGTTGCCGACCTCGTCGAGGCGCACGTCCACAGCTTTGACGAGGCCATCCGTAACGTCATCACCGAGCAACTGTCATCTCCACTAGCAGGTGACTAGGATCCGCGATCGCAACAGTGTGGATAGTGAACCGCAACAAATTCACACAGATCGTGGGGTTTTCCTGCAGGGACCATGGAGCGTGAGCTAGAACAGTACGATCGTTCAGTCGCGGGCCGGACGGTCCCAGGTAAGACACAAAAAGAGACTTTTCAATGGCAAAGACGTTTATGGACATGGTTGACGAAGCGAAGGCACACGTGGACGGCATCAACGCGCCGGACGTGTCCGAAACCGCACTGATCATCGATGTTCGAGACCGCGGCGATATCGCAGCGACCGGGATCATTCCTGGCGCGCTCGCGATCTCACTCGGAACCATCGGGTTCAAAGGTGATGTCACCATGCCCGAAGATATGCAGCATCCCGAACTCGGCGACCACGATCGCGAGATCGTCGTGACATGCACCATTGGAGCGATGGCCGCCCTCGGTGCCCAGACACTGCAGGACCTTGGATACACGAACGTGACCTACATGGAAGGCGGCACTCTGGCCTGGAAAGCGGCTGGCCTCGACGTGGACGAGTTCACCCCATAGGACCCGTTGCCGCTAGCGGGAGAGCGATGCCAGACTTACAACCCATGGCGAAGGCGATCTTCAACTAGTTGAAGATCGCCGGAATCCCGAGCTCTTCATGAATCTCGTTGGCGGTCTTCGCGTCGAGTCGCAGACCTTGGGCGACGGCACCGAGGTACTGCGCCTCTTGTTGTGTGTCGAGGCGCATGCCCATGAGTGAAAAGGCGTAGGCCTGCTCCGCAAGTTCGTCCGGAACGCTTTGGCAATACGCCTCAATATCGAGCGGTGCCTGCAGTTCGGCTCGCAAGAAAGCGGCTTCTTGTTCGTCGACATCGCCCAACCGGCTGACGATGTTGTCGACCTCTTCCTTGTCGACCTGGCCGTCGGCCTTGGCTGCATTGATCATGGCGCGCAGCAACAACGTTGCCTGGTCGTCGGCTTCGTCGCGTTCGACAGCTGACATCTTTGGCTCCGAGCCTCCGCCGAGCATCGACCCGAGGAGCCCACCGAGACCGCCACCACCACTACTTCCGCCTCTACCCCTGCGCATCAGCGAACCGAGAATCATCGGCAGCGCGGCCTTGCCAATCGTGCCGAGCAGGCTACCCCCGCCCGCGTTGGCGCCGAGCATGCCTCCGAGGATCGAGGCTCCTCCACCCGTACGTCGATCTTGGACGTTCCTGCTGCGATATCCCTGTGGGACCTTGACCATGTCGACTTACCTTTCGCCGGTGCACCGGTGCAATGAGCATATGAGATTCTACTTGCAGATATCAGCCGCCTCTTGGAGGCTACCCAACGCGTGTGTCCAGAAGAGCGGCAGATTACATGCTGTTCCACATTGTGGAACCCATCCACAATGTGGAATCGGCTACACTGCCCGTCTACGCCTCGGAACCGACGCGTAGATACTGACAACCGCTAAGGAGGGGGAACGATGGCGTTTCCGTCCGACCTCGAAATCGCACAAAAGGCAAAGCTCCGCCCATTGAGCGAGATTGCTGAGAACGCAGGTATCCCGCTCGACAATCTTGAGCCTTATGGATCGGGAGCAGCCAAGGTCCAACTCGAAGCAATCCCGACCATGTCTGACCGTCCCGACGCGAAGTACGTCGTCGTCTCGGCGATCACGCCCACCCCTCTCGGCGAGGGCAAGACCACGACGACCGTCGGACTCGGCCAGGCGTTCCAACACATCGGCAAGTCAGCAACTATCGCCATTCGCCAACCGTCGATGGGCCCGACCTTCGGTATTAAGGGCGGCGCCGCTGGTGGCGGCTACAGCCAGGTCGTGCCGATGGAGCTCTTCAACCTTCACCTCACCGGCGACATGCATGCGGTGACTGCGGCACACAACCTGTGCTCGGCAATGCTCGATGCGCACATTTACCACGGCAACGAAACCGGCATCGACATCAACAACATCACTTGGCGACGGGTGCTCGACGTCAACGACCGTGCGCTTCGCAACGTTGTGATCGGTCTGGGTGGGCGCCTCGATGGTGTCCCTCGAGAGACCGGCTTTGATATCACCGCCGCTTCGGAGGTCATGGCCGCCCTCGCCCTTGCCACGAGCCTCCAAGACCTGCGAGTCCGCATGGGCCGCATCGTGCTCGGCTACACCAAAGAAGGCACGCCAGTTAGCGCCGAGGACATCAGCGCCGCCGGATCGATGACCGTAATCCTCAAAGAGGCCATCAAACCAAACCTCATGCAAACCCTCGAGGGAACCGCAGCATTGGTTCACACCGGCCCATTCGGAAACATCGCCACGGGCAACAGTTCTATCGTGGCCGACCAAGTCGGCATCAAGACCGCCGACTACCTCCTAACCGAGGCCGGTTTCGGCGCTGATATGGGGGCAGAACGATTCTTCAACATCAAATGCCGCTACTCGGGCATGGCCCCAGATGCCGCTGTGCTCGTTGCGACCGTCCGCGGCCTCAAGGCGCATTGTGGAAACCACAAGATCGTCGCTGGCAAGGACCTCCCGCCTGCACTCCTGGAGGCGAACCCCGACGAGGTGCATCAAGGTGGCGACAACCTCCGCAAGCAGCTTGAGAACATGCAAATCCACGGCGTTACACCAGTGGTGGCGATCAACGTGTTCCCCGGCGACCACGAAGAGGACATCCAGGCCATCCACGAGATCGCCGAAGAGTATGGTGCTCGGGCGGCGGTCTCAACACACTTCGCGGATGGCGGCCAAGGCGCCGCCGACCTTGCGAGCGCTATCACCGAAGCTGCTGAGGAGAAGTCGAACTTCGAAGTGCTTTACCCCGACGAGATGTCGATTCGCGAAAAGATCGAAACCGTCGCCCGGAAGGTCTATGGCGCAGACGGCATCGAGGTCTCACCAGCGGCTGCCAAGCAGATCGATAACTACGAAGCGAACGGCTTCGGCAACCTGCCGGTCTGTATCGCCAAGACCCATCTGTCGATCTCGGCCTCTGCCAAGCTGAAAGGCGCCCCGACCGGTTGGACCTTGCCGGTCCGAGAAGTTCGCGCCAGCGTCGGCGCTGGCTTCGTTTACCCGATCTGTGGCGATGTGCGCACCATGCCAGGGCTCGGCAAGTCTCCTGCCGCCCAGCGAATCGACATCGATTCTGACGGCAACGTCGTCAACCTTTCCTAAGGAACCGCCGTGGTCCTCTCCCACACGTCCGATGGAGCCGATGCGAGCGGCTCATACCGCCAACAGTTGGTCGACTCGATGGTGTTCGAGTTGATTCCCCTCAAGTCGGTCGACGCCGCGATCGAGGCGCTCCCACCGAACTCGCCGGTGTCGGTGACCGCGTCGCCGGTCAAGGGACTCGACGCCACGATGGAACTGTCAGACCGTATTCGAGACAAGGGACACCGGCCGATCCCGCACCTCGCGGCCCGCCTCGTCGAAGGCCCTGATCATGTTCGTGCCATCGCGAAATGGCTGAAGACCGAGGGTTACGACACCCTCTTTGCCGTCGCCGGTGACTCTGAGGAACCTGCTGGTCCGTACCAAGGCACGCATCGCTTCTTGAGCGATCTCTTCGCCGAGGACCATGGGTTAACCAACGTTGGTATAGCCGCCTACCCCGATGGCCACGCGATTATCAGCAACGAGGTGTGTCACG
>CAYUKM010000077.1:0-13018 GCA_964445255.1 uncultured Acidimicrobiales bacterium
GGAGAACCGGAGGAACCCGGCGAGTGTCGCAGCGAGCTCGTCCGCTGTGCGATCGTGGTCGGTCGAAATGCGCCAATGCTCGATGAGGCCATCTGCAGCGTCGACGCCCGCTGTGGCAAGGTCGTAGAGGCCGACGACGGTCTGGGTGTTGCCGACATCGACTGTTAGAAGGTTCTGCGACACTACGAGCTCGGCGTCGCGTCGGTGCTGATGTCGAGTCCGATGTCGAGCGTCGGCGCACCGAAACTCAACTTCGAGGTGGAGATCATGTCGACTCCCGTGTGGCTGATCGGACCGATAGTGGTGAGGTCGATACCTCCGCTGGCTTCGAGCAGTGGCCGACGAGCGCCCGCCGCTTCCAGCTCATCGACCAGCGCTACCGCTTCTCGGAGTGTGTCAGGGCCCATGTTGTCAAGCAGGATCGCGTCGGCCTTGGCCTCGACCGCCTCTTGGATCTGGTCGATCCGGTCGACTTCGACATGCACGGTTCGAGCCGGCCAGCGACGATTGGCTAGCGCCACGCCGTCGGCGATTGACGTGCCCATCAGATGGTTGTCCTTGAGCATGATCCAGTCGCTCAAATTGCCGCGATGATTCCGCGCTCCGCCGGCACGTACTGCGGCCTTCTCGAGCGAGCGCAGCCCAGGCGTGGTCTTTCGGGTGTCCCAGACCTGTGCCGAACCGTCGGCGGCGTCTACGTAGGCCCGAGTGTTCGTGGCAATGCCAGAGAGGTACATCAAGAAGTTCAGCGCTTGACGTTCGGCGATCAGGATTGATTCAAGCGAACCGCTTACCGTGCCGAGCGCTTGACCGGCTTCGAGGATGTCGCCTTCTGCAACCTGCCAGTCGAGGACGAGGTGGGGATCGACCTGACGCATAACTTCGGCCACGCAGGCCGAGCCCGCGATCACACCGTCGGGACGAACGTTGAAGGTGGCGGTAGCGGTCGTGCCGGCAGGAACCAGCGACGCGCTCAGGTCGCCAAGCGGTGTGAGGTCTTCGGTGAGCGCACGTCGGACGACATCGACGACATCGTGGTGTGGGGGGTGCAGGTATCGGGACACGGCTCAACAGTAGTGGGAGGTTGGCTATCTCTAGGCAGCTTTGCGGTTGCCTTTGGCTTGGTTGTGGGGCTGGCAGGGCGGCATGCCGTTGGGCGGCAGGGTTGGGCCGCCGTCGTCGAGTTGGTAAACGCATGGGGTGACGGCGAGTTCTAGGCGTCGGTTACTCTTGGACCATGGACCGCATCGCCGAAGTGGTAACCAAGCGTCGTATCGATGAAGACGACACCTCATGGTTCGACTACTGGCGAACACGGCCCGTTGCCGAGCGACTCGCAATGGCGACCGAGCTAAGCAAGGAGTGCGTAGATGGAGATCCTCGACAAGGACTTCGTCGAGTTCATCGAGTGCTGCGTCAACCGTGAGGTCAAGTTCCTTGTAGTCGGCGGGTATGCGCTCGCCGCACACGGTCATCCCCGCGCGACAAAGGACCTCGACGTATGGGTACTCATCGAGCCAGCGAACGCAGACCGGATTCTGGCAGCTCTAGCCGATTTTGGGATGGACTCGGTCGGCCTCACCCAATCGGACTTCTTGGAACCGGGCGTGATCGTACAACTTGGGTATCCGCCAGTCCGGATCGATCTTCTGACCTCAGCTAGCGGCGTGACCTTCGAGGACTGTTGGGACCGGCGAATAACCATTGGCGTTGGAAGTGTCGAGGCTGGCTTTATGTCGCACGCCGACCTGATTGTGAATAAGCGGGCCAGCGGTCGTCCGCAGGACCTCGTTGATATCGAGGTGCTTGAGAGGGAGCCGCCCGACCCTGGGTGATCGGCCCTGGACGGTTCACGATCCCGGCGATAAGTAGTGCGATCACAAAGGTGAGACCCATGTGAAACACCGGGAAGACGGTGACCGGCGCACCCCATGCCATCCCGGCAGCGAGTCCGAGCCCCACGACGAAGTACAAGCGTCGTCGTGAACCAGGCCGGATGGGAGCGTTGCGAGCGTCTCGGATCTGATCTTCTCCGTACCAATCGCCGAGGTGGCGCTTGGACACGACGAGCACGAACAGCAGCACTCCGATCAGCGAGCCGACCGTGTGGCCCAAGTACTGCAGAATGCGAGCGCCGCTCATGCCGCCGAGGATGGGCACTTCGAACAGGATGTCGTTCAACCCGAGCAGGTTCGCCCCGAAGCGATGAGCGTGGGTGAAGCTATCGATGAACACATGGCTCGCAGCACCTATGAAGGCGGACAACGTGGTCACCAGGAGCCGAGGCCGACCGTTGCGCAGCACGCGATAGCTCTTGGTCTTCAATGGACCAAAATCCGGCAGCGCACCGAAGAGTCCGTCCGCGGCGAAGCGCCGAAGCAGTATCGAGTAGACGATGGTGAACGCCACGGCGACCAGCACCCCGACAGGATCATGCGACTTAAAGAGATCCAACGACGACAGCGCGTTGAAGAGGTCCGGGCTGCCCGCGCCGACTACGAGAGCGACCCCATCGAACCAGCGTGGCTTCCAGATTTTGAGCGGGAGAACAACTGCCTGGTGGGCAGGGAAAGTAAGTGGCACGTTGAGAGGATGCCCAACCCCGCCGAAAGAACAACGAAAGATGGACGGCGGTCACCGGTGACTGCGGTCACCCTGTCACAGCCGGCCGGTACGGTACCGACACGGCTTTGTGGAACAGCCATTGGTTCCTCCTCTCCTCTCGACTCATCACACAAGAACTGAGACAATGGACATGGCACTATCCGACGCACACCGCCGCGACATCTTCAACGGGCTCGAAGAGGCTTGGCGAGCATGGTCGCCAACGCAATCGCCGTGATCACGGCGCTCATTCGCTGAGTGTTCGCCTTGCGATCAGGAGTACGCCGGAAAGCGAAGGCTGGATTGGGCACCTTGGTCTAAAGGTGCCGGACCGTCTGAGTGGTATCGCCACCAGCCCAGCGATGCGATCATCGCGGCGTTGTCGGTGCACATTGACCGGCTTGGGACGAACGCGTTGACGCCGTCGGCTTCGGCAACCTCCACGACCCGGGCACGCAGCAACGAATTCGCTGCCACTCCGCCTGCCAGAGCTAGGCCTTTGGCGCCGTGTTCTTGCACGGCGCGACGAGCCTTGGTCAACAACACATCGACAACAGCTTCTTGGAAGGATGCTGCGATGTCGACATCGGAGACGTCTGGGTTTTTGCGTACGTAGTTCACGACGCTCGTCTTCAGACCAGAGAAGGAGAAGTCATAGCCATCCTTGGCCATGGCCCGCGGGAACCGGACGTGTTCGGGGTCGCCGTCGGCGGCCATCTTGTCGATGATCGGACCACCTGGGTAGCCGAGCCCGAGGTAGCGGGCCACCTTGTCATAGGCCTCACCCGCAGCGTCGTCGAGGGTCTGGCCGAGCAGTCGGTACTGGCCGTGGTCTTCCATCAAAATCAACATCGTGTGTCCGCCTGATACCAACAGAACCACAACCGGCATTTCGAGATCAGGGTCTTCTAGGAGTGACGAATACAGATGTGCTTCGAGGTGATTCACCGCAACAAACGGTTTGTTCCATGCCAGCGACAAGGACTTCGCCGTGCTCACTCCGATGAGCAGCGACCCGATGAGGCCAGGCCCGACCGTGGCGGCGATCGCGGTTAGGTCTTCGGGTTGCACCCCAGCCTCGGTCATGGCCTCGGCGACAACCGGCGTCATCATCTTCACGTGCGCTCGGCTCGCGACCTCTGGCACCACGCCGCCGTACTTGGCGTGAATGTCAATCTGGCTCGACACGATGTTCGACAGCACTTCACTGCCGTTGGCAACGACGGCCGCTGCCGTCTCGTCGCACGAGGTTTCGATACCCAGGATCAGTTCTCGGTCACTCACGATGCTTTGCCCCCTGTCCGCGGTAGTCGTCCAAGTTGCGCCACATGATGGCGGCATCCTCTTTGGTGTCGGCGTAGTAGCCGGGTCGCACTCCTGCCGATTCGAAGCCGAGTCGTTCGTACAGAGTGATCGCCGCCTCGTTGCTCACCCGAACCTCAAGCGTGATCGAGCCACAAATGCGCTCGGCGGCAGTAGCCAGGAGATGCTCAACCACCAGGGTTGCTACTCCCAGGCGATGATGTTGCGGGTTGACGGCGACCGAGGTGATGTGTGCGTCATCGGCGAGGAACGCCACCCCACCGTGGCCAACGACCCGCCGCGCTCGCTCGGCGACGACATGCGCGCCCTTGCGACGGGTGATCTGCTCAACAGTGAACTGCTGTGACCACGACTTCGGAAAGACCAAGCGATCGATCTGTTGGATCGAATACACGTCTCGAAGCTCCGCTGGGCGAAGTTCGAAGTCAACGGTCGGTTCAACGGCCATCGCGGGTCTTCCAGTTGATCTCCGCGTCGGGCAACCGCAGGTAGAGAGGTTCGATCTCGCCGGGTGACATGGTGTCGCCAGCGATCGCACGCGGGTAGGTGAGCTCTACGAGCGACCGGGCGCTCGGGTACCAGAGCCCCGGCCCTGCAAACTGCACCGTGTCGATCGTTGAGAAGATCTCGTGGTATCGCTTCCCACCGTCACCGACCATGAGCACCGGTTCGCCCGATGCCTGGAGATCTTCGGCGAGTTCGTCTGGTGTAGACACACGTGGTTCGCTCAGCGACTCCACCCCGTCACCGGTTGCCGAGTAGCGGGCGCTGAATACCTCGCCACGTCGAGCGTCGTAACACGGCAGGATCGTCGTGTCCGTATAGCGAGCGGCGAACGCCCCAAGCTCCAGACTCGACACGCCGATCATCGGAACATCGAGACCATGCGCGAGCGCCATGGCCGACGACAGGCCGACCCGCAGGCCGGTGAATAGGCCCGGCCCGACATCGACGGCGATGCAACCAACCTCGGACAGCTCGACCTGTGCTTGGCGACAGATGAACTCGATTTGGGGCGTCAGGTTCTCGGCATGTCGTCGATCACGAGATGACTGCGCGGAAGCGATCACACCGTCCTCGCCGCCGAGGGCTACTCCCACTTCTGCTGATGCGGATTCGATTCCCAAGACCAGCATGCTCACGACCCGATACCTGCGGCGAGCGCGCTCACGGCTTCGCTTCGCGCTACCCACCGATCGCCCACAAGGTTCAGCACGATCTCGCGATCGTCATCGCCCTCGCCGAAGCTGAACCCGAGCTCAAGGTAGTCAGCGGGGAGCATTGGCATGATCGCGTCACCCCATTCGATCAGCACTACCCCGCCCGATTCGAGCAATCCGGGAAGGTCTAGGTCGAGCACCTCAGCCATCTGTTCAAGGCGATACACATCGAGGTGGTGCAGAGGCAACCGACCCTCGTACTCACGAGCCAACGTGAAAGTAGGGCTCGTCATCGGCTCCTCGACACCAAGGGCAGCGCCGTATGCCTTCGAAAACGCCGTCTTCCCTGCGCCGAGATCCCCGACCAGCACCAGGAGATCGCCAGCCGTAGCCATGTCTGCCAATCCAGCAGCGAGCTGCGCAGTCTCATCAGGAGACGAGGTAGAAGCCGAAATCACGGCCTCAAGTGTAGGTATCGGTGCCGCTAAGCCGGTGTAGCTGGCGCCACGGACAAGGTGGCCGTCTCCACTGCAATCGCTGCAAGGAGTTGGACATGACCGAGGTCGGCCTCGATCTCGGGCTTCGCGACAGCTACCAACGCGTCGCCATCGTGTGGCCCGTGGGCGGGCACGATCGCTCGGGCGAGGCCGTCGTGGCCGGACTCGGCGATGGTGCGACACTGCGACTTGGTGAGCGCGACGTTGGTCGCGATAACGCCGATGGTTGTGTTCTGCCCGAGGGTGGTCTCGGCTTCTGGCCAATCGAAGTCTCCCGCGGCGATGTCGGCACGGGCGTCATGGTTCGTGACGATGTCGCCGACCGCGTTCACCGCCACCAGCGCACACACGGCCGCATTACCCTTCGACGCGGTCGAAAACCCGATCCCGCCCGCGGACGTTTCGCTCGCGCCGCGCCACTTTCCGGTCGTAGCCCCAGTGCCCGCACCGACCTGGCCGACTTCGAACTCGGGCGTTGCAGACTCCAGCGCCGCCGCACCCTGATCTTGGCCGGGCCATGTCTCGCTGCTCCCCACCGCTAAGTCATAGAGCGACATCCCGACGACGATGGGCACGACCCCGTGTTGGGTCGGGAATCCAACATCGCGCTCCCGCAAGGCCCTGACCACGCCGTCGGCGGCCGCGAGCCCAAAGGCCGATCCGCCTGACAAGCACACCGCATTGATCGATTCGACGGTCCGTGTCGGTTCGAGCAGCGCGAATTCCCGGGTAGCAGGGGCGCTACCTCGAACTTCTCCTGAGGCGACCACCTGGCCGTCAAGCGAGACCACGGTGCACCCGGTCCGAGCGGCCCGCTCGGTCCAATGCCCGACCCGAAACCAGTCGAAGGGAGAAACTGCCATGGCACATTCTGCTCCAAGTTCACCTGCTGGTTACCCGGATTTGTCGTGCATCATCCCCTGACCCTCTATCGTCCTCGTGGTGGAGGAAGCCGAAACACCAAGCGTCAACCTTGGCCGAGCCGCGTTGGCGGAGTTCGTGGGCACGTTTTTCCTGCTCCTCGGCGTGGTCGGGTCCGGCATCATGGCCAAACAACTCACCAATGACGTGGGGCTTCAGCTACTCGCCAACTCGACGGCAACCGTCGGCATCCTCGTCGCCATCATCCTGGCGTTCGCCGATACGTCCGGAGCACACTTCAACCCGGCCGTGACCATCGCCGACATGGCGACGAGCGGCTTCAACGTCACCAAGCTCATCACTTACATCACCGTGCAGATCGGTGGAGGCATCCTCGGGGTCGTCGCCGCCAACGTCATCTTCGAACTCGACGCCATCAACATCTCCGAACGAGAACGCTCGTCGGTAGCGCTGTGGCTATCCGAAGGAATCGCCACCTTCGGACTGCTCATCGTGATCTTCGGGGTCGTCCGCAAAGGCAGCCCAGCGATGGTCGCCTACGCCGTTGGCGGCTACATCGGCGGGGCCTATTGGTTCACGTCCTCAACCAGCTTCGCGAACCCGGCCGTAACCGTGAGCCGCATGTTCTCGAACACCTTCGCTGGGATCGAACCAGCTTCGGTACTCGCATTTGTGATCGCGCAGTTCGTGGCGACCGGTATCGCGATCGGAGTCATCGGCGTGATCTGGCCGACCGACGAGAACTCGACCTAGACGTAGCGCCGCGGCACTCGTTCACTGATCGCGCAGATCAACTCGTATGGGATTGTGTCGACGGTGGCGGCCATCTCCTCCGCGGTGATCTGCTCATCGCCTTGGGAACCGATCAGGATCACCTCGTCGCCCACGGCGACCTCGTGATCGCCGACGTCGACCATAAGTTGGTCCATCGTCACCACGCCGACGATCGGGTGCCGCATCCCACCGATAAGCACCTGACCACCACGCAGTCCAAGGTCTCGACGAACCCCATCGGCGTAACCGATGGGGACGGTCACCAACCCGGTCGGTTCGCTGGCGGTCCACCGATGCCCGTAGCCGACCGCCTCACCTGCGTCGATGCGCTTGGCAAAGGTGACTTGGGATCGGAGCGTTAGCGCTGGCTCAAGCTCGACCATGCCCTCGAGGGCCGGGTCGGGATCGATCCCGTAGAGCGAAATGCCGCATCGCACCATGAACGCGTCACGCTCGGGCCGAGTGAAAGCACCGGCCGAGTTAGCCGTGTGTGTAGGAAGCCCAGAGGGGCCCGTCGCAGTATCGAAGCGTGCGAGCTGCCCGTCGGTGAAGTCGTTGTCGGGCTCGTCTGCGACTGGGAGGTGTGTCCACAGCGCTTCAACTTCGAGGTTCGCGGACGATTCTACGATCTGCAGGAAAGCAGCCAAGCCATCGGGCTCGACCCCCACGCGACGCATGCCGGTGTCGAGGCCGACGTGTACCTTAATCGGGCCCGTTGCAGCTGTATCGAGGGCGGCTACTCCCTGGGCGGTGTAGAGGGTCGGGGTTAATTGGTGGTTTACGAGGTCTTCGAGCGAGGAACTGTCCTGCTCGGTCAGCACGAGGATTGGCGCATCGATACCGGCGGCACGAAGCTCGACACCTTCTTCGACGATGGCCACCACCAACCAGGAAGCTCCCGCCGACAACGCGGCCTTGGCTACCTCGACTGAACCGTGACCATACCCATTCGCCTTCACCACCGCACACAGCGGAGTCGGGTCGACAAGTGCGCGCAACGTCTCTACGTTTCGGGTCACCGCTCCTAGAGAGATCTCACACCATGTCGGTCTCATGGGCCCAAGGCTACGGTGGGAACCATGACCTCTGACGTTGCCATAATCGGTGCGGGGATGACCGGTCTCTCTGCCGCCCGAGCGCTCCGAACCGCCGGGCTCTCCGTGGCCGTCGTCGACAAAGGCCGTGGAGTTGGGGGACGACTCGCAACCAGACGTATTGGTGATGCTCGCCTCGATCATGGCGCCCAGTTCTTCACCGTTCGAGGCGACGACTTTCGCGCGATGGTTGACGAAGCGATCGACGAGGGTGTGGTGCACGTGTGGTCTCACGGCTTTTCCAAAGATGACGGATACCCCCGCTACGCGTGCGCGGGAGGCATGACGGCGCTTGCAAAGTGGATGTCCACAGAGCTTCTAGAGGCCGGTGCACTAACACTGGCCACCCGGATCGAACGCCTAGACCACGATGGCTCTCATTGGCACCTGCACAGCGACACCGAAAATGTCGCACATGCGCCGTCGATGATCATCACCGCTCCCGTGCCTCAAACCCTTGAGCTGTTCGAGGCAAGTTCCCTACATCTCGAAGACGACACCCGCAATTCGCTGCAAGCCATGAAATACAAACCCGTCCTCGGGTTACTACTCACCCTCGATGCCGCACCGGCCATCCCGGCGCCCGGCGCGATCCAAGCCAGCGAGGACGAGCACTTCACATTCGTTGCCGACAACGTCGCCAAAGGAGTGAGCTCAACTCCAGCAGTGACACTGCATGCCAACGGCGTCGTCTCCGCAGCACGGTGGGATGATCCTGAAGCCGAAGTAATCAACGACTTCCTTGAGTTGGCTCGGCCCTGGATCAGCGACGCGAACGTCAAAGAAGCCGAGCTCAAACGCTGGCGCTACGCGGGCCCAGTCGAGCCATACCCCCATCGCAGCCTCACCGCGATCGATACCCCCGGCACCATCGTGCTCGGTGGTGATGCCTTCGGCGGTCCGAAGGTCGAGGGCGCGTTCAACTCCGGGGTCGCGTGCGCTCAAGCCGTGCTGGCACAGCTCAGCTAGCGGGACTTTCGTTGGCTAGCGATCACCTCAGCCAGCAAATGGGCGTCGAAATCGCACACCACCGGAACATGCTCCTCAGCCTGGATCGAAGGGGTCCACACCTCGGGCGTCCCTACCTGCACATTCGTAAGTGCTGGTAACCACGGGCGGGGAACGAAGCAGTAGTCGACATGGTGTCGCTCGATCCCACCCGTCTCATCGGGGCGCAATCGGGTAGGCACTTCTCGTGGGTCACCATGCTCTAACTCGAAAAACGAGTGATAGGCGCTGACAAACCCCGCTGTGCTGAGCAGCGCGACCAGTTCCAGCATGTCCCAGTTCGGATCGTTGCGATGGAAGACCGGATTGTTGTTGAAGTCGCCCGCTATCACACACGGTTCGCTAAGCATCTTCTGGTACAAGCGCATCATCTGGATTGGTTGTGACGCGGGAGGCTTCGATTTGAACTTCACCTGCGCCTTCTCGTTCAGCGCCCAAATGGCAAGTATCTGGAAGCTGATCTCCCCAGAGATCGCGACCGGAGCGATCCACTCCAAACGCTGATCCCACCGTCCGCCATCTAGTTTGGCGACGGTGTTACCGAACCCGATCACTCCCAATCCCCGTTGGACGTGTCTACCCACCCAAGCCATCGAGTTGTGTTCATCGAGTTCGGACTTGAGTAGCCGAATCTCGTTGGCCGCTCGCGGCAAGATCGCTACGTCGGCCTCCAATTTGCACAGTGTTGGATAGCGCCGCTCGATGACTGAGCCGACGCTCCAAACGACGAGCCGGAAGGCGCCGTCGGGCTTGCTCGCGATATCGGCTGGTCCGCTCACAGGGCCACCGTACCGGGCCGAGGCGGATCGGCGGTGCCCACAACGACAAGCCATGAGAAACTAAGCACGTGGCTTCGACAATGGACCGTTTCCCTTCGATTAGCGACTTGGAACGTCGGGCTCGATGGCGCATCCCGAGCTTTGCCTGGACCTATCTCGAATCGGGCACCGGCAGCGATGTCGCGAGAGACAACAACATCGACCAAATGCAGAAGGTCCAGTTCCGGCCGCAGTTTCTCAAGGGCGCGCTGAGCCCAGAGATCGAAACAGAACTCTTTGGCGTCACGTACTCGGCGCCAATCGGTATCGCCCCGGTCGGACTGACCGGGCTGATCTGGCCTGGCGCCGACGAGGCTCTGGCTCGAACAGCAGCGGAGGCTCGCATCCCCTATGTGCTGAGCACCGTCGCCACGACCTCACCTGAGGAGGCGGGCGCCCGAGCTGGTGGGATGGGGTGGTTTCAGCTGTATCCACCACGTGACAACGAGCTACGTCGCGATTTGGTCGAGCGGGCAGCCGCGAGTGGGCTGACCACGTTGGTCGTCACGGCTGATGTGCCGAGGCCCAGTCGACGAGAACGTCAGCGCAAGGCTGGCATCACGGTACCTCCCAAAATTGGGCCAGCACTTGTGGCGCAAGCGGCCATACGTCCGGCGTGGACGCGCGAACTCCTCCGCCATGGCATGCCTAGCTTTCGTGGGCTGGAGCGATACATCGATACCGCCACGATGCAGCAAACAGCAGGATTCGTGGGTGCATCGCTCGGCGGCACTCTCTCGTGGAAGTACCTCACGGAGCTTCGAGCGATCTGGGACGGCCCACTCGTCGTCAAAGGGATTCTTGACCCCGACGACGCTGCCAAGTGTGTGGCGTCCGGCGCCGATGCTGTCTGGGTCTCCAACCATGGAGGTCGACAACTCGATGGGGCAATCGCATCGATCACCGCGCTGGCTCCGGTTGCCGAACGAATCGCCAGCGACGTGCCCGTGTTCTTTGACTCCGGTATCCGCGATGGTCTCGATATTGCCCGTGCCCTCGCACTCGGCGCGGACTTTTGTTTCGCCGGTCGACCCTTCTTGTTCGGGCTCGGCGCACTAGGGACTCACGGCGCTCGACACGCGTTGGACATTCTGAGCGATGGCCTCACAACGAGCATGCATCAGCTCGGGGTCGATCGGCTTGACGATTTAGCGAGTCGTCTTAGCTGAATGCCGCGCCGCTAACCGGGAACATCGTGCCGGCCGAAAGGCAGGCATCGCGATACACAGCCGGTGTCATGTCAACCTGCCGACAGAAGAACTTGGCGAAGTTGCTCTGCTGGCTGAAACCGAGCTTGGTAGATATCCAGTTGACCGAGATATCGGTGTTGGCCAGAAGTCGGATCGCTGCGTAAGTGACACGAGCATCAATGATCTGCTTCGGGGTTTGACCGAGCAGCCGCTTCGTTGCACGAGTGAGCGTCTTTGCCGAGCACCCGATCATCGATGCGTAGTCCGATACCGAACGAGTATCGAGATAGTGGAACTCCAACTCACGACGGAAGTCCGCTACCAGGTCGTATTCTCGAGCAAGATCATTCGGGATCTCCGGACCTTCATTGGCGCCTGCGATGAGTTCGAGAAGAACCGAGGCGATACTGATCCGCAGGCGCTCTTGAGCCGTCGCCGGTAAAATTTCCGGCGAGATCAGCGAAGAGACGAGCGCTTGCGCCACATCCACCGATGGTCCCAAGACCACAACAGGTGAGGGGTGAGCAAGATCGAACAGGCCTGGTGGGCATACCAGTGGTTCGATCGACAGAACCCAACCTTGCAGTTGTTGATCCGGGATGAATCGCTGCATCTGGCCCGGCAAGACGTGGACCACACGGCCCGTCCCTAACACGTAGTCGGAACTATCGACGATATGGCTTCCTCTGCCGTTGGTCGGAACGATCACTACGTGACGAGCGGATCGGATCGGTCGCCCGGCGATTACCGCACGAGACTTGCGAATCTCGCTGAGGGGCATGCACGCAATCGCTGCGAGGCGGGTTCCGGCGTGCGCGAAAATGTCGGCGAGATCATCTCCATCGCTTCCTTGAACGTTCCGCACGCTTCCAGTATCACCCATTTTGCCTCACTTGGTCCACTAATCCTAAGAGAGCACCAACAACTTCCTCATCAGCAGCTGAATCTTGCGACGTATGTAATAGGTCGTCGATCGCATCAATTGCGTTAGCAGTGGGGTGCCAAAGAGGATCGATCAATCGCATTGACCAGTCGAGGAAACGACGCTCAGGAACCGCCAAAACGACGGCAACTTCAATTTCATGTCGGTTGTCAGCGACGACTCGTTCGTACAAATCGAGCACTGCATCGCCAGAGCCCTCAAAGTACTGCGTGAAGAAAATGTCACGGTACGTGAGATAGCCGGTGATGCCGTTTTGCCCGTTGACCTCTGCGGACTTGACCGAAAGGTCGTACAGATCGTCGGCACCGAACGGCCGGCGCGCGGCACTTCGATAGAGCACTGACGTTGGCCTCGGGCCAGGCGTAATGTGTAATCGAGGGGCCACGGATCCATTCTGAAGCAATCTGCGAAACATGAACACCCCCAAACGGCAAAATCCGTGATATTGGCCGAGTTTGACTACAGCTAGTCCGTTCTTGACCTGGGAATTCGAACCTGCTAGCCCCACTATAAGTTCAGGGCAACAAGTCACGCCCTCCCAAATTCTTGCTACCGAACGTCGTTGCGGGCGCGAGGAGCACCAAGAATTCGGGCCCCCCTTACCGGTTCGGTCGTGTCCAGCCCGCGACCGAACCGGTGAGGGCGCAAAACGCACAACCTGCGACAACGAACAAATGCCACCGCACTCTGCGGTGGCATTTGTCTTCGAATCCGGTGGTGCGCTA
>CAYUKM010000078.1:0-12828 GCA_964445255.1 uncultured Acidimicrobiales bacterium
GCTCCTGAGGCCGATGCACCGGTACACGTCGAGTTCGTGAATAACGAATTTGGCCCTCGTTACCTCGAGGTTCAGCCGAACGTGAACGTCTACTCGTCGAACCAGTCGAACACGGCGACAGAGTTCATCCTCCACCCACAGGGTGGCGGCGTGTATCTCATCCAGTCGGTGTCGACCGGTCTGTACCTCCACGGACACGGTGAAGGTGGTGGCTACAACGTCGACGTCGTCGGCCCCGTCGATGACACCGCCTACTGGATGCTCGTCGAAGCTGACGGTGGCTACCACGTTGTCAACGTCGGACTCGGTCAGCCGCTTCAGGCAGTCCGTCCTGGATTCAACGTCAACACGACGGCGCCAGCTGATGGGCTCGGCGCAGCAATCACCTGGACGGTTGTTCCAGCGGAGTAGCCCGCCGAACGACTAGCTAGCAATAACTAGGGAGTGCCCGACCTGTTCAAAGGGTCGGGCACTTCCGCGTTTTGGCCATCGGGCATAATCGAAGGTGCGTCGGCTGACAGGTGTTGCGCTCGGTGCATCTGCGTCGTAGAACTGACGAATGGCGAAACCAACCAACTTCTTCAAACGTCCGCCCGGGCCGTTGGCCGGAGTGTGGAGTTGGAAGTACCTCGACATCATCAAGACCTACAAGCTCGTCACGAGCGAGCGAGTGCTGGCCTTCTACGATGCGTTCCCTGACGCGGTGCCCCTAGGTTCGGACTTCCCCGAGATCGAACTGAAGACAACCGACGGCGGCGTAGTCAACACCAAGGAGTTCCTCGGCGACAAGCACTTCGTGTTCTTTACCGGGGCCATCACTTGACCTCCCTTCCGGCGGCAGTTGTCGCCAATGGAAGAGCTACGGGTCAAATACGAGGGTCGTGATGTCGAGTTCATTGCCATGTACGTGCGCGAGCCGCACGCTGGCGAGCGGTCGTTCAAGCAGTACAAAGACCACGAGAGCTTCGAGCACAAGATGGAAGTGGCTCAGGAGTTGCAGCAGCTGAAGGGCATTGAGCTCACCGTCGGCGTCGACGACATGAGCCAAGAGCAGCACCTCGCATTGGGCAACTTGCCGAACATCGCGTACGTGGTCGGCAAGGATGGCAAGGTCGCCTACAGCAATACATGGCAACATGCCGAGGACATCGACGAAACGCTCGCCCGACTTGTCACCGCGGACGACCCGTCACGCCCGGTTGAACCCACCATCTCCACAGCGCACCTCAGCACCGCGATCTAACGGGTCCTAAGCCCAGGCTTGGGCGGGGGAGAGGCGAAGGCCCAGAAGGCATTTCCAGCGAGGGCCAGGAGTGCGACAAGTGTGAAGCCGAGGCGGTAGTCGCCGGTTGAGTCCGCGAGGACACCTGCGACGAGCGGGCCGACGACCATTCCTGACAGCGCGACGATCGATGCCCAGCCCATGATTCCGGCGAAGTGGGTCGAGCCGAAGTAGTCGGCGCGAATGGCCTGCATCTGGGGTCCTCTCGATCCCCACGCCAAACCGTGCAGTACGACGAAGGCGCCGATGGTGAGGGAGCTCTCGATCCATGTGATCAGAAGGAGCCCGGCTGCGTGTGCACACATCGCAATGATGACGATGATCCGTTTGTTGATTCGGTCGCCGAGGTAGCCGCCGAGTCCGGTGCCGAAGAACTGGAACACCGGAATGATGCCGGCGATCAATGCAGCCTGGGACGCGCTGAACCCGCGGTCTTCGGTCAGGTAGAGCGCAATGTGGGCAATGACGGCCGAGACCACGATGAGCGCCGAGCCGTGGCCGAGCGACACCATCCAGAACGATCGAGTACGAAGCGCCTGGGGAACGGTGAAGTGCGTATCACTTACGCCTTCGGCCTTCTTTGTGGTTGTCTCGCTCTCATCGGTGATGCCGTCGTTCGGTTCGGTCGAGCTCGCCCGCTCAATGCCGACGATTTTCGCTCCGAACCACGTGGATAAGAACAAGAGCACACCTGCCCCGGCCAGCGACCACCGCCACCCGAAGATTCCGAACGCGACCACGAGTAGAGGGCCAGCAAAGCCGCCGATCGCAAAGCCCATCGTTTGCATCGATAGCGCCTGAGCTCGCTTTCGTTCGAACCACTGCACCAAGGCGGAGGTGATGGTGATGAACCCGGCGAAGCCCGTACCCAGCGCCGCGATCGAGAGGGTCAATACGAAATGCCATTGGGTTTGGACCTGCGACATCCCGAGGAACCCGATGAGGATGACGACGGCCCCAAAGCGAAGGATCTTCTTGGTTCCGAACCGGCCGATTGCGGTTCCCACCCCGGGGCCCAGAATCGCCGCGCCGACTCGGGTGCCGGTGAAGGCGGCCGAGAAGAGCGTGACCGACCAGCCAAAGTTGCTTCGCAGTTCTACGGCGATGTTGCCGAATCCCTGTACCCAAAGCATCGACTGCAGCGCCCAAATCCCCGCGCTGGCTCCAACGACCTTCCAGCCGGTGAACATGGGAGCCCGGCCAGTGTCGGCCCGCTGACGTACGGAGGTCACCATCCCACCCTACGGGGGTGGCAAACTAAGCCTGTGGTGACACCTCACATAAACGCCCCCGATGGAGCCTTTGCCCCAACCGTGCTCATGCCCGGCGACCCGAAGCGGGCTAAACACATCGCTGACACCTTCCTCACGGGGGCCGAGCAAGTGACCGACGTGCGAGGCATGCTCGGTTTCACGGGCGAGTACGCGGGTGAGCGAATCTCCGTCATGGCATCAGGAATGGGCATGCCATCTGCTGCGATCTACATCACCGAATTGGTGCGGTCCTACGACGTGTCGACGATCATTCGGGTCGGAACCGCGGGTGCCTACAGCCCTGACCTCGCCTTGCGCCAGATCGTCGTGGCCGATGAGGCCGTTACGAACTCGAACATGCCCGAGCTATTGGGTGCACCCAGCCCGATCGCTCCTTCGCCACGACTGCTCGACGCAGCCCGGGGTGTCGCCGCGGCGGAAGGCACGGAGCTGATCGAAGGGAAGGTCTTCACCAGCGACATCTTCTACGAACCCGACGACTCGGCCCGAGAAGCCCACACGGCCAACGGCGTGCTCGCAGTCGAGATGGAGACCGCCGCGCTTTACTCGATCTGCGCGCTTGAAGGGGCCGAGGCGCTATCGATGTTCACGATCACCGACCACCTCGTAACCGGTGAACATCTCTGCTCCGAGAAACGCCAGCTGACAGTCGACGAGATGCTCACGCTTGGCTTGCGTGCCGCGGTCGCCTCCATGCGCACCTCCTAATGGCAGACCGACTCACGTTTGGGACCGCGGGCCTGCGAGGGCCACTCGGCGAGGGTCCGCTGCGCATGAACGTCGAGCAGGTGGAGTTGGTCGCTACCGCTATAGCCGAGTGGCTACCCGCCGGGTCGACGGTGATCATTGGCCGTGATGCGCGTCGTGGCAGCGAGGACTTCGCCAACGTGACGGCGCGCGTCCTTTTTGAGGCTGGTCACCGGCCTCGGGTCTTCGTCGACCCGGTTCCGACACCGGTCGTTGCATACCTCGTTGGCGCTACCGATGCCGCTGCTGGTGTCATGGTGACTGCCAGCCACAACCCCGCGACCGACAACGGCTACAAGGTCTACGTCGCCGACGGCGGACAACTACAACCCGAAGACGCCGCAACGATTGAGGCGACGATGGCGGCACTGCCGTGGCCAACTTCGGTCGACGTCAACCCGCCTGCGGGTATCGACCGCCTCAGTGCCGATGAGGTCGACGACTACGTATCTACCATCTCCGCTGTGCTTGGCGACACGGCTACGTCCAAAGGTGTCATCGTTGCCTACACCGCTATGCATGGTGTGAGCGGCGAGCTATTTCTTCGGGTACTCGAGCAGGCTGGTCATCAGGTGCACTCGGTAGCGGAGCAACATCAGCCAAACCCGGATTTCCCCACGGCACCGTTTCCGAACCCCGAGGAGCCCGGCACCCTCGATCTGGTGATGTCGCTCGCCGACGAGGTTGCCGCAGACATCGTGTTGGCCAACGACCCCGACGCGGATCGCCTCGCCGTGGCGGTGAAGCGTGAGTCTGGTTGGGAACGGCTGACCGGCGACGAGATCGGTGTACTGCTCGGGTGGTACGTCCTCGAGTCGGCCGAGAGACCGTGTACGGTCGCCAGTTCGATCGTGTCCTCGACGATGCTCTCGAAGCTCGCAGCTGCCCGAAAAGTCGAGCACGAGTCGACACTGACTGGATTCAAATGGCTTGCTCGCGCGGGAACGCATAGGGCCCCATTGGCCTTTGCCTACGAGGAAGCCCTTGGGTACTCGGTCTTTCCAGCGATTAAAGACAAGGACGGCATTTCGGCCGGTCTGGCCTTTGCGAATCTTGTCGCGTCGCTCGAAGCGGTCGGACGCAACGTCGACGATCTACTGGTCGAACTCGCTGACGAGTTCGGCCACCATATGACGGCCCACATGTCCTTTCGCTTCGAAGGCGAAGACTCCATGACCAAGATGGCCCAACTTATGGCAGGGCTTAGACACAGACGGCTCCAGGCCATCGGAGAATTCGTGGTAGGCGAGACCGTCGATCTCGCCGAATCGGGCGGCAAGCTACCTCCGGCCAACGTGCTCATCTATAAGTTCGAAGGTGGTCGGCTGATCATCCGGCCAAGTGGCACTGAACCCAAGATCAAGGCGTACCTAGAGGTCGTCGACAGCGACCAAGCCGCGGCCGAGGCGAGACTCAACTCTCTCCGAACCGCCGCCCACGATCTCCTGCACTAACTCGTAGATCCGGTGACAAATGGGGTCTGATAAGGGAGATTGTTAGCAACGGGGTCAGACCCGTATGACTTAGGGTTCGATCAGGGTGATTCCTGCGTGTGCTGCGCGCTGGAGTAGGCCAGACTGGGGCGGTGACGACGACTCCCGTAATAACCGCTCAGGCGGTGACGAAGTCTTGGGGGCCGCATCAGGTGTTCTCCGACGTCACCGCTGAGGTCCCTCCAGGGGTCACCGGTCTGCTGGGTTCGAATGGCGCGGGCAAGACGACGTTGCTCGGCATGTTGCTCGCGCTGCATCGCCCAGACAGCGGGACGCTGCGGGTTCTCGGCGAGGATCCCGCGACCGCAGGCCCGGATTTGCGAACCCACATTGGATACTCGCCCGAGCATCACGATCTGCCGAACGATGTGCTGGCCCAGGACCTTGTTCGCCACGTGGCCCTCCTCCACGGCTTGCCGCGCCGAGAGGCGACCACCCGATCGAGCGATGCGCTCTGGCTTGTCGGCCTGGGCGAAGAACGTGCTCGACCCGTTGGCACCATGTCGACCGGGCAGCGCCAGCGAGTAAAGCTCGCCATGGCCGTTGCGCATGGCCCAAAGCTCGTGATGCTCGACGAGCCGACCGATGGTCTCGACCCTGTGCAGCGAGATGATGTGCTCGAACTCATCCGCACGATCGGTACTGAGTTCGGTATCCATGTGCTGCTGTCGTCGCACCTGCTCGAAGAGGTGGAACGCATTGCGGACAACGTCGTGATCCTCTCGAACGGAACGGTACGCGCAGCTGGCCCGCTCGCAGATCTACGGGTCGGTGACGGACCGATCACCGCCGTCGTTGATGAGGGGGTGGAGCAAGTGGTTGCCACGTTGCGATCCCGAGGCTTTGAGGCCGGCGCCGACCAAAACCGCATCACGTTGACCGGAAATTCTCAGGGACAACCCGCCACACCAGAGCAGTTAGCCGATGCGCTCCGGGATGCGATCGCAGATCTCGGGGTGCCGCTGCGCCGGATGGAGCCCAGTCGCCAAACCTTGGAGGACCTGTTTTTGGATGAGGTCTACACTGCGCCATTCGCTGCGCCGGAGGTGGACTCGCCGTGACCGATCTGCCCAACAGCGGATCTCCCGAGATCTTCAGCCGTGGCTATCGGGCGTATGAAGGTCCTCGCACGGGTGTGCGGAGCGGGATGGTTGCGGTTGCCGTCGCATCGATCCAGCGAGCGTTTGGCCTTCGCCGCAAGTTCCGGTTCAAGGTCGTACCGCTGATAACGATCTTCATCGCCTACGTCCCCGGCGTAGTGTTCCTCGGTGTAGCGGTTCTGCTCCCAAGTGAACTCGCATCCGAGGTGGTCGCGGACTATGCCGTCTACTACGGGTTCATCAGCATCTCTATGATCCTGCTGTCCGCGTTCGTCGTCCCGGAGGTTCTCGGCTCCGATCGTAAGACCGGGATGTTTGGCATCACCATGGCTTCCCCGCTCAACCGGTGGCAGTACCTTCTCTCGAAATTCGCCGCGATCATGGCCGTGATGGCGACCGTGACACTCCTGCCCCTGTTGTTCCTGCTCATCGGATACAGCCTCGTCGATCTCGGGCCCGACGGGTTCGGCGAGCTCATTGAGATCTTGTTCAATATCGTGGTGAGCGGCGTCATCTTCGCCGCCTTCTTCGCGCTCTTTGGGATGGCCGTTTCGACCCTTACCGACCGTCCGTTATTCGCAACAGCGGGGGTCGTGATGGGCATCATTGCTAGCGAGGCGCTCAGCAACATCGTCGCTGACAGCACCGACGCTCCCGAGGCGATTCGACTCTTTGGCCTCACCCGGATTCCAAACGAGCTGACCGTTCGGCTCTGGGGGTTCGCCGAGGACCTCGACCCGCTAGAGAGCGTTTCCAACCTGGGGTCGTTCGGCGCGTGGCTCGCGGCGGTTGTGCTCTTCGCTGTCGTGGTCGCTGTCGGCTATGCCCGACTGGAGGTCACTAAGTGACTGCCGTTCCACCTCCTCCAACACCAGCGGTCGAAGCTGCGGCACCGCCGCCACCACGGCCCTCGGTATTGCAGGTCACCAACGTCTCGAAGTGGTTCGGTGACGTCGTGGCGGTCTCGGATGTGAGCTTCCACGTGCAGCCCGGCGTGACCGCGCTGCTCGGCCCGAACGGCGCGGGCAAGTCGACGCTGCTTCGAATGATCGCAGGACTCACCCCGCCGTCGCAGGGCACGGTACGCGTCTTTGGCGAGGATCCACGAAGCGATCGAGCGACCCGAGGTCGGATCGGGATCGTGCCTCAGCAAGAGTCATTGTTCCAAGAACAACGAGCGCTTGATTTCGTCACGCTCGCAGGCGTTCTCAACGGTGTGCCCGATGCCGAAGCTCAAGCTCGTCACCAACTTGAGGTGGTGGAGCTCGACCCAGATGACACACGGCCGATCGCTACCTTCTCAAAGGGAATGCGCCAGCGAGTGAAGTTCGCCCAAGCGCTCATCCACGGCCCATCTCTGTTGCTGCTCGACGAACCCTTGACCGGCCTAGACCCGCGGCAGCGAATCCACATGACCCAGCTCATCCGCTCGTTGGGCGAGTCCGGCGTGTGCGTGATCGTGTCGAGCCACGTGCTTGAAGAGGTCGAACGGCTCGGCTCCGATGTCATGGTCATTGCGCAGGGACGGATGGCAGCCCGCGGTGACTTCCACGGTATTCGAGAGCTGATGGATGACCGCCCGCACCGGATCCGCATTGGAGCGTCGGACGCTCGCCGGTTGGGGAGCGCTCTCGTAGCTCGGGCAGGAATCACTGGGTTAACCGTGGTCGACGACCATTCGCTGGTCGTGGATACAGACGACGCCCCGGTGTTCCGTCGATCGATAGCGGCTCTTGCTCGTGATGCCGCAGTGACGATCAACGAGGTGCAGCCACTCGACGACGATCTCGAATCGGTCTTCAAGTATCTGGTGGGCCGATGAGCGCCATCATTGCCATGACGAAGCGCATGATCCCCGCGGTCGCTACCCGTGGACGCTTGCTCACCATGGCTCTGGTGGGGGGCATTGGGATAGCCATAGGGATCGTCCTGCGACGCGCTGACCTCGCAGTGGCCGATCTCGATCAATTTGTGGCGTCGTTCGGTTTCACCATTTTCGTACCGCTTGTCGCCTTGGTGATTTCTACCGCCACGCTCGGATCTCTACGTGAGGACAAGACCCTGATCTACCTCTGGCTTCGTCCGATCGGACGCTGGATGATCGCCGCTGCAGCCATCCTGGCTGGTGTGGTGGTGCTCTTGCCCCTGATTTTGATCCCGATGGGCGTGATCGGTGCGATCACCGGCGAAACCGACTCGATCGTTGGAGCTCTCGGTGGATCGCTGGTGGGATTGGTGAGTTACCTCTTTGTCTTCACCATGCTCGGCTTGTTCACCCAACGGGCGCTCGCGTGGGGCCTGCTTTACGTGCTCGTTTGGGAAGGCATCATCGCCGGGTTTAGCCAAGGTGCCGGCCAGCTCGCGATACGGACGTATGCTCGAGCGGCGATGAGCCACCTATCAGGCACCGAGGTCATCGTGGATCCTCCGGCGGGTTCGACCGTCATCATCGTCACGGTCGGGGTGGCGGCCGTATCGTTCCTCGCGACGACGTGGCGGCTCAACTCGATGACCGTCGACTAGGCAATACCCGAGCTTCAGTTACCCGTTCGGATCCTCGGGCACCTCATCCAAGATCTCCATGAAGTCTGGGATGGCTTGGGAATCGAGTTGCTCGTGCGACAGGCCCTCACGCTGAAGTATTTGCTCCTCAACGGGCTGGGGAGCGGGCTCTGGTTGTGGCGTAGACATCATTACCGTGGCTGCAACAATCGCAAGCACGATCGCGAGTGGTAGCAGCTGACCCCAGAAGTCCGTGCTCCAGTAGGCGGCCAGTTCGTCCCTATCTTCTTCGATGAAGACGGGATCCTGTACTGAAGGGGCCGCGGGCGGCCTAGTGTTTGGTAAGGCTTCAGGCATAATCATTAGCCGCTTGACGCGACGGAAAGCAAAGATGATCCCACCAGCCTTGGATTCGAAGATGTTTGTTCGCACTTGCGCCAAGCACCGAGCGTGGGAGTGACCCACTTTCAGTAGTGTCCTGGCAACTCGAAATATAGCGAACCGGTGAACGACGTGTGAACTTGTCTCCGTTATTGACTATAGGTAGTCCCACAATGATCAAGTTCGTCCCAAAAGGACATGCTAAGGAGCAATTCTTGTTCTCACTTTGACTCGTTTCTGCGGTCAACTGAACATCCACGGTGGCATATTTGTTGTGCGTTGGGTGCCGGGTTGTCTTACCTCGGTGCGGCCAGCACCCGACACACAGTTCTGGTGGGGAATTGGCCAAGAAATGGGCGGGTCAGGCGAAGGGTTGGAAGCGTCGAGCGATCGAGCGATGTGCCGTCAGCATCGGTTCGAGTTGGCTGTGCACGAGCGCACCACTCTCCACGACGAATTGGCCGTTTACGATGGTGTGCCACGCCCCGTTTGGTCCACAGCGGAGCCATCCCTCGATCAGATCATCGAGCACTCCGGCGTGGGTAGGCCCATCGAGGCGCCACACCGCGAGGTCCGCCACCGCCCCGACCGAGATTTCGCCGAGTTCGCCTTCGCGTCCGAGACAGCCCGCGCCGCCGCGTGTAGCGACCTCCAGAGCAGTGCGGGCGGTCATTGCCGCTGCGCCTGACGTGAGTTTGCCCTGCAACATCGATAACCGGGCTTCTTGCCACAGCGATGCGCTGTCGGCCGAGGATGATCCGTCGCAGCCAAGCCCCACCGGGCAGCCCGCGTTACGTAGATCGACGACCGGAGCGATCCCGGAGCTGAGAATCATGTTGGAGCTCGGGCAATGTGCGACCCCTACGCCCGCCGAGCCCAGGCGCTCGATCTCGGCCGCGTTTGGGCGCACGACGTGAGCTCCCCAGGATCGGTCGGTCAGCCAGCCGACCTCTTCGTACAGTTCGACCGGACGCATGCCGAACGTGGCGATCGCATACTCGTCGTCTTCAGCGTTCTCGGCCAGATGGGTGTGGAGACGTACGTCCAAAGCCTCAGCGAGCTCGGCGGTCCGGCGCATCAGATCTGATGTGACACTGAACGGGCTGCAGGGTGCGAGCGCTACCTGGATCATCGAACCATGGCTTGGGTCATGCCAGCGTTCAACGTGGCTCTTGGAATTGGCGAGGATTTCGTCTTCGGTGAGCACGGCATCGTCGGGAGGTAGCCCCCCGTCCTTCACCGATTGGCTCATCGAGCCATACGTCGGGTGGAAACGCATCCCGAGGTCTTGGGCGGCGGTGATCTCAGCTGCGAGCAGGTCGCCGGCCCTGCGAGGGTGCAAGTAGTGATGATCGCTACTCGTCGTGCACCCAGAGAGCGCCAATTCCGCGAGCCCGACCCACGATGCGGTGTGCACTGCTTCCTCGTCCAGGTTGGCCGTCCAGGTGGGGTAGAGCGATTGCAACCAACCAAAGAGCGCCTTGTCGGTCATTGGTGGCCAAGCCCGGGTGAGGTTCTGATACAGGTGGTGGTGGGTATTGATCAGCCCGGGGGTGACAAGTTGATCTGTCGCATCGACCACCCGATCGGCTTCAGGGGGCGCGGTCGTGGAATCTCCGAGTTCGCTGATCAGTCCATCGGTGATCGCGACCCAACCGCCCGCTATCTCACGGCGATCGGCATCGACGGTTGCGACGAGGCCTGCGTTGGTAAGTAAGAGATCAACCACGGCAACAGCGTAGAGTCGCGGTGATGCAGCTGGGAACGATACGTCATGATGGCTCGACGAGAGCGGTGCGCGTCGAGCGCGAGCACGGAGCGGTCGTACTACTCGATGCCCGTGACGTTGGGGACCTACTCGCCAGGGGAGTCGTTGACCTACGAAGCGAACACGAGCCGGTTGACGGACTCGTCGAAGAGGTCGTCGATCTCGACGACGTCGAATGGGCACCGCTAGTGACCCGGCCCAACAAGATCATCTGCGTGGGGTTGAACTACCGCGATCACGTCGAGGAGATGGGGCGGGAATTACCGGCTGCGCCCACCTACTTTTCGAAGTTCAGCGGCGCGCTAATCGGGGCAAACGACGAGCTTCATCTGGCAGATCCATCGATCTCGACGCACAACGACTGGGAAGCCGAACTAGCGATCATCATCGGCACTTCGGCTCGCGACGTGGACGTGGGAAATGCTCCCGACTACATCGCAGGGTTTACGGCGTTCAATGACTTCTCCGTGCGTGACTACCAACGCCGCACCTCGCAATTTCTCGCGGGCAAGACCTTCGAACGAGCCAGTGGCCTCGGCCCAGTCATGGTCACCGTCGATGAAATCGGTGACGGCTCGGGACTGGCGATCGGGTCGTGGGTTAACGGCGAAGTGAAACAGCAATCGACTACCGATGAGTTGATCTTCGGACCTGCCGAGCTAGTGACGGACCTGTCGCGGATTATCACCCTCGAGCCCGGCGACGTGATCGCAACCGGAACCCCCGGCGGCGTCGGGGCGGCCCGTACCCCGCCCGAGTGGCTCACCGCTGGCGACGAGGTTGTCATCTCGATAGAAGGAATTGGCGAGCTCCGTCACCAGTGCGTCTAGGGCGGAAGGCCCAAATCGCAAGAAATGAAGATCTTGAAACCTCTTGACGCGATCTTTCCATTCTCTTTGCACGGTGGGTTTCATACTGCAGCCATGAAATTCCCACCCATCACTCTCAGCCGTTGTGAGGCCATGCTCGCAGGCGCAGTCGCTGGGCTTTTTGGCCTGCTCATATGGTTCACCGTGTTCGGTGGTTGGCGGGTCGGGCCCTTCCGAGAGATCCTGCAGAGCATTCCGATGAGCGACAAGATCGGGCATTTCGCCATCTACGGATCGATCGCGTTCTTCGCGGCGTTGTTGGCAAAGCATCCAGTCCGTATCCGCGCCGCCGCAGCGGCTGTCATGCTGCTCGGTATCGCCGATGAGTTCCGCCAAATCGGCGACTTCGGACGCACCTACTCGATCGAAGACATCGTTGCGAACGGTCTCGGCATCCTCGCCGGAGTGGCGATCGCAAAGATCATCCTGCGTCGCCAGGCTGCCAACGAATCGGTGGCTGAGCTAACGGACGGACCTACCCCGGCACTTCGGTAGGAGAGCTAGCCACCCGAGGTGAACGCGTCGGCCTTTACCCCTGGCGGGATCCGGCTCTCGCGATCATCGAGCCAGCCGTGGGGAAGCACCACGCGCTTGGGGCCGTGGCTATGCCCGCGGGTTAGCCGGGCCGCGCCTGGTGGGAACTCTTCGTCGGGAAGTGTTGCGAGCAGTTCGAGCATTTGCTCTCGGCTCTTCATCTGGTTGATTCGCTGACGGAGTTCGCCACCGACGGGGAAGCCCTTCAGGTACCAGCTCGTGTGCTTGCGAAAATCCCGTGTGCCGCGATCGGTGCCGAGCCAGTTGGTCAAGAGGTCGAGGTGGGTGGTCATGATCTTGATGACGCCGTGCAGGCTCGGCGCCGGCGTGATGTCTCGACCCGACAGACCCTGGGTGAGCTCGCGGAACAACCACGGACGCCCGAGGCAGCCGCGGCCAATGACAACTCCGTCGCAGCCGGTCTCTCGCATCATGGCGATCGCGTCTGTTGCTTCCCAGATATCGCCGTTGCCGAGTACCGGGATGGAGGTGACGTGTTGCTTGAGTTCGGCGATGGTGTTCCACCGGGCGTTGCCTGAGTAGGCCTGCTCCGCGGTTCGGGCATGGAGTGCTACTGCCGCGGCGCCTTCGTCCTCGGCGATCTTGCCGGTGTCGAGCATGGTGATGTGCGCATCGTCGATGCCCACGCGGAACTTCAGCGTGACGGGCACGTCCTCGGCGTTCGAGACCATCGCTCGCACGATGTCTCGCAGGAGGTTGTGGCGCCAGGGGAGGGCGCTGCCTCCGCCGTGTCGGGTGATCTTGGCAACCGGGCAGCCGAGGTTCATGTCGATGTGATCGGCCGAGCCTTCGCTGACGAGCTTCTTGACGGCTTCGCCGATCCAGTACGGGTCGGTGCCGTAGAGCTGGATGCTGCG
>CAYUKM010000079.1:0-12786 GCA_964445255.1 uncultured Acidimicrobiales bacterium
CACAGAACTCCCGCCAAGAATCTGTGGTCGAAAACCGGGCCATAGCGCCGGAAACAGACCACAGATTCCGGCCAAGAATCTGTGGACCAAATGCTCTGCAGCTCGGGGGCGGAAAATGGACGGCGGAGCCGTTCCGCCGTAGAGATCAGAGCTAGCCCGCGCCGGGGAGGACCCGGTAGGCGTCGTAGACGCTCTCTACACGACGCACTTCGCCGAGCATCGATTCGAGGTGGTCGGGGTCGGCGAATTCGAAGCCGAAGCGCATGTGCGCGATGCGGTCTGCGCCCGTTCGGGTGTCGACGCTGGTGACGTTGATCTTGTGCGCTGCCATCACACCCGCGACATCGCTGAGCAAACGAGGCCGGTCGAGGGCAGCCACTTCGATCGCCGCCTCGTGCATTCCCTCGTGGCGGTCGTCCCACTCGACGTCGATCACCCGATCTCGTTGTTCTTGGCAGAGGCTCGCTGCGTTCGAGCAGTCGGAACGGTGCACCGACACGCCACGACCGCGGGTGACAAAGCCGACGATGTTGTCGCCGGTAACGGGGGTGCAGCAGGTTGCGAGACGGACCAACAGATCATCGAGGCCTTCGACGTGGACACCGCCGCTGATCGATCGTCGCTCCTTTTGCTGTCGGACTCGCTCTATGGTCTCGGGCAGTTGCTCCTCGGACTCGCCCGGTGCGTATTCCTTGTTGACGCGGTTGACGATCGTCCGCGGCGACACGTGTCCTTCGCCCAGAGCCGCAAGAAGTGAGTCGAGGTCGACGTAGTTCATTTCGGCGGCGATGTCGATGAGCAACTCGCTCTTCATCGTTCGCTGCACGGGTAGATCCGCACGTCTCAGGGCAGCCATAAGTTCGTCGCGACCGCTGTCGATGTATTCAGCCTTGCGTTCTCGGCTGAACCAGTTCTTGATCTTGCTCGTGGCCTTGGGAGTAACGACGAAGTTGAGCCAGTCCTTGGATGGACCAGCATCGGGATTCTTCGAGGTGATGATGTCGACGCGATCTCCCGAGTGCAATCGAGTATCGAGTGGAACGAGTCGTCCGTTTACCCGGGCACCCGTGCATCGCTCCCCAACCTCGGTGTGGATTTGGAACGCGAAGTCGACAGGAGTTGCCCCAACAACCAATTCGACTACTTCGCCCTTCGGCGTGAATACGAAGACCTCCTCGTCCTCCAGGTCGGTCTTGAGGTTGGCCATGAAATCGCTGTCGCCGCCGTACTCATCGAATTCGACGATTCGGTTCAACCATGCGATCTCTTGTGGAGTGGCCTCCTCCTTATAGCCCCAGTGGGCGGCGATCCCGTTTTCGGCGCGGGCGTGCATCTCTTCGGTGCGGATCTGCACCTCGACCTCTTTGCCAAGCGGTCCGATCACCGTCGTGTGCAGTGATTGGTAGAGGTTGAACTTCGGCATGGCGATCCAGTCCTTGAATCGCCCCTGCACCGGACTCCATGCCGAGTGGATCGAACCGAGCGCTGCGTAGCAGTCACGTACCGACTCGACGATTACCCGAATGCCCACGAGGTCGTGAATGTCCTCAAACTCGAGGTTCTTGAAAACCATCTTCCCGTAGATGGAATACAGGTGCTTTTGGCGGCCGGTCACGGTGCCTTTGATACTGAGCTCCTCCAAGCGGGCCTCGATATCGCCGATCAGTTGGGTGATGTAGACATCTCGCTCGGGGGCGCGGGCAGAGACCATCGCCTCAAGGGCCGCATATTGCTTGGGCGAGCCGGACGCGAAGGCCAAGTCCTCAAGCTGCTGTTTGAGATCCTGCATTCCCAGACGATGCGCCAGCGGCGCGTATATCTCCAGCGTCTCGCGAGAGATGCGCTCCTGTTTCTCGCCAGGCATCGCTGCGATCGTTTGCATGTTGTGCAAACGATCAGCGAGCTTGATGATCAGCACCCGAGCGTCTTGGGCAATCGACAGCATCATCTTGCGAACCGACGCGGCCTGTTGGGCTTCCTTAGAATCGAAGTGAACGCGGTCGAGCTTTGTGACCCCGTCGACCACGTGGGCGACATCATCGCCGAACTCCTCGGCGATGGTCTCCAAGTCGATCGCCGTATCCTCGACCGCGTCGTGAAGCAGAGCAGCCGCGATCGCCACGTCGTCAAGCCCGAATTCAGCGACAACCTTGGCAACAGCAAGCGGGTGCGAGATATAGCTCTCGCCAGACTTTCGGCGTTGATCACCATGGGCCGCAGCGGCAACCCGATACGAACGCTGGATCCGATCGATGGAAATGCCCTTGTCCTCGCCTCGGTACGCGTCGACGATCGCCATCAGCTCGCCCTCGACCCGCACAGACTGGCGCCGCCAGGGAAGTACTCGGGTCACGGTTGGCATCTGCTCAGTTCACCTCAAGGACGCTGTGAAGGAGTGTGGACCCGCCATTTCCAATTGTGGCCGATCCGCCGAGCGCAACCAAGTCAATCAGCACGCTGACCCCAACCGCGGTGGCTTCTGTGGATCTCAGCAGTTGCAGTGCCGCTTCCAGTGTTCCGCCCGTGGCGAGCACATCATCCACGAGAAGCACATGGGAGGTCTCGTCGACGCTATCTCGGTGCATCTCTAACCGGTCGGAGCCGTATTCGAGGTCATAGTCCACACCAATTACATCGGCAGGAAGCTTCCCAGGCTTTCGTATTGGGACGAATCCAACATTAAGGCGCTGTGCGACCAGTGACCCGAATATGAAGCCTCGTGCTTCGATACCGGCCACCACATTGACTCGGCTGCCAAGAAACGGAGTCGACAGTTGCTCGACGGCTTCTTTTAGCGCGACAGCGTCTGCCAGAAGCGGGCTGATGTCTTTGAACGTCACCCCCGCCTTTGGGAAATCCTCGACATCGCGGATGAAACTAGTGAGCTCCATTAGTGAATCCTAGTGGCGATGCACTGGGACGACTTGCACAGCTGCGAAGATGCACAGCGTGGCACCTTCTGAACGCCAAAACCTGGCTGCGATCGATTTCGGCACCTCTTCGGTGCACCTTGCAATAGCGAGGCCCAGCGTCGGTGGCCGACCAGAAATCCTCGCTCAACACAAGGTGCCGGTACGCCTCGGTTCAGGGGGCAAGGACATGAAGCGTCTCGATCCTGCGCACGTCACCGTCTTTGGCGATGATCTCGAATTGGAACTGTTTGCCGCGGACGAGCGCAAAGGTCTCTTAGAAATGGCCTTTGGAACCGACGTACACATCGCGAGCAAACCCGCCTAGCGAGGGGCTCTGAGGACCCGCAGCGTTCCCTACTACTTCTTCTTCTTGGTCTTACGTGGTCGAGGCGGAACTGCGGTTCCCGATGACGTCCGAGTAGAACCGGCGTTCTTGGTGATGCTCTTCGTCTTGGTCTTCGTCGGCTTTGACGGACCACGGCCGCCAACCCCAGCATGTGCTCGTGCACGTTGTGGCGCCTCACCGATCGTCGCGTCGGACAACGAAACTCGACGGGTGCCGTGTTCGTGTCCGTCCGACTTCTTGGCAACCTTGGCCGCGATCTGTTGGTACTCGGGCTCGCGCTCTTTGAGAAAGGCGACTACAGCCGATGCGACGAACAACGATGAATAGCCACCGACCAGTAGGCCGACGAGTAGCGCAATCGAGAACTCCTGAAGCGTGGTAGCGCCCAAGATAAGCGACCCGATGATGAGCATGCTCAACACCGGGATAACCGACGTGATCGTCGTATTGATGGAGCGGGCTAGTACCTGGTTCAGTGCCAGGTTCATCATCTCGGTGTAGGTGTAGCGACCGGTCGCTCCAACTCGCGCCGTGATGTCGCGAACCCTGTCGTACACAACGATGGTGTCGTAGAGCGAATAACCCATGATCGTCAGGAAGGCAATGACCGTGGCCGGAGTGACCTCAAAGCGGAACACCGCGTAGACCCCAACGCTGATGATGATGTCGTGGGCGACCGCTGCGAGCGCGCCGATCGCCATCTTCCACTCGAGGCGGATCGAGATATACACGGCGATGGCGATGAAGAACCAGAACAGCGCGTTGCGCGCTTTGTTCGTGATGTCTTCACCCCAGGTCGGCCCAACGGACTCGAAGGCGGTTATCTCGCCCAGACTTGAAAGCGAGTTGCGAATTTCATCGACGGATTCGACGTCCTGCACCGACGAACGGATTCGGAGGAACCGGTTGTTACCTTCCACGACCTCTTGAATGCGAGCATCTGCCGCGACATCGGCAGACAGGACTGCTGCGGCGTCTGCTTCGGAGGCCTCGGTGCGCAGTTCGAACGATGTTCCTCCCTCAAAGTCGATACCGAGGTCAAGTCCACCAAAGATCAAGGCGCCGAGGCTGACGATCACGAGTGTGACCGACACGATCAGGGCACGTTTCCAAAGTGCAGGGAAGTCCCAATGGCGAAGGCCGTCATTTTCTGGGGTGATCTTCACGATGTACCCTCCTCGGTGCCTACCCGATCCTCGGAGAGATCTGGGATTCCCATTAAAGCGGAGTTCCCGGCGATCTTTGGTGTTCGCGCTATCCACTCGACGGCCGGACCCATGAAGAAATACGTTGCGACGAGGTCGAGGACCGTCGCGATGCCGAGGTATAGGGCGAAGCCGCGGACGGCACCAACGGTAAGCGCATAGAGAAGCACCGCACCGATGAGCGAAGCCATGTTTGCCTTGACGATCGTCGAGAAGGCCACCGGGAAAGCTTTGTTAACCGAGGTTCGAACGGTTCGACCGTTGCGGACGTCTTCCTTGAGGTGCTCGAAATAGACGATGTTTGAGTCGACCGACACACCGATCGACACGATGATTCCGGTGATGCCTGCCAATGTGAGCGCCAAACCAAAGTTGGCTCCCAGGAACGAGATAATCGACCATAGAAGCGCTGCGGAGATCACAAGCGACAGCATGGCGACTACGCCAAGGGAGCGGTAGAAACCGACGATGAAGGTGGCGACGAGGGCCAAGCCGACGAGACCGGCGATGACACCTGCGTTGAGCGCATCTCGCCCGATGGTGGCGGACACGATCTGTTGATTCTCGGGTTCGAGTTGGATCGGCAGCGCGCCGAAGCGAAGCGACAACCCGAGTTGACGTGCCGACTCTTCGTCGAAGGTTCCTGAGATCTGGAACGAGTCGCCGAGATCAGCCGCTTGGACCGCCGGCGCGCTGATCACCGCATTGTCGAGGTCGACGGCGATCCGGCCAGGACTACCGGCTGTAGCCGGACATTCAGGAAGACCAAGGAAACAGCTCTGGGTCAGCGCCCGGAACGCTTCGTCACCGATCGGGCCATTGATGAGTTCAACGTTCACGAGCCATTGGACGCCGTTGAAGAAGCCATCGGCGTCGTCGAGTCCCTCTCCGGTCATACCTGTCGGGCCCAGCACGTATCGCGCCGGGATGCCCAGGTCGGGATCCGCAGGCACGATGACGATCGAGTCCTCCTCGATCGCATCGACCGGTGTAAAGCCGAACTCGTCGAGCGGTAGATCGTCCGGATAGGAAGGGGGCCGCTCGGTGCTGCCGATCGGCAGCTCCTGGAGCACCGGGCGGAAGCGCATGACCGCAGTCGAACCAATGAGCTCGAGCGCTCGTTGCTGGTCGTCTACACCGGGCAGTGACACGAGAATGCCATCACCCTCGGCTTGGATCTCGGGTTCGGCGACACCGAGCCCGTCTACGCGGTTACGGATGATCTCTACGGCTTGGTTGATCTGTTCTTGGTCTTCTACGGGTTCGGTGGCGCGATAACGAACCGAAACACCGCCCTGGAGATCAAGCCCGAGTAGGGGCTCGTTTCCAGCGACGAGCGTGCCGACGAGAGCGAGTATCGACACGACGGTGATGCCGATCAGGTAGCCGATTTGGCGACGAGGCATGTGGAGCTTAGGCCTCGACTTCCGGCGTGTCTTGGGCCGGTTCGGATGGGAACTCGGTGATGATGTCTTGGATATGTGCCCGACTGATCAAGATCTCGATACCTTCGGCCAACTCCAAATAGGCCGCCTCGTCGAGCACCTCAGTGAGCGTTCCGTAGATTCCTGACGATGTCAGCACACGGTCACCTTCAGCTGCCTTGGCAACTGTGGCGCGGTGCGCCTTCAACTTTTGTTGTTGGGGCCTGATGAGGAGAAAGTAGAACCCGACAAATAACAACACCGGGAGAGCGAGATTTGCTAGCACGTGACCGGTCCTTCCGCAGATGTCCAGCGAAGAAAGGGTAGCGCTGCCAGACCATAAACTCTTACCAGGGGCATCATCCCCATGTGGCGTGGGTATCGACAACGAAGCGATCGAAGCGTTCCTCGGCGATTGCGGTACGCATCTCTTCGACAAATCTCAACAGCCACCACAGGTTGTGCAACGTCAAAATGCGCGCTGCGGTCGGTTCCTTGACCTGCAACAGATGACGCAAATAACCCTTTGACCACCGTGCTGCGGGGCCCGTCGGTTGGATTGGTTCATCCGACGTGGCGAACTCGGCGCGAGTCAGGTTGATCCGACCATCGTCGGTAAGCAAGGTTCCGTGGCGGGCGAGACGCGTTGGCAACACACAATCGAACATGTCGATCCCTCGAGCTACGGCGTCGACGATGCCTGCCGGATCGCCGAGCCCCATGAAGTACCGCGGTTGATCCTCGGGCAGATTGTCGGTCGCGGCGATTAGTGGTCCGTGCCATTCGCTTCGATGCTCCCCAACCGAGAGGCCGCCCACTGCGTAGCCATCGAATCCAATGTCGAGCAATCGCTGCGCACTCTCGGCCCGCATGTCTAGATCGAGCCCACCCTGCACAATTCCGAACTGGCTCTGGCGCTCGTGTGCATTTGGGTGATCGAGGAAGGTAGCGCGGGCGCGTTGGGCCCAGAGCGTGGTTCGGTCGAGCGCCTCGCGAATAACGTGGTCGGGGCTCGGCAGCGCGCTGCATACGTCGAGCACCATCTGCATGTCGGCACCGATCGCAACCTGGGAGGCAACGGCGCTCTCGGGGGTCATCTTGTGTTTACTGCCGTCGTAGACCGATTTGAACGTTGCTCCTTCGTCATCGATCTTCGGTTCAAGCGAGAAGACCTGGTAGCCGCCAGAGTCGGTCAAGGTGTGTCCATCCCAGTCGGCCATGGCATGCAGCCCGCCCAGGGTCTCCACGACATCGGCACCGGGTCGGAGGAGCAGGTGGTAATTGTTTGCGAGAATTACTTGGGCACCGAGGTCCTCCATGTCAGCCGACGACAGGTGCTTGACGGCACCACGGGTGCCGACCGGCATGAAGCACGGGGTCGTGAAGGTTCCCCGTGCGGTGGTGACGTATCCAGCCCGAGCTTGACCGTCTCGATGTTCGAGGGTGAAGGAAGTTCGCATGATCTATTCCGCCCGCCGGTCGAGGAGCATGGCGTCACCGAAGGACAAGAAGCGATAGTCCGACGCCAAGGCCACATCGTAGAGTTTTCGCCACCGCGACCCCACGAACGCATCGATCATCACCAGCAGCGTGCTCTTGGGCATGTGAAAGTTGGTCAACAACTTGTCCACGGATGTAAACTCGAATGGATCTCGGATGAACAGGTCCGTCGCTCCCTCCGCCCCGAAGCGAGCTGCCGACTCGAGGGCTCGCACCGTCGTGGTCCCAATGGCAACCACGGCACCGCCACTCGCCTTGGTCTGTGTGACCAACTCTGCGGTCTCCGGGGGCACTCGATACCTCTCGGAGTGCATATGGTGATCGTCGAGCCGGTCCGCGGTGACCGGACGGAACGTGTCCAATCCCACGATCAACTCGACCCGAGCCATTTCGATCCGCTTCGCAGCTAGGTCGTCAAAGACCGCCTCGGTCAGGTGCAGGCCGGCCGTCGGCGCAGCCGCACTCCCAAGATGCTGGGCATACACCGTTTGGTAGCGGTCAGGTTCTTCAAGGGTCTCGGTGATGTAGGGCGGCAGCGGCATGCGACCGACACGTTCCAAGGCCGCTTCCAGATCGGTGGACTCGATGGTGATGAGACGCCGCCCCTCACCGAGGTCTTCGCCGACGGTCAACGCAAGGTCGCCCTCCCCCGCGATCGTCAACTCGGTCCCCGACGCGACCTTTTTGCTCGGCCGCACCAGGGCCGTCCATTGCGAGCGCTCCGACGCCAGCGCAATCGGAGCGGGACCATCGGGTTCGAGTAGCAAGAGTTCCGTGCGCCCACCGGTTGGACGGGTCGCAAACAGGCGAGCGGCGAGGACCTTCGTGTCGTTCACTACCAGCAAGTCACCCGGCTCTAAAATGTCCGAGAGATCGGCGACCGTGCGATGCTCAAAGGCTCCCGAACCACGATCGATAAGCAGCTTCGATGCAGCGCGTTCGGCCAGGGGGATCTGCGCTATGCGATGATTCGGCAGCTCGTAATCGAACTCCTCTACGGATGTCACGCCACCGAGGCTAGCGTTCGTAACAATGGACCTTCCGAGGCTCATCCACTTCGGCCTCATTCTCGGCAAGACTGTCGTCATGAGATCGATATCGGGAACTGCGTTCGCGCAATTCCTTCGGCGGACAGCTGTGATCGCAGCCGCGTGCTCCGTTGTCTTACTCACGTTGACCATTACGCCCGCAGCTGGTCAAACCCCGGCTCCTGAGGGCGAGGAATGCGCTGGCATTGCGTCAACGGTCCAAGAGATTGATGGCGAGGTCATCGACCGCGCGATTCTGGTTGACGAGTTCAGCACCAACATCCACTTGTTCACCGTGGCCAACGACATCGCAAACACCCAGATCGAAGTCGACGGCAACCCCGAGCTCATCGAGATCGGTACCCGCTACCGATTCACCACCATCAGTGTCTTCTCCGGCGACGGCACTACCGCATCGCTAATTTCAAGCGCCTTCGGGGATAACTTGTCCTGCCTTACCGAAGAAGATCCTGACGACCCTGAAGGTGACCCGATTCCGGTGCGCAACGGGATCGCCACCTTTGACGATGATGGCGAGGCCATCGCCCTCGAGCGACCACCCTTCCTACCGACACCACCGATCTCCGCGCGGACCTTCTTCATCGGCTTCGGACTCTTTGCGCTCCTCATCTTCGTGGGCAGCAAATTCGCCCGTTAGGCCCGGGAAAGTCAGTCGAACAGCCCTGGTGGGGTCTGCCCATCAGGAGTCGTGGCTGGCGCCGTTAGCCCGAGGTGTTCCCATGCAGCGCGGGTGGCCATGCGGCCCTTTGGGGTTCGGATGAGCAGCCCCTGTTGGATCAGGTAGGGCTCGTAGACGTCTTCGACCGTCTCAGTTGGTTCGCTGACGCTGATCGCCAGCGTCTTCAACCCAACCGGCCCTCCCCCGAACATGTCGCAAAGCGCCAACAACAGCGCTCGAGTTGCCTTGTCGAGGCCGCGTTCGTCGACACCGAAGAACTCGAGGCCTTCTACGGCGACCGAGCCGGTGATCTTTCCTTCGCGTTCGACCTCAGCGAAGTCACGTACTTGTCGCAGAAGCCGATTGGCGATGCGCGGCGTGCCACGGGCCCGGAGCGCAACTTCGCCCGCGCCGTCTTCGTCGATCGCGACGTCGAGAATGCCAGCAGCGCGCTGCACGATGGATTTGAGCTCATCGGGCTCGTAGTAGTCGAGGCGGGCCGGGTAATCGAAGCGGTCGCGCAGTGGCCCGGTGATCAGCCCGGTGCGAGTGGTCGCTCCGACGAGGGTGAAGCGGGACACCGGAAGTCGCATAGTGCGAGCCGCTGGCCCTTTGCCGAGGACGAGGTCGAGTTGGAAGTCTTCCATCGCCGGGTAGAGCACTTCTTCTACCGGGCGAGCCAAGCGATGAATCTCGTCGATGAACAAGACATCGCCGTCTTCGAGTTTGGTGAGGATCGCTGCAAGGTCGCCACCCTTTTCAAGCGCGGGACCCGACGTGATGTGGATCTCCGCCGCCATTTCGTTGGCGATGATGCCCGCGAGCGTGGTCTTGCCAAGCCCCGGTGGTCCAGCGAACAGCAGGTGCCCCATGGCTTGGTTTCGTGCCTTGGCGGCCTGCATCATGACCCGCAGATGACCCTTCAGCTGCTCCTGACCGACGAAGTCGTCGAGAGTTTGCGGGCGCAACCCGAGTTCATCACGCTCCTCCGCCTGACGTTCCTCGGGGTCACCGCTGGGTGATAGCAGTTCCTCGCGCACTACACGCCCTCTGCGATCAGGCGCAGTGCGTCTCGAGTAAGTACGGCGGGATCACCTTCAGCGTCGATGCGGGTGAGAACGTGGCGAACTTCGTCACCGGAGTATCCGAGGGCCTCCAAGGCTTGACGGACCTCAAGGTGAGCGCTGTGTTCGACTTGGGGCAGATCTCGCTCGATCGACGCGAGGTCGAGGTCCGGCAGGTCGAGCTTGGGCTTGAGTTCGACGAGCATGCGAGTGGCGGTCTTCTTACCGATACCAGGGATGGCACACAGCGCGTCGACGTCTTCGGTAGCGAGGACGGTCTTCAGCTCGGCGGGGCCGTAGACGGACAGGATCGAGATTCCGAGTGCGGGGCCGACACCATGGGCGGAGATGACCGCTTCGAAGACCCGACGCTCGTCGATGCTGTTGAACCCGTAGAGAATCTGGGCGTCTTCGCGTTGTTGATGGTGGACGTGCACCATGACCTCGCTACCGACCCCTCCGGCCCGCGCAGATGCTGCCGGAGTGGTGACAACGCGGTAGCCAACGCCGCCGACCTCAATGAGCAACTCGGATCCGTCCGGGCTGCGGTCGAGCAATTGACCGCGCAGTGATCCAATCACTTGATGACCTCCATCGTCGACCTGGCTTCGGGAGCGCCCCGGATTGCGCTGTGGCACAACGCGACAGCGATCGCGTCGGCGGCATCGACCGGGCGTAGCTCGTGTTCGATCCCAAGCTGCGTTCGCACCATGCGCTCGACCTGTTGTTTGTCGGCGTTTCCATAACCCGTGACCGCCAACTTGATCTCATTCGGGCTGTATTGAACAACCTCGCAGTCAGCTATCGCCGCTGCAGCCATGACCACGCCCGAGGCGTGGCCAACCGCCATCGCTGTGGCGACGTTGACTTGGAACAGCACCCGCTCAATCGCCACCACGCCAGGACTGAAGTCAGCGATCAGCTCGGTGATCTCGCGGTGCATAGTTGCCAGTCGTGCCGGAAGCTCTGCAGAAGCGTCGGTGCGAATTACGCCCGCCGAAACAGCCTTGACGCGGGAGGGCCCGGTCCATTCGATGCAGCCGTAACCACAGCGCGTGAGACCCGGGTCGATTCCAAGGACGAACATCTGTACGAGGTTAACGTAGGATCAACAAGAGGTACGGGATAGTTGCGAGGCGATACCCTAGGAGCCAATGGCAGACACCTCCACCGCCAACGAGGAACTTCACGAACCTCACGATCGCGACAACGCTGAAGACCAACCGGCGGAAAAGGTCTTTTCCAAGTCCGTAGTGATCTCGGGCATTCGATGCGTGCTCACCTATGTCATCTTTCCATTTGTGGCCCCGCTCGTTGGCCTTACCGCCAGCGTCGGCGCGGTCGTTGGTGTCATCATCGGCGTGATCGCGATCGTGTTCAACGTCGCGAGTATTCGCCGGTTCTTCGCTGCTGATCACCCGTACAAGTGGTGGGCGAGCGCCATGAACGCCGGCGTCATCGTGCTCTTGGTGGTGTTGTTCTTCATCGACAGCCAGACGCTGCTCGGATAGACCCGTGGGGCACTTCGCGTCTTCCACGGCGGTCAAGCGTGCTACACAGAACGGAGACGGCCCCGAGGCTCGATTCGACGCGAACATCGTCGACGGCTGGGACATTCTCGGCAATGCCAACGGCGGTTAAGGACGCTACATGACGAGGGTCGGTTTGCCGATAGGACAGCCGTGTCGGACATAACCCCGCTCACCGTTCGTCGGATTCGTTTCGACTGGGAAGACGATGTCGACCCGGATCGCTGGCATCATACGATGCCGGAGTTCGGCGCGGGCGCGAATGCAGTATCGCTACTCATGCCACATGCCGAACCCTTCGTGATTAAGGCTGTCCGGCGCGGCCTCGAGGAATGTGTTGACCCAACGCCTGAGCTCCGTGCGGAAGTTGATCTCTGGGCGAACCAAGAGGCTGTCCACTTCAAACAGCATCGAGCGTTTAACCGACGCCTCACCGAACGTTCGGCCGCCGCCCGCGTGCTCGATCGCTTGGGCGACTGGATCTTCGCGAGCCTCGCTCGCCGTTCGACAGCATTTGGTCTGGCGTTCGCCGCGGCGTTTGAGCTTGTCGCCTTCAGCGCTGCACGGTGGGCTGAAGCGGGTCTGCGGAAGTACTTCGGCGGTGCGGACGAGCGATCGGCAACGCTGTTTCTGTGGCACCTCGCGGAGGAGATCGAACACAAGGGCATCGCGCACGACGTCGTCCACGCCCATGGTTCCGCTCAAAAGAAGATGCCGCTCGCGATTGCTATCGCCGTCCTTGCACTCGTCGGCTACACCGCTCTCGGCGGCGTGATGTTGTTCATTCGGACTCCCGCAGCGCTCAACCCCATCCGCTGGGTCCGACTCATCGTGTGGGGTTTCAGCATGAACTTCGTCGTGTTGCCGGTCCTCGGCGGAGCGCTCGGCCCCGATTTTCACCCCATGCAGCTGGTCGACCCTCCATGGATGGCTCAGTGGCTCAAGGAGTACGACCCCGCCACAGAGACCCTTCCCCTCTGGACCCAGGCCGGCATAGGCGCCGTGCCCGAACAGCGTTCAATCGCGCCAAGTTTCTCCGCAACGAATTCCTCAACTCGCCGCCAAAATCGCGGCGGAGCCGCTGGCGGCTAAGGGATCA
>CAYUKM010000080.1:0-12736 GCA_964445255.1 uncultured Acidimicrobiales bacterium
GCTCCGGGTACAGCCGCTGTTTCGCCTGAGCAACTCGCCGAGCTGGAACAGCTCCGAATGCAGAACGCCGAGTTGAACTCTGAACTTGTCCAAGAACGAGCCGTGTCGGAATCGCTGCGGGCCGAGAACGAGCAACTACGCATTCAACTCACCGCCGTCGCCCCACCACCTCCGGCAGTGGAGCAGCCCGTCGCAGCCGTTGTTGAGCCTGTCGCAGTCACCCCTTCTTCACAAGCCAGCGAGGAAAGCTACGAACTCGTACTTCGGATGGCCCATCGCACCGCGGAAGAGACCATCTCCCAAGCCCATGCCCGAGCCGATGAGATTGTCGCAGAGGCCGAGTTCAACGCTGCCCAGATCAGCAAGGAAAGCGACCGCAAGGCATTCGAGGCTGCGAACCGTGTGCAAGCCGAGATCGCTTCGCTCAGCACCGAGATCGAGACCCAGCGCGGCGAACTCTCCGTATTGCATGGACACACCGAGGCTAAGCGCGACGAGATGCGAGGCTTGGCGCATGCGATTATCCAGCTCGCCGACAATGGTCGCACCTTTGAAGGTGCCGACGTCGTTGACCTCCGTGAGCAGGGCGACGTGAGCAGCGAGGTCACGTCCTAAGATCGGGCGGTGGCGTCACACAATCCGTTGATCTGTAGCGTCGGGGACTTGGTCTCTGACGTCATTGTTCATCTAACAAGCGACCCCCAGCGCGGTACGGATACTGCGGCGCGAATCCAAGTGGTCCGAGGCGGCTCGGCGGCCAACGTGTGCGCAGCGGTTGTTTCAGCGGGAGGTCGAGGGCGCTTCATCGGCCAAGTCGGAGACGACGCCCCAGGGCGAGATCTGGCTGCTTCGCTAACCGCGGCTGGCGTTGACACCCACATCACGATGCGGGGAACGACCGGCACGATCGTGGCGCTTGTGGATGCGTCCGGGGAGCGATCGTTTCTCACCGATAGGGGAGCCTCGCTGCATCTCGGATCCGTTCGCCCCACCGTGCTCGATGACGTCGATGTTTTGCACGTACCGCTGTACTCCTTGTTATCTGGGGAGCTCGCAGAGTCGACCCAGCTACTGATTGGTGAAGCGCTCGATCGCGGGATCGCCTTCTCTTTGGGCACCTCGTCGGTGGCGGCCTTGCGGGAGTTTGGGCGCAGCGAGTTCCTCGCGTTGGTAAAGAACCTTCAGCCCGACCTGGTATTCGCCAATCTCCCTGAGGCTCGTTATGCCTTGCAGGGACACCCGTGGTTCGTCGGGGCGAAGGCCACGGTTGTTACCGCAGGCTCTCGTGCCGCGCGATACACCCAGCCGGACGGGTCGGATCACCGCCGCGACCCCGAAGCTGCTGAAGTTAGCGATACCACCGGCGCTGGCGACGCCTTTACCGCTGGGTTTTTGGTGGCATGGCGCGGAGGAGGTCTACCCCAGGAGTGGTTGGACGCAGGACATCGGCTCGCTCGGCGCAGCCTCGGAGTACCAGGAGCGAGCTTCGCATGATCACGATGAGTCCCGAAGTAAAGGATGCGCGAAACGACGGCCGGCCCGTCGTTGCCTTGGAGTCGACGGTGTATTCACACCTCGGGCTACCAAGCCCGGCGAACGAGGAGGCGTTGCAGGCGTGCCTCGATGCTGTTCGCAGCGCGGGCGCGGTGCCTGCGATCACCGCAGTACTCGATGGCGTGATGCGTGCGGGTCTTGCTGATCACGAGTACGAGCGGATCCTTGGTGCTGCCGATAAGACCGCCGAGCGCGATCTCCCCGTGGCGGTCGCACAGCGTTGGCCTGTTGGGGCCACAACCGTCTCGGCATCGCTGGCCATTGCCGCCCGCAGCGGTATTTCGGTCTTCGCGACCGGCGGCATAGGCGGGGTGCACCGCGGTGTAACCGACACCGGTGATGTCAGCGCGGACCTCAAGGCGATCGCTCGGCATCGTGTCGCAACGGTTTGTGCGGGAGCGAAGTCGTTTCTTGACTTGAGGCGGACCCTCGAACGGCTTGAGGAGCTCGGGGTGCCGGTTCTTGGATGGCAAGCTGACGAACTGCCCGCGTTCACGGCTCGATCCAGTGGCCTGCCGGTTCCTCATCGCGTTGACGAACTCGGCGAACTGATGGCGATTACCGAAGCGCAGTTCGGTTTCGGCAGGGGTTTGCTAATCACCAACCCAGTGCCAGCTAGCGACGCTCTCGATCAGGTGGTCCACGATGACGCGCTCGCTACGGCGCTGGCCGATGCGGAAGCCGCGGACATGACCGGCGCCGCCATCACACCCTTCGTTCTCGATCGCATGGCGACGGCCAGCGAGGGTCGCTCAATACCGGCAAACGTAGCGCTAGTGGCCAACAACGCTCGCCTAGCCGGCGAACTCGCCGCTCTGCTCCCATAACCGCTGGCGGCTAAGGGATCAGCGCTACGCAGCCTCGAAGAGGTCGTCCTCGCCTGGGAGCTCTTTCTGGGCCTTATCCAGTGAGTTCTCACCTTTGGCATCGCGGCGCATCTGATTGCGTAGGACCTGCTCGAGTTGGGCTCCCGTGAGCGGCTTTGAGAACAGGTAACCCTGCATGTACCGGCAACCGTGGGATGCGAGGAAGTTGACCTGAGCTCGGGTTTCAACACCTTCGGCGATTACGTCGAGGTCGAGTCCCTTAGCGAGCGAGATGACCGCAGTAACTAGTGGTGCTCCCGATTCGCCGATGCGATTGATGAACGAGCGGTCGATTTTGAGGGTGTCGACTTCGATGCGGTCTAGATAGTCGAGTCCGGTATGGCCAACACCGAAGTCGTCGATGGCTGTCCTGATTCCCATCTCGCGGAATCGGATGAGCGTTTCGTTCACTTCCTCAGGCTTTTCGAGTGCGAGGGATTCGGTCAGCTCAAGTTCGAGCCGGTCTGGTGAAAGACCACTCTCGGAAAGCGCTCTCGTGACTTTGTCGACCAAGTGAATCGAACGTTGGAACTGTCGGGGGGACAAGTTGACCGCGACGTTGATGGGTGGCAATCCGATCTGCTCCCAACGAGCTGCGGAACGGCAGGCTTCGTCGATGATCCATTCGCCGATTGAATCGATGAGGCTGGACTCTTCGGCAACAGGGACGAATTTGTCGGGGCTGATGCGTCCCAGGGTTGGATGCACCCAACGAATCAGAGACTCGACGGCGAAGATCTTTCCGGTCTGAAGGTCGATTTGTGGCTGGAAGTACAGCTCGAGTTCTTCACGTTCGACCGCCCGGTGAAGTGCGGCTTCGATCTCTAGGCGATGCGCACCGGGAATTCGTTGCTCCGGCGAATAGGCAACCACGGTGTTGCGGCCACGTTCTTTGGCTTCAAACATCGCAGTGTCTGCGTTCTCGATGAGTTCGTCGACGGTCGACCCGTCTTTGGGGAACTCGGCCATGCCGATCGAGGGCGTTACGTAGATGTCGCGCAACCCGACGTCGAAGGGATCGAGGAATTGGTCGAGGAAGAGGCGTCCGATGGCGTGAGCGTGACGGGCATCTTTGGTCTCTGGAACGATGATTGCGAACTCATCACCGCCGAGGCGTGCGACGGTGAGGTCGGGCGAGACGCGATGGGAAGCGTCGTTTAGGCGTTGGGCGACCTGGCGGAGCAATTCATCGCCAGCGTCATGGCCAAGCGTGTCGTTCACGGCTTTGAAGCGATCCAAGTCGAGGAACATCGTGGCGAATCGGGTCTCGCGAAGTCTGGCGGACTCGATGGTCAGCCCGAGGCGGCTGAAGAAGAGTGGCCGGTTGGGAAGTGATGTGAGGGGGTCGTGTTGGCCTTGATGCTCCACGGCCACCCAGCGACGGACGAGTCCGAGCAAGTGCATGGCGACTAGGAGTGCGAGGGCGCTCGATCCGATCGTGATGATCGCATCGGACAACTCCAGCTCGGTGAACTCGTTCACCGCGATCAGCAGTGGACCGACGAGAACTACGGAGAACGAGATGATGCTTCGACGGACGTTGACTTCGGAGTCGACGATCACGCTCGGGGCGAGCGCGTGCTGAATCTGGGGGTGGACGTAGCCTGCTACCGCTGCGCCGAGACCGATTGTTGCAACCGCGTTTTCCAAGATGTTGGCGTTTGGGCCGGGGTTGATGACGTTCACGGCGGTCATCGTGCCGACCACGACGGTTGATGCGAAGGCAAGACTGATGACTGCGATGGGGATCGAGAACGATTGGCGGTCGGTCGAGACCAGCCAGATCGTGAAGAGAGTGCCAAAGAGGGCGGCTGTTCCCGAAGCGGTGTTGGCCAGAGCAAAGAGACCCTCCTCCCAGCCCGCAGCTTCGGGTTCGGCCACGATGGCGAAATAGATCAGCCCGAGGCCACAAGCGGCGATAGCGAGCTCGCGCTCGGAGATCTCGGGCCTCGAACCCATGCGGAAGGCGACGGTCTGGATGAGGCCAATCACGCTGAGCGCTACGCCGGCCCCCAACAAGGGCATGATCAGATGATGTTCGGAGACGTTGTCGAAACCCAGAATTTGGTCGCCGGAGGCGAACGACGTCAGGGCTACCAAGAACTGGCCCGCCAAGATCATGAGGAGTCCGATGGGACGGATGTCCTCGTCGTTATGCGCACGCTGGGTTTGGAAGCTCATCGCAGCGATGGCTACTGGAATGGCAATAGCGGCTACCGCTAACTGCCACAGGTGTGATTCTTGGATGAACAGAAACAGCAGCGGAATGAAGCCCGCGACAAGTGGAAGTATCCACACATAGGCCAATGGTGCGGATCGATCTCCGCCTTTCATCGCCATTCCTTTAGTCGCCATCCCCTTTAGACCCACAGAACGATGCCTCAGCCGTGCTGGGGAAGAACGAGTACCGATGGGTACCGTTCCCTACGGAACGCGGCGCGATCGGCGCTGGCATCAGCCCGGGCGAGGGTCGCGACAAGGTCTTCATCGGTTCGGCGTGGTGCGTAGCCAGTGAAGGGAACGCCACCGAGTTTCGCAATGCGGTTGTGGAGCACACGCACACGCTCGGTCAGGGCAACGGTTCCGTTGATAGGGGCAAGAAGAATGGAGATCTCATTGTTCGGCCCGAGATCGAACGTGTCGGTTGGGCGGAGGGTATGGCCGAGGAAGCCAACGACCTGACGTTGGATCCGTTCGTCATCGCTGCCGAGACGGATGCTGATAATTGCCGCAGCGACACCGGTTTCGTCTAGGCGACGAGTCTCGGTCGCGAGGTATTTCGCCCACGACGCCGATCGTGAAGAGGCGTGGGTGGAGTTCGTGAGATGTTGCTGTGCCGTCATATGAAGGTCCTCAGTGAGCCGTCTGCTGGTTCAATCGGCCTACACGCAGCACAATTGAGCCAAACGGCGCTTTGTTGTCACACCCGCTCATTACTGTTCGGGTATGAGCTTTTCTGCCCCTCCAGTCCACGGTGATTGCGCCCGTATCGACCGCACGGTTCGGCGCGCACTAGTAGAAGAACTCCCGGAGTCGCTTCGTCAGTTATATCGGAGTGTTCTGATCACGACGCTGCGTGAGGGTCTACCGGCAGACCCCGACGCCCTAGCGGTTGTGCTATCCACCCTCGATGAGCGCGCTGACGATCCACTTCGGATCAACAGCGAGATAGTCCAGCAATTGCTCTGGTTTGAGATCGCGGCCTTTTGCGCGAGAAGTCACCTAGAGGTCCCCGGTAGCTGCGGAGCAGCGCTGTTCGCCGTCGTGGCTATCGGAATCGCCGAGGAGAAGGTCGCCCTACGCGTCGAGGACCCCGAAGCAGTCTTCGGGGCCCTTGGTGCGCTGATCCCTTAGGCGCAAGCGGCTCCGCGCGATTTTGGCGCCACGGGCTGCAGCGCATCACTTGACGCAATCGCACATTCGCTTCGCTCTGTGTGCTCTGCGGATTTTTGCTCGGGCCTACACGAAGGCGCTGGCGAAGACGAGGCTCACGATGGTCATGACCTTCAACAAGATGTTCATAGCTGGGCCGGAGGTGTCCTTGAACGGATCACCAACGGTGTCACCTACAACGGCTGCTTTGTGCGGATCGCCGCCCTTGCCGCCGTGGGCACCAGCTTCGATGTACTTCTTGGCGTTGTCCCAAGCACCACCGGCGTTCGCCATGAAGATTGCCAGAGCGAAGCCGGTGACGAGGGCGCCGGCGAGCATGCCGCCTAGAGCGTCTACGTCGATGAATCCCACAACGAGTGGAGCGACGACGGCGAGTGATCCGGGAACTATCATTTCCTTGAGTGATGCCTTTGTCGAGATGGCAACGCACCGGGCGGAGTCTGGGTTTACGCCAGGCTTGCCTTCACGAAGTCCAGGGATCTCACGGAACTGGCGACGGACCTCGACGATCATTTCCTGTGCGGCTCGGCCGACAGCATCGATCGTGAGTGCGGCGAACAAGAAGGGAAGTCCAGCTCCGATGAAGAGTCCGATGAACACGTCGACGTCGCCGACATTGAGGTTGACTTCCGTGTCGCCGTTTGACGCTTGCGCAACGGCGAACTCAAAGCTCTTGAACAGTGCGAGGGCGGTCAGTGCAGCGGATCCGACAGCGAAGCCCTTGGCGACTGCCGCGGTGGTGTTTCCGAGCGAGTCGAGTGCGTCGGTGACTTCGCGTACCGAAGGATCAAGCTCGGCCATCTCGGCGATACCGCCAGCGTTGTCGGCAATCGGACCGTATGCATCGACCGAGACAACTACGCCGGTCGTGGCGAGCATGCCGATAGCGGCTACGGCGATGCCGTAGAGGCCGCCGATTCCCTCTTCTCCAAAGGTGAGCTCTCCGCCCCAGAAGGCGATAGCAACACCGATGAGAATGAGTGCGACCGATGCGGCAACCGAAATCATGCCAGCCGATACGCCACCGAGGACCGTGGTGGCAGGACCGGTTTCAGATTGGGCTGCAATCTTCTTGACCGGTGCGAAGTGATCGGAGGTGTAGTACTCGGCGGTCTTGCCGAGCGCCCAACCGACTAGGAGGCCACCGATAACCGACACAGCGATGCCGATCGGGTTGCCGACTTGGTCACTGAAGAGCCAGTAAGACCCGCCGAGAACACCGAGCACGGTGAGGACCATGGCGCCGTTCGTTCCTCTGTGGAGCGCCCGGGAGAGCGCCTTCGAGTCGGTTGATTCGCCGCCTTGCACGAGGAACGAACCGATGATCGAAGCGACCATGCCGATAAATGCAACAAAGATTGGGAAGACCAGCAGCTCGATCGTTCCGACGTCACTGGCTTGCTCAGCCGTGACACCCAGCGCGAAGGCGACGAGTGAGATCGGGGCGATGATCGAGCCAGCGTAGGACTCGAAGAGGTCGGCGCCGGTGCCAGCGATGTCGCCAACGTTGTCGCCGACGTTGTCAGCAATCGTTGCCGGGTTGCGAGGGTCGTCTTCTGGAATCCCTGCTTCCACCTTGCCGACGAGGTCGGCGCCGACATCTGCGGCCTTGGTGTAAATACCGCCACCCACGCGGCTGAACAATGCGATAGTCGAGCCGCCCAAGCCGTATGCGGTCACGATCTCAAAGGCGGCGTCGGATTGCAGGAAGACGACGAAGACCAAATAGACGACCATGAGGCCAGCGAGTGCAAGGCCTGCGACAGAAAAGCCCATAACTGCGCCGCCGCGGAATGCGATCGGCAGAGCCTTAGCAGGACCGTCCTTAGCGGCTTCGGTTGTGCGGGCGTTGGCCATGGTTGCCACCGTCATGCCGGCCCAGCCCGCACCGGCTGAAAGCACAGCTCCAAGGATGTAGGCCAACGCTGCGAGCGGATCGATCACCACGGCGACGAGAATCGCCATGATGACACCGAATACTCCGACCCACATGTACTCCTGCTTGAGGAATGCCTTTGCTCCCGCTTGGATCTCGTTCATCAAGAAGACCATGCGGTCGTTGCCGGGGCTAGCGGCCTTTACGTTGTTAAAGAAGAAGAATGCGAGCCCGAGAGCGGCGAGCGCCGACACTAGAGCGAGGTAGGGGATTGCTTGCAAGGTTGTCTCCGTCTGTGTGCATGGGATATGCGCGGCAAACGCTAAGTTCACCGCATGGGGTTCGCCGCACCTTCCTCAGTCAATTCACGAATGTCGAAAGTGTGACCAATGAACGATAGCCGAGAAGCACTCAGACTCCGTCTTCGAGCGGAGAGAGAATTGGTCGGAAATCTGGCCCAAAAAACCGCCGCTGAGGCGATTGCGGAGCGGATTCGCATTGCAGTTACAGACCGATTGGGCTCCGCGGCGATGGGAACAGTTGCTGGATATTTTCCGGTCGCTGGTGAGATCGATCCCGGGATTGCCCTCGATCGGCTTCGAGAACGCGGTTGGTCCGTCGTACAACCCATCTGTGGAGAGAACGCATCTATGGAGTTTGCGCCGTGGGCGCCGGGCGATGAACTCACCAATAACCGATACGGGATTCCCGAGCCGGTTTCCACCCCTGTCGGGCTCGAAACCATCGACGTCGTCGTAGTTCCCGGCGTGGGATTCGGGCGTGATGGGTCCCGCATTGGTCATGGAGTGGGCTACTACGATCGGTTCTTTGCCAGATGCTTTTCCTCTCATCACGACCCTCTGAGGTTGGGAGTAGCCCACGATGCTCAAATCGTGGACTTGCCGCCCTCGGAGTCCTGGGATGTGGGAATGCACCTAGTTATTAGCCCGAGCAGTGTTATTTCGGTGGGCCATTAGTGCCCAAGTCAAAAGTTCGCAGCCCACGGACCGATTGAGAGAACATGCGAATTATTGTTGTAGGCGCGGGCGAAGTCGGCTCCTACATTGCCGACCTGTTGAGCCGCGAGGGCGTCGATGTCACCGTGGTCGAACGCGATGCGAAGCGCGCGGCCTCCTTGGCTGAACGGGTCGATGTTGAGGTCATCACAGGGTCCGGAACCCACCCTGCGACTTTGGCGCTAGCTGGAGTCGACTCGGCCGACCTGTTGGTTGCTGTCACCAAGAGCGACGAGGTCAACCTCGTCGCCTCGATGCTCGCGAAGGAGGCCGACGTTCCCAAGACGGTCGTTCGTCTCGAAGCTGACGAACTTCGTGGCCACGATGCCGCAGGGTTGCGCCGGACCGCTCAGGCGGACCTGTTTATTGATCCCGATGAGGAGACTGCTCAGGAAGTACTAGCGCTCATGGAGCTGCCCGGGGCATCGGAGGTTGCCAAGCTCGGGAACGGTGAGGTGTTGGCCATAGGCGCCCGCGTTTTGGACGGCGCACCGATCGTGGGTAAGTCCCTGATTGAGCTCGGCGTCGAGAATGAGCCGGAATGGGACTTCATCGTCTCATCGATTCAGCGTGGCGAGAAGACGATCATCCCGCGGGGCGACTACATGATCGAAGCCAATGACCTGGTCCGCATTGTCTGCAAGCGAGGTGCGCGACGCCAAGTAGCGAAGCTGATGGGACTCGAGCGCGACGTACCCCGAGAGATCCTTCTGCTCGGCGGTGGCCGAACGGGTGAACTCGTTGCTCAGAAGCTCAAACACACCAATGCGCGAGTGCAGATGATCGAGCGGAACGAAGAACGCGCAAGGGTACTGGCAGAGCATCTTGACGGGGTCCGTGTTCTACACGGAGACATCACCGATTCCGACGTACTCGATGAGGCTGATCTTCCACGGGTTGAATTGGTTGCAGCGCTAACCGGTGAGGACGATGCCAACGTTCTTGCATCGGTGTACGCAAAGACCGCTGGAGTGCCAGAAACCATCGCTGTGGTTCATCGCCTTAACTACCTGTCATTGCTCGACCAGGTCGGAGTCGACGCAGCGTTGTCGCCTCGCACCGCCACCGCTAACGGTGTTCTGCGATTTGTCCGTGGCGGCTTGGCCCAGGTTGCGACGTTCTTGCACGGCGAGGTTGAGCTCCTCGAGTTCGAGCTACACGGAGGGTCCAATGCCGAGGGTAAGTTGATCTCCGAGCTCAACTTGCCGCGTGAAGTACTCATCGCTGCGACCGTTCGGGACGGTCGACCCGAGATCGCACGAGGGCGCACGACTTTGCGCAAGGGCGACCACGTCATCGTCATCACCGAGCCGCAAACAATCGACGTGGTCACAGAAATCCTGGACTGATGCGGACGTTGTCCACGCTGCCGTCAAAGAAACGGCATGGCACGCTCGCGCTGTTGCCAGGACCGATAGGAATCGGCCTGGCTGCCGGCGGCGTCTGCGCACTTGCAGCCGGCATGGTCGGACTGATCCTGGATCCGGATCGTCTCAGCTTCGACCGCATAAGTGAGTTGGTCTTGGGGCTGGCGGCGATCGCCATCGGTATTACTCTCATTCGGTCGCAGCCCGAGACGGTGGTCAACCGAGCAAAGGCGATGGCGATGTTTGTCGCTGGATGGACGGCGATGACCCTTGTCGCTGTGGTGGTTTTCTTGGTCGCCGGCGAAGTCGAGAGCCCCATGGATGCGGTGTTCGAGGCGGTGAGCGCGTCAACAACGACCGGCTTTACCACCGTCGCCGATCCAGCGGAGCTGTCCCACTCGTTTCGTTTCCTTCGCGTGATCCTCCCATGGACGACCGGCCTTGGAGTGCTGATGGTGGCGATGGGCGTTCTCCCCGCCGCGATCGGCGGCGCCGAGCTCCTACCCAAACGTCGACTTGGTCGGGAGCGTCAACTCGTCACGACCGCACCCGTGGCCATTCGCAACATTTTAGGGATGTACCTCGTGCTGACGATCTCGTTGGTCGTCGGCTACGCAATAGCGGGCATGGGAGCCTTCGATGCCCTCACCTACGCGTTAAGCACGGCATCGACAGCTGGGTTCGCCAACCACGCCAACTCCCTCGGGCACTTCGACAGCGCCGCGATCGAATGGGTGGCGTCGTTCGGAATGGCTGCCGCCGGTGGAAACCTCTTGGTTGTGTGGTGGGGACTGAGGGGGCGCCTCGAGGCCGTGTGGCGCTCGACTGAGCTTCGCCTATATGTGCTGTTGCTAATCGGCGGATTCGCCATTGTTCTGCTCGGTGGTGACCTCGATGCTTCGGACTCCGCAGTGGCTATTACTTCGATGTTGTCAACGACAGGGCTGCACTCGGCGAACTGGGGCGCTAGCGCAAGCTTCGTCCAGGCGGCATTGCTTGTCGCTACTGGTATTGGGGCCATGAGTGGTTCGGTCGGTAGTGGGTTTCGTCAGGCCCGCGTTTCACGAGTTGCCCTCGAAGTCCGTCGTGCGCTGCGAAACTTGCTCGACCCACATCGGATCGGTGTTGTTCGGATCGATGGGGAAGCGGTCAAGGAAGAGTCGCTTGATCTCACCATCGGCTATCTCTGGATGCACGGATTTACCCTCGCTGGCCTCGCACTGGTGATGCACACCCCAGAACTTGACCTCGTCGCAAGCCTGTCACTCGTTCTGTCGATCGTCTCCAACACCGGTGTGCTCCTTAGTGGAGGAGAGATATCCAATACGGTTTCACTGTCCGGTTGGTCCGAGATTGTGGGTGCGGTCGGCATGTTGTTAGGCCGGTTGTCGATCTACCCGGTCTTGATCACCGCCGCTGGTTTCGGACGGTGGGTTTCACGTCTCCGCCCACATCGCAGTATTGGGGCTGAGGTCTGATGCTCGAACGCCGCGCGGCTCGGCGAACCACAGACGGCTTCACGGAGACGTCCCGACGCGTGCCGTCGACCGTCGCGCACATTTCAGGACTCGCGCTGCTTGCCATCACCCCGGGTCTGGTGGTGTCGGCGATTGTGGAGTTCATCGGCGCAGGTGACGCAGGGTGGATGATCCTGGCCTGCGCGGCGATATTTGGTGTTCTCGGAGCGGTGTTGTGGCGTGGAACTCGGTTGGGCGATCTCGCGATCCGAACGATCTTTGCCTCGGTGGCATGGTCCTGGCTGCTGGTGTCTGTTCTCGGGTCGCTTCCATTCATCTTGGCCAGGACCTTCGAGCGTGAGGGCGTCGGTCGCTGGATCGAAGTCGCCGACGCGATCTTTGAGTCGGTGTCGGGCTATACCTGCACCGGTTCGACCGTGCTTACGACGTTGCCAGATATTGGGGACCCGGACCCCCAAGTTGGTCACGGCATCTTGTTCTATCGCCAACTGATTCAGTGGTACGGCGGCATGGGATTCGTTCAGTTGGTTGTCACCGTGCTGCCGGCGCTCGGGTCTCGTGCGCTGGGATTCATGGGTGCTGAAGCACCCGGCCCGACCGCGGATCGACTGGCGCCACGAGCAGCGGACACAGCCAGGATTCTGTGGAAGCTCTATATCGGCGGCACCATCGTCATGGCGGTTGCGTTCGCGTTGGCCGGAATGGGTCCATGGGACGCGATCAACCATTCACTCGCGACGGCGGCGACCGGTGGGTTCTCGACATACAACGACTCGATCGGCGAGTTCGACAGCGTCGCAATCGAGGTAGTTGCACAGGCGGCCATGCTGTTCGGAGGCGCCAACTGGGCGTTGCATTGGCTCTTCTTGACCAAGAGTCGCTCGGTGTACTCCCGAGATCACGAGTTCCGGGCCTACATTGCCATCTATGTGGTAGCCACGGTCGCGATCGCGGCACGGCTGACCGTGGGTTCAGAGGTCGGCGGTTTCTGGAGTGCCTTGCGGGTGTCGTCGTTTAACGTCGCCAGCTTGATCTCAAGCACCGGGTTCGGCAACGCACAAGGAACAGGCACTGCGGGTGACTTTGTGCTGTGGTCGGCGACACCGCTGACAGTCCTGTTGTTGTTGATGGTGATGGGTGGCATGTCGGGCTCGACGGCCGGCGGTACGAAAGTGATCCGTACCCG
>CAYUKM010000081.1:0-6205 GCA_964445255.1 uncultured Acidimicrobiales bacterium
CAGGTACTTGTACTCGGCCAGATGCCGGTACCCGAGGATTAGGCCGACGCCGGTGAAGGTCAAGAATCCGTAGAAGACGTGCTCGCCATTCGCATCGACGTCGCTGAAGCCAATGATGATCGCCCCCAAGGTCACCTGGACGACAATGAGACCGTGGAATAGGTGATGCAGCCACCACAACGGACGCACGCGCATGGCTTCAACCCAATGCGCTGCAGTGGCCAGTGCTCCAGCGACGCCGCCAACGATCATGACCGCCCAGGCTAAGATCGTGTGTAGTGCGGAAACGGTGCCCATAACGGGTTCTAAGTCTCTCAGGCGATGGCGCCAGAACCACGCAGCGCTGAAATTTGTTCGGAGGTAAATCCGTAGTCGGCCAAGACGTCGTTCGTGTGTTGCCCGGCGTGCGCGGGTGGTTCTGGGATATCGGTCGGAGTTGCCGAGAACCGAGGTGCGGGGGCTGGCTGTCGAACCCCAGCCACGTCCACGAAGGTGCCTCGCTCGGCTAGCTGTGGATGTTCACCCGCCTCATCAGCTGTGAGCACCGGGGCGTAACACGCGTCGGAGTCGGCGAAGATCTCATCCCACTCGTCACGGGTCTTCTCGGCGACGCGGGCAGCGACCTTGTCGCGGCTCTCATCCCAACGAGACGCATCGAGTTGGCCGGCGAGTTCTTCCTCACTGAAGCCGAGACGCTCCAACATCTCGGCATAGAACTGACCCTCGATGGCACCGAGTGAAATGAACTTGGCGTCTGCGGTCTCGTAGACGTCGTAGAAATGTGCGCCGGTGTCGAGCATGTTCGCTCCCCTACCGCCGCCCCACAGACCCATCGCCTTCATGCCGTACATCATCGACGCGAGAAGTGCCGCGCCGTCGACCATCGCTGCGTCGACGACCTGACCCTTTCCGGTCGAACGGGCGTTGAGTACCCCGGCGAGTACCCCGACGGCCAGCAGCATCCCGCCGCCGCCAAAGTCACCAACGAGGTTGATCGGAGGCACCGGAGCTTCGCCCTTGCGGCCGATCATCGACAGCGTGCCCGAGAGTGCGATGTAGTTGATGTCGTGCCCAGCCCGGTCGGCCCACGGCCCAACTTGGCCCCAACCGGTCATACGGCCGTAAACCAGTGCTGGGTTTCGTTCCAGGCATACCTCGGGCCCGATACCGAGACGTTCACACACCCCGGGCCGAAAGCCCTCGATCAATGCGTCCGCAGACTCCAACAGCTGCAACAAAGCGTCGACGCCCTCGGGGTTCTTGAGATCGATCCCAACCGAGCGTCGCCCGCGGTTCAATACGTCAGCTGGTGGCGCTTCGGGATTGCCGCCCCGCACGGCGCTGGCGCGGTCGACCCGAATGACTTCCGCTCCGAGGTCGGCCAAGACCATCGCACAGAACGGGCCCGGCCCGAGGCCCGATAGTTCGATGATCCGAACCCCGTCGAGCGGACCCGACATCAGCTGCCTTTGAGCAGCGATTGCCCGCGACTGCCATTGGCCGCGTTCACGGCGTGTGACGTCACGAGCGAAACAATGTGGGGCCACTCGGTGATGGGCAGGTCGTGGCCCATCCCTTCGATCTCCTCAAACACTGCGCCGGGGATGACCTCGGCGGTGTGGCGACCCCCATCGACGCTGACAAGCGGATCGATGCTGCCATGAATGACCAAAGTCGGGACATCGATCTTTGCGAGTCGATCGTCTCGATTCCCGGAGGCTTCGAGAGCTAAGTACTGCCGCAGGCCCGCGTCCTTTACCGGGGCTGCGCGGTCGAAGTTGTCGCCGCTAAAGGTCGCCCACTCCCCCTCGTCCCATGTGTCGGGTGTGCCCCAGATCTTCTTACGCATGACGCCGAGGGCCTCTGCTTCAGCCCGCGTCGTAGGGGGTTCTTGCAACAGCGCCATGACCGCTTCATCGGTTGGATTTCCGAAGTCGGGGTGTCCGGTCCGAGATGCATACGATGTCATCGACAACATGATCTCGGGATGCTCGATCGCAAGAACCTGAGCGATCATGCCCCCGAGCGAGATCCCCATGATGTGGGCAGGCGCAACGTCGTAGTGGTTCAACACAACGATGCAGTCGTCGGCCATGTCCTCTAGGGAGTACTGCTCTTTATCGACAAAGTTCGACGACAGTCCAGCGTCGCGGTTGTCGTATCGAATGACGAAGAAGCCTCGATCAACGAATGCCTCACACAACTGCTCCGGCCACGACGTCAACTGCCACGTCAGCCCACTGATGAGGACCAGCGCCGGATCCTTCGGGTTACCGTAACTTTCTGCGTAAATCGATCGCCCTTCGGCTTCGATCAGTGGCATTGATGCTCCTACGTTGAATCGTTGTTGCCAGTTGGAACTGGCGAGAGAGATAGAGTTTGGCCCATGAGTGGAGCCGTGTCGGGATCGACGATAGCCGACCGTTCGTTCGCTGAGCTCTCCGCACAGGAGCTCCACGACATCTTGCGTCTTCGGTGTGACGTCTTCGTCGTCGAGCAGGAATGCGTTTATCCCGACGTCGATGGTCGAGACACCGAGCCCGAGACCCGCCACGTATCGATTTCTGACCACGATGGAGCGATCATCGCGTATGCCCGTTGCCTCAGCGATGGGCCGGATCGATGGCGAATCGGTCGGGTCGTAACGGCACCAACGCACCGGAGTTCGGGGCACGCAGCAACGCTCGTGACCCACTTGGTGGAGTCGCTAGAGGGCGAGATCATCCTCGATGCTCAGAGCTACTTGCTCGACTGGTACACCAACCTGGGATTCGCCCAAACGGGCGATGAGTTCCTCGAAGACGACATCCCCCACATCCCGATGCGCTTTGAGTCGTCAGCGGGGAAACCATGACGACCTTGTTAGTGATGCGTCACGCCAAGTCCGACTGGTCGACGGGACTCGCTGATCACGAACGACCACTCAATCCTCGGGGCCAGATGGCGGCGGCCCGCATGGCGGAGTGGCTGGTCGAGTCGGGCTACTGCCCCGATCACATCCTCTCGTCGTCAGCCCAGCGCACCCAACAGACCATTGCCGCCGTGCGAGCTCAGTGCGACGTAGATGACGACTCGGTCGATGTCGACGACGACTTGTACTTAGCAAGCGCAAAGACGTGGCTCGATGCGACAGCCCTTGCCGGTGTTCGAGCCAACCCTGAGCTCTTACTGCTTTGCGGCCACAACCCTGGCTTCGACGTGCTGGTCGATACGCTCTCCGACGGTGCCGCTCCCCTCTCAGCAAGCGGCAAGCTCATGGCCACCGCCGCGGTGGCGGTGTTTGACGTGGCGGACTGGGCACAGCTCGGCCCGGAGTCGTGCACATTCGTCGAGATCGCCCGCCCGAGAGAACTCGACTGAACGACGCCCACTAGCTCCGGTTGAGGAGCTCCATCTTCATCGCTTGGAACTCGGCCTCGGTGAGCACCCCTTGCTGGCGGAGCGCGTCGAGCTTGGCGATCTCATCGGCAACGCTCAACGGTGCCGCATTACCGCCTACCCCCATCCGGCGAAGACGTCGTTCTTCGAAGCCTTCCTTCTGGGCGTAGATCTCCGCTTGGACCATGCTCGGCTTGCGGATGTTGGCGAAGGTCTGGCGCCCGCCTTCGCCGGCGGACTCAATGCCGAGGTCGCCCGAGCCCAAGATTCGTTCGAAGGGCTTCTGTTCGAAGAACACGGTGTTGATGCGATCGAGCGGGATCTCGATACCGCTCTTGGCGAGCACGCCGGTGCGGGAGATAACCCGTTCGGTGGTCACCACGAACTCCGTCGTGGCCCACTTGGCGTAACGAGTGCCGAAGATGCTCAGCAACCCAATCACGATGACGGCGACGATCACTTGGGCGATCAACCAGCCGATTCCGGCCCCGGTTGCAGCTACCAACGCAAGCCCACCGATGATCGCCACAACGAGCAGCACGCCGATGGGAAGTAGCGTCCACCAATGCGGGTGCATGTCGACGACGATCTCCTCGTCATCGCTCAGCAATTCTCTCGGAAACCCCATAGGCACTTAACCGTAGCCCCCGACAACATGACCGTCACACCCCGTCGGTAGGGTCTTGACGTGGATCACTCAGCCAGCGCGCAGATTCTCGCGGGCCTAAACGAAGAGCAACACCGGGCGGTCACGATCGACGCGCCCCAACTAGTGATTCGCGCGGGCGCAGGATCGGGCAAGACCCGCGTGCTCACCCGTCGGATCGCCCATGGGGCAATGACTGACGCGCTCGACCCGCGTCGGGTGCTGGCGCTCACCTTCACCCGCAAGGCCGCTGGCGAACTCAACCATCGCCTTCGACAGCTAGGTTTGCGAGAGTCTGCTGCCGCCGGCACCTTCCACGCGGTGGCGCTCACGCAGCTGCGTCGCCACTGGGAATCCAATCAGCTCAGCGCCCCTACGCTGCTCGATCGCAAGATCGGCTTTGTCGCTCGTCTAGTGCCCGGAATCCGAGAACGCACGATCCCGCTCGACCTCGTGTCGGAGATCGAGTGGGCCAAGGCCCGACGGATCAAACCCGAAACGTACGTCGCGGCCGCAGCCGACAACGCGCGGTCGATGCAACTACCCGCTGAACGGGTGGCCGAGATCTACCAGGAGTACGAAGAGGCGAAGGTAAAGCGCAACCTCATCGACTTCGACGACATCTTGATTCTCTGTGGGCGGATGCTCCAACAGGACCTGAACGCGGCGGCAGCCTTCCGGTGGAGCTACCGTCACGTCTTCGTCGACGAATTCCAGGACGTCAACACGTTGCAGTTCGCGCTGCTGAAAGTGTTCGTCGGCGACGACCCAGACCTCTGTGTGGTGGGCGATTCCCGTCAGGCCATCTACGCGTGGAACGGCGCCGACTCGTCCTATCTCGACAACTTCACCAGCCATTTCCCCAATGCGGTCGAAGTCGCACTCTCACAGAACTATCGTTCCACGCCGGAGATTCTTCGCTGTGCTTCTGCGCTGCTGCCGACGTATGGCAAGTTGACCCCTACACTCTCGAGCGGCCCGAAGCCCTCCATCACGAACCACGCCGATGAAAAGGCGGAAGCCAAGTCCATTGCGCGATCGCTTCGAAACGCCCGCAGCGCGTCCACTCGGTGGAAAGACATGGCCGTCCTGGTGCGCACCAACGCGCAGGTTGCACTGCTCGCCGATGCACTCGACAGTGCCGAAGTACCGGTTCGGGCGCGTCACGACTCAGCGCTGGTCGACCGGCCCGAGATCAAGGACCTTATCGACAGCCTCCGCCAAGCGGTTCCATCTGGCGCGCTAACCGATGCCCTCGACGAACTGGCCGAACGACTCGAAGTTGGGCGGGCCGACACCGACAGAGACACCGAATCAAAGGACGACGACGCCCCCGATACCGCCGACGAGCGACAGCTCGCCCTGAGTGCGTTCTTGCGGCTCGGGCGCGACCATCTCGGACTCGACCCCACGGCCTCGCTGCAAGGATTCATCGATGCCCTGAAGGCTGGCAGCAAAGAGATCGCCTCGGTCGGCGACGACCGGGTCGAGGTCACTACGTTTCACCAAGCCAAGGGCTTGGAGTGGGAAGTCGTCCATGTCGCCGGGATGGAACAAGGCCTCGCACCGATCGGACATGCCAAGACCCCAGAAGCCAAGGCTGAAGAGGATCGTCTTATCTATGTGGCGGTCACCCGGGCCAAGCGCCACCTACACCTGCACTGGGCCGACGAGCGGACTTTCGGCGACCGAGTCTCCAACCGATCCGAGTCGCCGATGCTCGAGCCGATCCGACTGGCCAACCAAGGCATCGACCCACACGCCATCCGCAACAAGAATGCGAAGTCCGCTGGCGAGCTTCGAAAGAACCTCGCAGCTCGCAACGGCGGGCCCCGCCTGAAGCGTGACGAGTCCGACCCGATCTTCATCGCATTGAAGAAGTGGCGGCTATCGAAGTCGAAGGCGAACGACGTACCCGCCTACACGATCTTCCACGACAAGACCCTCCACGCGATCGCCAAGGACCGTCCCGCGTCCAAGAGTGAACTGCTCGATGTCTCCGGGGTAGGCCCCGCCAAAGCCGACCGCTTCGGCGACGAAGTCCTCGACCTAATAGCCGAGACCGTCGAGTAACGAACGGCGACGGTTTCCCAAAGGCGATGTCGGTTCCTACCGGCGACGTTTGGGTGCCCCAGCGAACGCTGCGCGTTCGGGCGAGAAACTCGAGAGAGAGAGAGAGAG
>CAYUKM010000081.1:6305-12718 GCA_964445255.1 uncultured Acidimicrobiales bacterium
GAGAGAGAGAGAGAGAGTAAGTCCGCCAGGACTGACGAACGGCGCTGACGAACGGCTTTAACCGAGGAGCCGTTGTAGGAGTTGCTCTTGTTCTTGGGCGTGGATGCGCGATGACCCGGTCGACGGGCTGCCCGATTCTGGTCGGGAGAATCGCTGGATCGTGTGGGTGTCGCCGTGTCGTTCGTAGAGGCGACCCTTGACGAAGTTCCACGCTCCCATGTTCTCAGGCTCCTCTTGGAGCCAGCAGATGCGACGGGCGTTCGGGTGGGCCGCGACGATCTCTGCGATCTGTTCGGCTGGCCACGGGTAGAGCTGCTCCACTCGGGTGATGAGCGCGTGGGCGCCGGTTTGGTCTCGGCGAGTAAACGCGTCGACGGCCACCTTGCCGGTCGCAAATACGAGATCGACGACCTCATCTGCGGCGGGCGGGTTCGGGTCCTCCAGCGTCTCCTGGAAGGTGCCTTCGGTGAGCGCGCTGATCGGGGACCGGGTGGTCTTGGCTCGAAGCAAGGACTTCGGGGTGAAGATGACCAGGGGTTTGCGCACGTCGCGCTTCATTTGACGACGCAAGATGTGGAACATCTGTGATGCCGTCGTGACGTTCGCAATCTGCACATTGTCTTCTGCGGCAAGCAGCAAGAAACGTTCGACGCGGGCCGAGGAGTGCTCGGGGCCTTGCCCCTCGTAGCCGTGAGGCAACAACATGACCAGCCCCGAGGTCTGGTCCCACTTGTCGTCGGCGGCCATGAGGAACTGGTCGATGATGATCTGGGCTCCGTTGACGAAATCGCCGAACTGGGCTTCCCACAACGTCAGAACGTCCGGACGCTCAACGGAGTAGCCGTACTCAAAGCCAAGGGCCGCGTACTCACTGAGGAGCGAGTCGTAGATCCAGAGTTCGGAGTCCTCACGGCAGCCGGAAAGCGGGACACACTCGGTGCCGTTCTGGTAATCAACGAGTGTCGAGTGGCGATGCGAGAAGGTTCCGCGTCGCGAGTCCTGACCAGCAAGACGCACAGAGATGCCTTCTCGGAGCAGCGACCCGAAGGCCATCGATTCGCCAAGGGCATAATCGACTTCGCCTTCGGCGTACATCTTGTCTCGGGCCGCGAATTGGTTGGCGAGTTTGGGATGCAGGTTGAAGCCGTCAGGGGTGGACGAAAGTTGGGCGTAAACCGCATCGAGATCAGCCTTAGATACTGCAGTATTGGCTGGAGGCAACACCCCGATCGCTTCGGGCGGCTCCGCAGCGACGACTTCTTCGCGATCGACCGAGCGAGTGTCGTCGAGTGCGCCTTGGAGGCGGAGGCGGAAGTTGTCGAGCGACTGCTCGGCCTCTTCAACCGTGAGCTCGCCACGACGAATGAGTGCTTCGGTGTAGAGCATGCGCACGGAGCGCCGCTGCTCGATAGCGCGATACATCAGCGGTTGTGTGTAGCTCGGGTCATCACCCTCGTTGTGACCGTGACGGCGATAGCCGATCATGTCGATAACGACGTCTTTGTTGAACTTCTCGCGATACCTGAAGGCCAGTTCGGCAACCCGGACACATGCCTCTGGGTCGTCTGCGTTGACGTGGAAGATCGGTGCTTGGATCAGCTTGGCTACGTCAGTTGAATACTCCGAGGAGCGGGCCGCGTGCGGTGCGGTCGTGAAGCCAAGTTGGTTGTTGATGATCAGGTGAACAGTGCCACCTACTTGATAGCCACGAATCTGCGAGAGGTTCAGCGTTTCGGTAACAACGCCCTGTCCTGCGAAGGCGGCATCTCCGTGGATGAGCAGGGGCAGGATCGGGTAACGACGCGTCGAGCCGACTTCGATCGCATCCATTTTCGCGCGCGACATACCAACGACGACCGGGTCGACGGCTTCGAGGTGCGACGGGTTCGCAGCCAGCGTGACGGGGACCTGTTTGCCCGACGGTGCGGTGAAGGAACCTGTCTGACCGAGGTGATACTTCACATCGCCCGAACCCTGCACTGCGTCGGCCGAGATAGCTCCCTCGAACTCTTCGAACAGTTGGCTGTAGTCCTTGCCGACGATGTTGACGAGAACGTTGAGGCGGCCGCGATGGGCCATTCCCACGACGACGTCGCTGATGTCTGCGTCAGCAGCGCAGGAAAGGAGTTGATCGAGGATCGGAATGGCGCTCTCGCTGCCTTCGATGCCGAAGCGCTTCTGACCGATGTACTTCGTGCCGAGGAACTTTTCGAGCGCTTCGGTGGCGTTCAGACGATCAAGAATGTGACTCTGCTTATCCTTGTCGATTTCGTACGCCTGGCCTTCGACCTGTTCTTGGATCCATGCCTTCTCCTCCGGGTTGGAGATGTGCATGTATTCGAGGCCGATGGTTCGGGCATAGGCGTCGCGCATGATGCCGAGAATGTCGGCGAGTTTCATACGCGCGCGGCCCTTGGTGGCCTGTGGACCCATCAAACCATCCACTTGAAATTCACGTTCGAGATCCCAGATTGTTAGCCCGTAGCTGGCTGGGTCGAGCTCGGGGTGCATGGAGTTGTCGATCAATCCGAGCGGGTCGAGGTTTGCGATCAGGTGACCGCGAACCCGATGGTTGTTCACCAACCGGTTTACCTGCACTTGGCGTTCGACAGCTGACTCAGCGTCGTCGACCGGGTTGATATCGCGACGCCATTTCACGGCGTCGTAGGGGACCCCCATACTCTCAAGCACGCCGTCGTAGAACTCGTGCTCACCGACGAGCAGTTCGTGGATGGCCTTCAAGAAGTTGCCACTCTCGGCACCTTGGATCACGCGGTGGTCATAGGTCGACGTAACCGTGACGACCTTGGAGATGCCGAGGTCCGCGAGCTTGGCGGGGTCAGCGGCCGCGAATGCGGTCGGATATGCGATCGACCCGAGACCGACGATCACACCCTGGCCAGGCATGAGGCGTGGCACCGACTGCACCGTTCCGATGCCACCGGGGTTCGTGAGGCTGACCGTGACTTGTGAGAAGTCGTCGAGGGTGAGCTTGCCTTTGCGTCCGCGACGGACAAGGTCGTCGAAAACGTCGACGAACCCAGCGAAGTCGAGTTGCTCCGCGTTTTTGATCGCCGGAACCAACAGCGAACGGCTGCCGTCAGATTTCTCCACATCGATCGCGACGCCGAGCGAAACACCCTCACGACGGATCAGGTTTGGCTTTCCGTCAGGACCTTCGAGATAGCCGTTGTTCATTGCGGGCATGAAGTCCGCTATCGCACGCACCACCGCATAGCCGATGATGTGAGTAAAGCTGATCTTTCCGCCGCGGGTACGGCCCAGGTGACCGTTCACGATCTTGCGATTTACCTCAAGAAGGCGAGCGGGGATGTCACGAAAGCTCGTGGCCGTCGGGACCTCGAGGCTGGCCTCCATGTTCTCGACGATCTTTGCTGCGACGCCGCGAATGGGCTCTGCGCCTTCGGGGAGCGGATCCGGCTCGGCCGAATCCCCGTTGCTCTGAGGTGCAGATGCGGCTGGGGTCGCTGCGGTCGGTGCAGAAGCTGCCGGGGATGGAGTCGTTGCGGCCGGCGTTGCTGTGGGTTGGGCGACGGGCGGAGCGGAGTTCACGTTCGCAGTGGTCGTAGACCCGGCTGTGCCCGGTCGATAACCCACAAAGAACTCCTGCCAACTCTCTGAAACACTGGCCGGATTCGCGAGGTAGTCGCGATACATCTCGTCAACAATCCACGAGTTGGCGCCCAAATCGGCGCGATTCACTGCTGTCACGACGTCCAGACTAGAAGCCCCGGCTCCTACTGGGGGGTTGTCCACATGAAATCCTCAGGACAACTGCCGCATTCGTGGGTAGATTCGCTCATCATGCGAATCGTCACGTGGAACGTCAACTCCCTGAACGCCCGATTGGAGCGTGTCGAAGAGTGGATATCGAAGCTCAAACCGGACGTTTTGTGCCTGCAAGAAACCAAGTTGAGCAACGACGATTTCCCGCATCAGGTCTTCAACGACATGGGCTACGAGACCGCCCACCACGGTCAAGGCCAATGGAACGGTGTTGCGATCCTTTCACAGGTGGGATTGGAAGACGTTCGACCCGACTTCGCAGATGGAGGCGACCCCGACCCTGACGCTCGAATCCTGTGGGCCACCTGTGGGGGCGTCCGGGTGGCGACCTGCTACGTGCCAAATGGGCGAAGCCTCGACGACGACCATTACGCCTACAAGCTGAACTGGCTTGATCGACTACTCGACGACCTGAACACCAATGCATCCCCCAAAGACGACATTGCGATTGTGGGCGACTTCAACATCGCTCCCGACGACCGCGACGTGTACGACCCAAAGGGCCTCGTCGGAGTTACGCACACCTCATCTGCTGAACGGGACAAGCTCACCGCGCTGTCGGAGTGGGGCGTAACCGATTGCTTCCGCGACGATCACGAAGCCGCCGGGTTGTACTCCTGGTGGGACTACCGCGATGGCAACTTCCATAAACGCAAGGGCATGCGAATCGATCTGATTTGTCTGTCGGAGTCTCTGAGGACGAACAAGCATCGGGTCTTCATCGATCGAAATGCACGCAAAGGAAAGTTGCCAAGCGACCACGCTCCGGTGGTGGCCGACATCGCTAGGTAGTGACTCTCCGCCAACAATATGAACGCGCAGATCCCGCATTGCGCGGCGCGCGAACTACCTACCGCGCGAAAGAGCATCACGAGTCCAAACTTTTCGTCGGCCGTTTTGACTTCTAAGAAAAGATGCGCTGAGACTACGGACTTGGGCGGTGCCTTGAAAGGGGTCTCCAATGCGCTTTATCACTAGCCGGTCGCGCACATTCTTCCGCGCGCTCGTTGCTTTCGTCCTAGTTCTTGTTGGCACGGCGGCTGCTGCAGCCGCGGTTGACAGCGAGGGCGAACTGGCCGAGAGAGGCCGACTAGTCGGCAACCTCGGCATAGCTTCGGCTGATATCGGGGTGTACCCCGACAGGGCTGAGGTTAACCCGCAGCCGGAGCTGAGTGGAGGAACGACTTCAGTTTCTGTTCCTGATAGCGCCGAGATCGTGCAGACGCTCGTGTACTGGGCCGGCCGTGGAGCCGACTGGGCAGATCCGAACATCGTCATCAACGGCCAATCGGTCGACGCTGACATCGATTACCGCTGGGAGACACCAAGCTTCGACCAGAGCACCTATGTAGCTGACATCACCGACACCGGCATCGTGGTCGCAGGCGACACGACGCTGACCGTCAGTGGAGCAGACCAAAACGGTGAGCGCTTCTATGGCATTGGATTCCTCGTCGTGTACGAAGACGCTTCCCTCCCTGAGGTTGAGGTGCACCTACTTGAAGGCAATGAGTTCGCCTTCTTCAACATCACCTTTGCCGATGACATTGGCGAGGCCGCACTGCACACCACTGTGAACTGCACCAACTACACGCCATCGATCGAAGACCGTGACCTCCTTACCTTCTCTCGCATCATGGGCGTCGACGCTGGCCGCAGCGACGGTCCTCCACGTTCCCAGCGCTACCAGTGGTGGACGGGAACCGAGCCGGTTGTCGCTCCAGTCGTGGATGGCATCGTGCAGGTCCCTTCGGTCACCCCTCAGGGTTCGGTCGACAACCCGGTCACTCCACGGGTCGCCTCCACCTCGTCGTGGGGTTCGGAAACCTTTGAGTCCACCGCGGTGCTCGGCGCTGGCGACACACACCACTGTGCGCAGGTACAGAGTGTCAACATCGGCGACGGCGCTGGCGCATCTCTCTCGCAGACCAACCAGGGCGGCGCCGCCGAAGCCGTTTACCGCCTCGGCAACCTGATCTGGTTCGACGTTGACGGCGACGGAATGGCCGAAATCGGTGAACCTGGCGTTGACGGCGTAACCCTTGAGTTGTTCCGTGACGGCGAAGACGAACCTCTCGCAACCACCGTGAGCTCCGACGACGGAAGCTACCAGTTCGAGGGCCTCCTCTGCGGCGACTACCGCGTCGAGATCCCCGCCGGACAGGCTGGATGGACCGTCAATGGTGAGCCAGTCGATCCTTCGGCACTGGTGCCAAGCGACATGACCAACCCGAACGCAAACGACGACAGCGACAACGACAACAACGGTGTGGCTCAAGACGGCGCAATCGTTGCGGGCATCATCACCCTCGGTGACTGCGGCGACGACGGCGACTTCTCGAACGATGCGTCGAACGAACCAACCGACGAGGTCGACCGAAAGACCGGCCCGGACGCCGATCCTGACGACGACGCATTCGAAGATGTTCGCTCGAACGCAAGTGTCGACATCGGCCTCACCGGCCCAGCGGTATGCGACGCTGACGGCGACCTTGTCGTCGACGGCGAAGAGGGCGTCAACGGCGCGAGCGCTACTAACTGCGGCGACGAAGATCCTGTCGTGGTCTGTGATGCCAGCGGCACCATCGTTGATGGCCCAGAGGGCG
>CAYUKM010000082.1:0-12701 GCA_964445255.1 uncultured Acidimicrobiales bacterium
CCATGGGGATGACGGTCTCGTAGATCTTCTCCTCCATGTTCATCGACGCGGTTCGGGCCGCCAGGTTCTTCTGGGCCTTCTTCTCGTGGCCGCTCTGGGTGTGCACAACGTACCAACGGCCTGGACGGTCGTAGGGGCTCTGCACACGTGGTGCAGGCGCTTCTTCTTCGAACAGTGCGTCCTCGTCGGCTACCTCTTCTTCGGCAATAGGAGCAGCTGCGGCAGCGGGAGCCTCTGCCTCTGCTTCGGCTGGAGCCTTCTCTTCTGCAGCTTTTTCGACAGGAGCATCAGCCTCAACGGCAGCTTTTTCCGCGGGAGCCTCGGCTTCAACAACTTCGGCTTCTTCGGCGGCAGGTCCAGCCGGGGCCTCTTCGGTTGGTGAATCGCCGGATTCGTCGACTACAGCGATGTCGCCGGACGCGACTGTGATGTCGTCGGAAGCGCCAGAATCTGCGTCCGCGCTAGCAACGTCTGCGTCTACCTCAGGAGCAGTTTCTGCGTCTGCGGTCCCGGCTGGTGCCTCGGGCACGTCGGCCTCGCCATCAATGAGGTCGCCAATTGCGTCCGTCTGATCTTGTTCCATGGTTCTTCCTGCTCGAACTCGGGTTCTTCGGCAACTGTATCGCTGAGGTTGCCGAATTCGCCGATTCCGGCGCCGAAGTTCCCCGACTTTGCGTTATCGAGGACGGAACAGTTCGAGGACCGTAATGGAGAAGATCCAGTCGAGCGCACCGATGAAGAGTGTGAGCACGATGACGGTGAAAAGGACGACCAACGAGTAGTTGATGACCTCGGGTCGAGTTGGCCATGCAACCTTGCGGAGCTCGGAGCGGACCTCTCGGGTGAACTGACCCGGGCTAGTGCGCTCTTCTGGCTCGGCGACCTCGCGGTTCTTACGGTCGGCCTTGGTGGAAGTGGTTCCACCCTTGTCCGTGACGCGCCCACCGCTACCCGCACCAGAGCCCTTAGCGGCTTTCTTGGTCGCGAGGACCTGGCCTTCGGCGTCAACTTCCTGGCCTTGCTTCTTCAGCAAGCGGCGTTGTTCTCGGTTCATAGGTTGTGACACGGGAGCCTCCACCGGCGAAGTTGTCGGCAGTCTGTGGTCTGATTGTCTTGCGTAGCAGGGCGTGAGGGACTTGAACCCGCAACCCCCGGTTTTGGAGACCGGTGCTCTACCAATTGAGCTAACGCCCTAGGGTTGGGTGAACATTAGAACGTTACCAGCGATGCAGACGTAGCCCACATCAGAGGTTTACTCAATCCTCAAAGGTTAGGCGCTCAAAAACCCCCACGTACCGCGCCAAACGGACTGTTTTCCAACTTCTTTCTTTCGCCGAGTAGGAATCTGTGGTCCAAAACTGGGCCATAGCACCGGAAACGGACCACAGATTTCGAAGCCGGTGCGGGCGGAAAGGGGCCTCTGGCCAGCAGTCTTAGCGAGGAACGAGCGGCAGCATCGAGGCCCGCCAGGGCCGGATTTCGCCTTGCGGCGAAGGTCAGTAGCGACGGACAGACTTGAACTGTCGACCTCTCGATTATGAGTCGAGCGCTCTTACCAGCTGAGCTACGTCGCCGAGATTGATGGAGCTCCCTGACAGAATTGAACTGTCGACCTTCTCCTTACCATGGAGACGCTCTACCGACTGAGCTAAGGGAGCAGGGATTTCATGCCCTATTCGGCTGTTCATCATGCCACGGGTGGGCGTTCTTGAAAACCTCAAGATTCTGCTTAGGGTCGGCCTCGCGGATGCCGAACCTCTCTTTTGTGTGGATAGACAGTGTGCATTCCCAAACGCCTGAAGGCCCCGAAACTCTGGACCTTCATGAGCGACTAACCGTGATCGCTAGTGCTGACTCAGCACGGCGCCAGAAACCGTACCGTCAGGTGCATGCAGCAATGCATGCCAGCCCGTCGACAGCGGTCGAGGTCCGCACGGAGTACGGCGATCAGATCACCGCCCAACGTGGAGCCGATGGCTCGGCTGCACTGTTTGAAACGGCGTCAAAGCTGCCGATCCGCGGCGATGATCCCGGTGTCGGCTTGGTGTCACAACTCAACACCCAGAACCAGATGGCTCGGCACATGACGCTGTTCCATGTCACCGCGGACCGTCTCCGTCAGCGAGTAGCGAGCGACGCCGACCTCATTGCGTTGGCTCGCACTCCGCTCGACCAGCTGTTCACGCTCGCTGGCCAGATCACTGCCGATGAAGCGTCTCTGACGCAGACCCGTACCCGCCGAAGCGACCTTACGCAGCGGATGGGCGAGCGAGCCGAGCGTGAGCAGAGCATTACTGAGCAGTTGGACGACACGAACGATGGTCTCCGGAAGATTCACTTTCTGACCCTGGGCCTATTTGTTGTCATCGCAGCGGCGATCGCTGTTTCTGTTCTGGTGTCGACCACGATCGGCCTAGGAATCTGCGCTGGTGCACTGATTGTTGCCGGTGTCGGATACCTCTTCAGCAAGCGCATTGGTTCCGGTGACGACTTCGCTGATGAAGCGGCCGATATCCAGCTGGGACGTGTGACCGAATTGTTCGATACCCATGACCTGACCCAGAACCGTCGTCAAGCCGAAGGTTCACTCGCCGAAAGCGTGGCGCAGTGGAAGGCAATCGCTGGCAACATCAAGCCGTCTGCCTTGATCAACGATCGCACACGTATCGAAGAGCTTGCTAGCCACCTTCGTTTGATCGACAACGAAGATGTGGCGCCAGCCGATACGAGCATCTTGATTGGCTTTGCCTCGCTACTCGCCGAGCTCAGCCGCCGGTTCCCGGCAGAACGAGTTCCGGTCCTGATCGACGATCTGTTCACCTCGGTGGCTCCGCAATATCACGCGGTACTCCGGGACCTGATCTTGCGTGCCTCGCATCGTCGTCAGGTCATCCTGGAGACCGGCGATCTGAACGTAGCGAAGTGGGCTGCGGTCGAAGCTGTTGGTGGCGACGCCCTCCTGATCAGCGATTTCGACATCGACGTCGAACCGATCATCAACGAAGTGATGACTGCCCAAGGTCAACAAAGCGTGTAGATTTCGTCGGCGTGCGAGTCCGTTCCGCCGCCCTCGAAGATGCCCAAGCAATCGCCTCCATTTACAACCTGGAGGTTGAAGAGACGACGGCAACCTTTGATCTAGAGCCGCGGTCGCTTGACGCCCAGCGGCGATGGCTACAAGAACGCAGTGGAGCTCACGTGGTTCTGGTCGCTGAGTCCGACCAAGGTGAAGTCATCGCCTTCGCTTCGCTTTCACCGTTTAAAGCGCGTCCCGCCTATTCAACAACGGTCGAATCGTCGGTGTATGTCCGACGAGATTCTCGTGGGCGGGGTGTAGCACGCGAACTTATGACCGAGCTCCTGGAAACGGCTCGGTCCCATGGGTTTCACTCGGCGATCGCGCGCATTGCCGACAGCCAAGCACCCTCGTTGGCACTTCACGATTCGCTTGGGTTTCAACTCGTTGGCGTAGAACGAGAGGTCGGCCGCAAGTTCGGACGATGGCTAGATGTCTCGGTGATGCAGGTGATGTTGTAATGCGAGTGTTGATTCTGGGCGAGGGCAAGAGTGGAACCACGGCGTTGCTTCGCAGCGTTGCGACGGCCATTGGTAACCCGAGTGAGCTGTTCGAGCCGGAGTTGTTGAAGCCTGCGGACTTAGGGCCCGATCCGCTCGTCGTGAAGAAACTGTTGTTGAGCTGGCGGAACAAGGAAGCTCAACTAGCGGAGCGTTTCGACAAGCGTCTCTTCATTTCCCGTGATCCGCGGGACCGGCTGATCTCACACCTTCTCTACGACGCGTACAACGCTGCGCCATCGCTCGATTCGTCGCAACGATCGCAGTGGATTGATGCCTTGGCGGCGAAGTCGACAGACCCGGACAACGTTGGGTTTGCTGACCTGGTCCATCGGTGGTGGCAGATCACTGGACGGGATCTGTTCTCACAACACGTTCGTGCGATCGATCGGAGTCGGCGCTTCTTACGACGACAATCCGATGGATTCTTCCTGTTGAAGTATGAGGACTACGTGGACGGCAACTTTGCTGAGGTGGACGCGTATCTGGGCCTTGAGCTCGCCGCAGGCGTGGTTGCAACCGAAGAGTCCCGGGTAGCCCGACGCGGTAGACATGGGGATTGGCGATTGTGGTTCACCGAAGGCGACCTAGCGGTGTTCCAACCAATGACTTCGATCGGGCTATCCCTGCAGGGCTACGACGCAAACGATTGGGAGCTGAAAGCGACGGACGCGATCGACGCGTCGACGAGCGTCGAGTACGTGCGTGACCTATTCGACCGAGTGCCGCCTAGTCCCTGAAGTTGTTGAACTGAAGCGGAATGCCGTGGTCGCCCGCCTTCAATGCCGCGATCACTTCTTGGAGTGCATCGCGCTTCTTACCGGTGACGCGCAGTTGATCACCTTGAGTCGATGACTGGATGCCCTTGATGCCCATACCCTTGATGGCCTTGTTCAATTCTTTCGCCTTCTCCGACGAGATTCCCTGGAGGAGGGACGCGGACTGGCGAACGGTGTTCCCTGACGCCTGATCGATCTCGCCATAGTCGAGAACCTTCATCGAGACTTTCCGCTTGGCGAACTTCTCTTCGAGCACTTGGCGTAGCGCGGTAAGGCGGTCCTCGCTCACCGATGCCATCTTGATCTCGTTCTCGCCGAGTTCGACCGATGAGTTGGTGTTCTTGAAGTCGAATCGATTGGCGATCTCGCGAGCGGCCTGGTCCACGGCATTGCGGACCTCTTGCATGTCAACTTCGGAAACCACATCAAACGACGGCATAACACTCTCCTCCGGTCCGATGTACGTTACCCGTCCCGGCGCACAGAAAAGAAATGCTCCCTCGGCTGAACCGAGGGAGCATTGCGTTGTGGGCCCGGGTGGATTCGAACCACCGTAGGCATAAGCCGACGGGTTTACAGCCCGTTCCCTTTGGCCGCTCGGGCACAGACCCATGTAGCACGCAAATGGTATCGCCCCGAGGAGCTGTTAGCACCTTCTAGATAGCGAGGGCGAAGACGAGGAAGATCAGCATCAATAGCGCTAAACCCAGTGCCAGGGCGCGCATCATGAGGATGCGATTCCGGGATGTGGGATAGGGGATGTCGTCCTCGTCGTCTAGACCGGGGAGGTTCACCGCCAGTTCTCAGAACGCAGTGCTTCGATCCGAGCCGCAGTTGGTGGATGGGTCGAGAACATCTTGCGGAAGCCGCCCATGCCGCCGAGGTCGTTGCGGAGTTCCTCTCGGAGCGGGTTGATGATGTAGTTCGATGCCTGCGCCGGGTTGACGTGTTGGGCTGGAGCCAGATGGTTGCCAGCGGCGCGCTCAAGGCTCTCGAGTGCTTGGGCCAGCGGCTCGCCGCTGCCGAGGAGGCGAGCGGCCGACGCGTCGGCCTGGAATTCACGACTTCGACTGATCGCCGAGCGGATCAAGGTGGCTGCCGTCGGCGCCAAAATGATCAACGCTAGGGCTGCGAGCGGGTTGCCATCGTTGCCGCTGCGACGTCCGCCGTAGAGGCCTCCGTACATCATCATGCGTGCCATGAACGTGAGCCCCATGCCGATTGCCGAAGCTACCGAGCCAATGAGGATGTCCCGGTTCCGGATGTGTGCGAGTTCGTGGGCGAGGACACCCCGTACTTCGTCCCAACTCATGTGCTGGAGCAAGCCGTGGGTTACGGCGACCGCTGCATTGTTCGGGTTACGTCCCGTCGCGAACGCGTTCGGTTGTGGGTTCGGGGAAATGTAGAGCCTCGGCATCGGCATTTCGGCCCGGGTGGTGAGATCTTCCATGATCTCGAAGTACTCCGGGAACTGGTTTCGGTCGGCGGGAACCGCCTTGGCTGACTTGATAGCGATCTTGTCGCTGAACCAGTAACTGCCACCCACCATCACGAGACCGATAACCAAGCCAATGGTCGCTCCACCGGTACCGCCGGCGAGGCCACCGAAGACGATGAAGATGCCGCCGAGCAAGGCGAGCAAAGCAAAGGTCTTGGTCGTGTTCTTAAAGGATGCTTCTGACATTGTGATGATCTCCTCTGCGAGAGTCCATATCGGGTCAACAAGGCCCGAAATAACCCTATTCCCCCGCAGCCCATAGAGTCGCCACATGACGTTCTTTACTGAAAAAACCGTGAAGTTCTGGAAGGGTCTTACAAAAAACAACTCCAAAACGTGGCTCGATGAGCACCGCAAGGAGTACGAGGAACATCTCAAAGCCCCGTATTACAAGCTTGCAGAGGCGCTCGTTGAGCAGGTTCAAGAGGTTGAGCCCGAGTACCGCACTCCCCCGAAGCAAGCTGTGTATCGGATCAATCGGGACACTCGTTTTGCGAACGATAAGACCCCGTACAAGACCCGGTTGGGTGTCACGGTCGGGCGCCACGAGAAGCACGACCAAGGTTGGCCGGCGTACACGGTCAGTGTTGGTGTCGACGGCATCTGGGTCGCGGGCGGGTTGTACAACCCACCTACTGACCTACGGGATCATGTGCGGCGCTACGTCGGGGAACACGCAGCGGACCTGGCGGCCCTAGAGAAGAAGTCGACCAAGTTCGCCAAGACCTTTGGCGCGCTCCAAGGCGACGCACACAAGCGGGCCCCGGCAGATCTGAAGGAGTTCGTGGAAACCGAACCGCGTGTGCTGAACAAGCAGTGGATCTACTGGCGCGACTTCGATGACCCGAAGCGGTTTGTCGACCCGAAGCTCGATCAGTTCATCCTCGACCAATGGGAGACAGCGCGCCCAGTGATGGAGTTCCTAAAGGACGCCAGCCGAAGCTACGTCCCCGCGGATTAGTTCGGTTACTCCTCTTGGGCGGCTGCGCTGGTTGACCCAATTCGGATCGCTTCGACGACTTCGTTGTCCGCGAGTGTGGTCGTGTCACCGAGAGCCTGTTGGTGGACGATGTCGCGCAGCAGGCGGCGCATGATCTTGCCACTACGGGTCTTCGGCAGGTCCTCAACGAGGAAGATGACCTTCGGACGGGCGATTGGGCCCAGCTTCTTCGCAACGAACTGGCGCAACTCTTCGCGGAGCTCATCACTTGAGGCCACGTCACCACGCAGGATCACGTAGCCGACGATGGCCTGGCCGGTGGTGTCGTCATTCGCGCCAACGACCGCGGCCTCGGCAACGGCAAAGTGTTCGACGAGAGCCGACTCAACCTCGGTCGTGGAGATGCGGTGGCCCGACACGTTCATCACATCATCGACACGGCCGAGACACCACAGGTATCCGTCTTCGTCGAGCTTCACGCCGTCGCCAGCAAAGTACCTACCGGGAAACTTGCTCCAGTAGGTCTCTTTGTAGCGCTCGGGGTCGCCCCAGATGCCGCGCAGCATCGACGGCCATGGCTTCGCGAAGGTGAGATAACCGCCCCCCTCTTCAACCAAGTTGCCGTTGTCGTCAACGACCTCAACGAACATACCGGGGACTCCGCCACAGGCCGCCCCAGGCTTCGTCACGGTTGCGCCTGGCAATGGCGAGAGCACATGACCACCCGTCTCGGTTTGGAAGAACGTGTCCACGATCGGTGTGGATTCCTGGCCGATGTTTTCGTGGTACCACATCCATGCCTCGGGGTTGATCGGCTCACCGACCGTGCCAAGCACGCGAAGGCTGGAGAAGTCGTAGCCCTCGACCTCTTCTACGCCCCACTTCATGAACGTACGAATGGCCGTAGGGGCGGTGTAGAACTGCGTGACGCCGTAGCGGTTGATGATGTCCCACATTCTGCCTTTGTGCCATCCGGCTCGTTCGGAGCCTTCGCGTTCTTCGAGACGAGGCGTGTCTGGAGTGCCTTCGTACATCACGCTCGTGACCCCGTTGGTGAGCGGGCCGTACACGATGTAGCTGTGACCGGTCACCCAACCAATATCGGCGGCGCACCAATAGATATCGGTCTCGGGCTTGATGTCGAACACGTACTTGTGCGTAAACGCGATCTGGGTGAGGTAGCCGCCCGTGGTGTGGATAATGCCCTTGGGATGTGCGGTGGTACCGGAGGTATAGAGGATGTACAGCAGCTGCTCGGCATCCATAGAAACAGGTGGGCAGTCCGCCGACGCGCCTTCCATCACAGCGTCCCAGTAGTGGTCTCGCCCCTCGGTCCAGTCGACGTCGGTCTTGCATCGATTTACAACGACTACGTTCTCCACGGTCGGTGCGCCGTCGCGCAGTGCCTCATCGACCAAAGGCTTGAGCTGGAAGGGCTGGCCGCGCCGGTAGCCAGCGTCAGCGGTAATAACCATCTTGGCGTCAGCGTCCTCGCAACGGCTTCTGATGGCGTCAGCGCTGAATCCGGCGTAGATCACTGAGTGCACAACCCCGATGCGAGTGCAGGCCAACATGGCGATGGCTGTCTCGAGGATCATCGGCATATAGATCGCGACGCGGTCGCCCTTTTCGAGTCCGAAGCCTTTGAGTACATTGGCGAACTTCTTGACCTCGACCAGCAACTCGGCGTACGTCATCGTCCGGGTGTCACCCGGTTCACCCTCGAAGTGGTAGGCGATCTTGTCGCCCTTGCCCGCCTCTACGTGGCGGTCGAGGCAGTTGTAGCTCACGTTGAGCTTCCCGTCGCTAAACCACTTGGCGTACGGCAGGTCCCACTCCAGCACCTTGGTGAAGGGCTTGTCCCAGGTCAGGAGCTCTCTGGCTTGGCGAGCCCAGAACGCCTCGAAATCAGCTTCAGCTTCTTCGTACAGGCTCTGGTCGGGAGCCAGTGAGTCTTCGACAAACTCCTTGGAGGGCGGAAAGGTCCGCGTCTCATTTTCGAATACATCGATCGTCGGTTCCGACATGGCTGTCCCTCTTTCGCCAGCAACGAAGTTAGAGCGACACTACTGCTGTGACAGTTGTCGAAACGAATTGCGAGCCACCTCCTAGTGGCTCACTTGCCCGAATGAGCGGACTTGCGGGTGGGGCTAGGCGACCCGCACAGGTTCGAGCTGGCTCAGCACTTGATTATGGAAGAAGTCAGCGTCTCGTGTGGTAGCGGTTGCAAGCGCATCAAAGTCTTCCTCACGGAAATACTCCGGGTGATCTCTTCGCACCATCGTTACCAGCTCGAGATAGGCCGATACGAGCTGTTCGCATGTACGGGATGGGGCAAGGCCCACGGAGTATTCGCCGATGGCTAACGCCGTGGTACCGACTTCAAGATGGGTGCGCTGCGGACTGGTCATGTGGTTGACAGTAATCGAGGTAGGTCCATCTACGCCAGAGAAATTTGCAAATTTGTTTATCATTAATTCAGATGACCCATTCGATTACAGTGAATTCGCCCAATCCGGGCGATTCGGTGAGCGCCTCAGCCTCTCGAAGGCGGCTTCGCCCTTTGAGCGCTTCGAGAGATCCGGTCGCAGCTTGGGCTTCCCAGACTTGCCGTCCCTGCTCGACGAGTTCATTGAGGCCGTGACGACGCAACCAGGAAGCTTGGTCAGAAACATCATCGGCAGGTCGCACTCGTCTCTGTAGCTGAAAGAGATCCACGTCGGCGGTGATGTCCTTCGTGCCGAGTTCGACTAGCGGCTCCCCAGCCTCGCCGTGTTCGGCATAGGTACGGATCTGGACTTCGTCACTGAGGGCACGGGCGTAGTCGATGACGATGACCCGACCAGCAGAGAGCGTCGAGAGTGCAGTGGTCAACCACTCGGCCGCCCGCGTCTGATCGACAGCGCTATCGACTCCCGGAGAGAACCACGAGGGATTCGGATCCACGTTCGTGAAGGCACCGTGTCGAGTGAGTTGTCGTTGTGGAGACGCAGCCATCCCGACCGTCTCCAAGACGAGCCTTTCTCCAAGGCGGCTCACCGGGGTGAATGCAAGGTTGTCTAGTAACTCATTGGCGATAACGCAGCCCACCTCGCCCACAAATTGCTTCGGCTCGACTTGCCCTAGCGAAGTGATCCCGTCCGGGTGCAGCTTGCGTTGGGTCATCGACCGTTCGACCGCCACGAGTTCCAACGCTTCGCTGCAAGCAGGAGAAGCGGCGAGAATCGAACGGGCCAAGGTCCCTGGCCCAGCTCCCCAATCGATCACGATGAATCGGTCCGGTTCGCCGAGGCGGCGCCACTCGGCATCGATTGCATTGGCGATCACGTGCCCGAAGAGCGGACCGACCTCTGGGCTGGTGATGAAATCGCCCCGTCTCCCGGCCTGCCCACCACTTGCGTAGAAGCCGTGTTCGGGGTGATACAGCGCGAGCTCTACGACCTCGCCGTAGAGCATGGGGCCGTCGCGTTCGATCTGCTCCCGGACGATCTCGTCGAGCGGGGTCACAGAATCGCTCAGGTTCTAGCCTCCGACGAGGAGCGTGACGTCAGAGACCGTGTTGACGAGTCCTGGCAAGATACCGAACACGAGGGTTGCAACGGCGGTAAGGCCCAACGCAGCTTGGAGCGAGAACGGTACTCGAACCGGGATGAGGTTGCCGTCGGGAGCCTCATCGGCCCACATGGTACGAAGCACGTTGAGGTAGTAGTAGAGCGCAACGACCGAGTTGATCGCCGCGATCGTCGCCAACGTATAACCCAAGACGGTGTCGGCGTTCACGAGCGCACGGAAAACCACGAACTTGGCCCACCAACCGCCCAAGGGCGGAATGCCGGCAAGAGCCATCAAAAAGATGGTCATGGCCACAGTGAGACCCGGCGCGTACTGGAACGCACCAGCGAACGACGAGATCTCTGCGGACTTGGTCTTGCGGGCTAGCGCCAAGATCACGCCGAACACGCCGAGGTTCATCACCGCATAGATCACCAAATAGGTCACGACAGCACGCAGCGCTTCGTCTGCAACACCCGCGCTAGTTCCGGCAACGGCAAGCGGCGCCATGATGTAGCCGGCCGATGCCACCCCGGAGTACGCCATGAGGCGGACCATGTTGGTTTGGCGTAGGGCGATCAGGTTGCCGATCGTCATCGAAGCAGCGGCCAGGACCCACACGAGCGGCTCGTACACCTCGGGACGACCCCAGAAACCAACGAAGATCAGCTGCACGAGTGCAACGAAACCCGCCGCCTTCGACGCAACAGCAAGGAAAGCTGTCACCGGGGTAGGCGCACCTTCGTACGTGTCCGGTGCCCAGGTGTGGAAAGGAACGGCCGACACCTTGAACGCGAAGCCAGCGATAACAAACACGATCGCCAAGCTCGCTACCGAGGTGGATTCACCCTGGTTCACGACCTCGCCGATCTCAGAGAGAATCGTCGATCCTGCCACGCCGTAGAGCAGCGACATGCCGTAGAGGAAGATGGCCGAAGCAAAGACCCCCATCAGGTAATACTTCAGGCCCGCTTCGTTTGATTTGAGGTCACGTTTGCGCCACGTGGCCATGAGATATGCCGGGATCGAAAGCAGTTCGAGCGCCACAAAGATGGTGATCAGGTCGCGGGCCGAGGACATGACAACCATGCCGAGAATCGAAGAGACCAGCAGGCCGTAGTACTCGTTCTCCCAGTAGTCGCCCTCAGCGATGTAGTTCGTGGAAAGCAAAACAACGATGTAGCCCGTGAGCAAGAAGAAGGCCTTCATGACTAGGGCGAAGTTGTCGACGACGTAGGCGCCATTGAAGAGGAACCGGTCGTTGCCGTCGAGCGCCAATGTGACGATCGGGATCAGCGGTGCGAGCAGCGCGATGCCAGCGAGAGCCGAGGTGTACTTACGGCCCTTCTCCAAGAAGACGGCGTCCATGGTGGTGAGCAGCGCGCCGAAGCCCAACAAGATGAGCTCGGGGGCTACCGCGTGCCAGTCGATCGTTGGACGATCGAATGGCACCACTTGGGCGAGGATGGCTGAATACATTCAGCTACTCCCCTTCTGCCGTCTCGACGGTGGCACCGAGGTTCGCAAGAGCGACATCGATTCCTTCGTTCTCGCACAGCCCAACATCGAAGTTGGCCTTGTTGTCGGTTTCGACGGTCAGGCACTCGCTGAGTTGTGCGTCGACGGCCGGATCGGTGGTGTTGAAGATCAGACCGGGCACGAGACCGAACAGCAGGATCAGTACGAGCAGTGGGCTCCACGCCAGCCACTCTTCGGTGTTCGTGTCGGTGATGTGGGGGTCGCTTGCGAACTCTTCTGACGGGTTACCCATCGCGGTGCGCTGAAGCAGCCAGAGCAGGTAGCCGGCGGCGAGCACGGTACCGATTGCGGCGACGACCATGTATCCACGGAAGACGCCGATTGGTAGACCGTTCGCTGGGTTGTATGCAGCGAGGATCGCTGGGAACTCACCCCAGAAGCCCGCCAGGCCTGGAAGACCGAGGGACGCCATCGAGATGAACCCGAGGATCCAACCCATGCGAGGTGCCTGCACCAGGAGGCCGCCGAGTCGCTTGATCTCGAGCGTGTGATAACGCTCCTTGACCGAGCCGGCCACGAAGAACAACATGCCGGTGATGAGGCCGTGAGCGACCATGCCGAACACGGCGGCGTTGAGGCCCCAGTCGGTCAAGGTGGCGATGCCGAGCATCACGTAACCCATGTGGGCCACCGACGAGAACGCGATGAGGCGCTTCATGTCGGTCTGGGCGAGACAGCCCAATGCGCCGTAGATGATGCCGATGACGGCCATGAGCCCAATCCATGGAGCCCACGCGACCGCAGCCTCGGGGAGGATCGGGATGGCGATTCGGACAAAGCCGTAGGTTCCAAGTTTCAGGAGTACAGCGGCCAGGAT
>CAYUKM010000083.1:0-11435 GCA_964445255.1 uncultured Acidimicrobiales bacterium
CCGTGCCGGTCCAAGACCTAAAAGCCCGACTCCACAGCCTCGAACTCACTGCCAAGGCACTGCTCGCCGTTCGTCGGCCCTAGCGGGCCTCCTCTCTAACCGAGTTGCTCGCTAGCGCTCACAACATCGAGTAACAGCCGATCGCCAAACAACCTAGATAGCTCCCAGCTACGAAGGGCAACCCTGCGGGTTGCGGTGGGAGCGGTGTCGGCCTCCGGCCGGCAGTCTGAGTGAGGAACGAACGGCAGCATCGAGGAGCCGCCGGGCGACGGATTGCGACCGCTGAATCAGCCTGTCACACCCCATCCCTATGTTGTTGCTCAGATGTTCGTAGCATGTTCCGAGCGGTCGGAGACTGTTACGACGCCAGGGGTCTACCCCAAGTCAGTGCTACTCCGAAAGGCTCCATCCGTGGAACCCACCGCTAACTCAACCGACACTACGACCGCTCCCACTGAGGGAGGCGATGAGACCACTCCGCGTACGTCGTTGCGTAAGGGTGCGACGTCGACACAGGCGTTTGGCGCCGGTCGGCGTGAAAGTCATGACGCGAGCGAGTTCTACGCTCGATTCACGGCGCCAATGGTGTCCGATGACGAAACGGTCAATGCCTTGCCTGAGGCTGAGGAGCTCGGCCTTGACGACTGGTGTGTCAACGGTGATGCCCGTGACATGGCGCTGATCCCCGACAACTCGGTCGCGCTTGTCGTCACGTCGCCGCCGTACTTCGTGGGTAAAGAGTACGAGCAGGCCGTCGTGGGCGATCGCGATCGCGCCCAGGCCATTCCCGAGTCGTACCTCGACTTTCTCCAGATGCTCCGAGACATCTTCTCAGAGTGTCTCCGCGTACTCGAGCCAGGTGGCCGTATGGCGGTCAACGTGGCCAACCTCGGGCGTAAGCCCTACCGCAGTCTTTCTGCCGACGTGATCAGTATCCTCCAGGACGACCTAGGCATGTTGTTGCGCGGCGAGATCATCTGGCACAAAGCCGAAGGCGCTAGCGGCTCGCTCGCCTGGGGCTCGTATCGCTCGGCTACCAACCCCGTGCTTCGAGACATCACCGAACGGGTCATCATCGCGAGCAAGGGCCGGTTCGACCGTGCCCTTAAGCCCGCCAAGCGTGAGACCCAAGGGCTGCCGCATCGCAGCAGCGTGAGCGCAGACGAATTCATGGAGGCCACGCTCGACGTGTGGCGTATCGACCCCGAGTCGGCTCGCCGAGTCGGCCACCCGGCTCCATTCCCAGTCGAGCTGCCACGCCGTTTGATCGACCTCTACACCTTCGAAGGTGATGTCGTGCTCGACCCCTTCTTGGGTTCGGGTTCGACGGTCGTGGCCGCCGCACGCACCGCTCGCCGAGGAGTCGGTTTCGACCTTGACTCCGACTACATCGAATTGGCCCGTGAACGGGTCGCAGCAGAAAAAGCCCGCAGAAGACACCGGGCTGTTGAATCAGCAGGAGATGAACCATTGCCACTCGTAGAAGTCCCCAAAAACATCGACGAACGGGTCGAACACTTCCAAGCGCGAGCTACCAAGGAAGGCAAGAAGGCACAAGACCTCGCCAAGGAGGTGCTGAGCGAAGCTGGCTTTGAGATCATCGGTGAGAAGGTGAAGGTCAAAGGCACCGGGTTGCAGTACAACTTTGAGGTCGCCGACGCCAAGGGCGAGCATCGCTACTACGTCGACATGTCTGGCGCCTTCACCAGCAGTCGGCCTGGCCTGATGCGCACCGACACGTTGTGGAAGATGCTCGGTCGAGCCAACGTGCTCAAGACCACGCACCCAGACACTCGCTTGTTGGTGCTTACCTCGCATCTGCCACGAAAGAGCTCCGAAGGCGATCGAGCCATGCGAGCGGTCGGTCCGTGGGCGATCTTCGATGCCATCGAAATCTTCGACGACCCCGGCGATGGCCTATTTGCCGATGACGCCGACGTCAGCGATGCTGCTGGCGTGGAGCGACTTCGCCGATACGCACGCCTCGGTGCTGCTGAGCCCCTTCCCGGGTTCTGGACGCCGAAGGACATCGAAGATCGGTTCCATACCCGCGGCGCATGAACGCCGTCGCCTACGCGGTCGTCCGCGATGAGCCTCCAACGGTTTACGCCGCAGAATCCATGGAGGTGCTCCAGCGATTGCTAGCGCTCGAAGTGGTCGCCCGCTCGGTGCCGACCGGGCTCGACCCAGCAGCGAAGAAGCGCATGCAGAAGGCCCTCCTCGATGAACGCTGGGCCGACGCGGTCGTCGAGTGGATCGACACCACCGGCATAGCGATCGATGTATACACCCATCTCCACGTGTACTCCGACGCCGATCTTCCGAACGACTTGATCGGTGCGCAGCTCCAGTTCGCCCCGCTCTACCGTGACGACCGAGACGGCGAAGCAACTTCGTGAGATGACGCTCTAGATGGCGAGTTCCCGTACCAAAATCACCGAGATCGTGACCGGCCTCGCCATGCTCGGCTTTCCGAGCGTCGATCGTGCACTCGCCGTACGGCCTGACTGGTTCCACAACGTCACCGACGACGAGTACGACCTGCTCGCCGATGAGCTCGCAGCTGGTGAGTCCAAATCCGAGTTCGCCCAGGCGTGGGATCACGGCCAGCGATTCTTGGAATCGCCAGACGGACTGCGCGGACGAGTGCCCGACCGGGTCGAATGGCAAGGCCCAGGACGCCCTCCTGGCTATGACCAGATACCCGCCGACCTTCGGGTCGACCACGTGTACCTCATCAGTTGCAAATATGGCTCAGACATCTTGTTCAACGTCTCGCCCGCACACGTCTTTGACCGCCTGCTGGCCGAGCGTCGAGGCGATCGCACCGACTGGTTCCTCGAAATCGCTCCCGAGGCCTATCAAGACCTCTACCAGCGCAGCGTTGCTGTTACCGGTCTGGGTGATGACATGCCCGAATGCGTGAGCAAACTCGATGGCGAGTCGCGTCTACGACTCAAGGACGCGTTGCCGACCCGGGGTGCGTGGCCAGACGAGTTAGCGAGCCCCTACCGTGACTTCGTCAATGCGGTCTCCGTTGCAACAGCACATCGTTGGAAGGAGAACCTGTCGGACAAGGCCGACCAAGAGCAGATGCTGTGGCGGTTGCTTCGATTCCAGCCGGCCCCGTACTTCGTTCTGGGTGCGAGTCACGATGGAACACCGCTGCGGTTTCGGGTTGGTACCCCATCAGACTTTCGTCGGGAGTACGCGATTCGTTCGTTTGACGTGTGGGCCGATGCGATGGGCCAGCCACTGGTCAGGTGGCGAGCCGAACTACAAGGCGCGCGCCGGCCTATTGAAGGCCACGTCGAAGTCCGGTGGTCGCGAGGCCGCTTCGGGGGCGTCCCCGAAGCCAAGGTCCACCTAGACACCGCCCACCATCAAGTTGCCAACTACACAGAAATACGTTGAGGGGCGTCGATCGCGAGTACTGCGGTGGGCCAACGGCGTAGGGCGAGCTCGCGGGTGAGTTCGGCGTCGCTGGCTACGTAGGCGTGGAGCGATTCGTCGCTGAGCTCGTGGATCATCGTCCGATCGACTTCTACAGGCTCTAGTCCGGCGAGGCGGGCCAGGACCTTCAGACCGCACGGGATGCCGAGCGAGGCTCCGACGTCGGCCCGATACACGAGGTAGGCGTCGAGGTGGTTATGGGAATGCCAGCGCGCGAGGTAGCCGCCCGCGTGTCCTGGAAGCGGGTCACGGTGTGAGAGTGATCGAGCGTCGGCGACCAGCTGTAGCCCGAGTGTGATGCCCAGGAGTCTTGCCCGATCGGCGATGAACGGAAGATCGAAGCGGGCGCCGTTCCACGTGACGAGCACACCCGGAACCAACGCCAGGAGGTAACTGTCGACCTGGGTCAAGATGTCGCGCTCATCACCCGTGAAGACCATCGACTCGCCCGCCCCAGCTACTGCAATGGCCACGATTGGCGCCACGGTGGGATCGAGGCCGCCCAGCTCGGTATCGGTTTCGATGTCGAGGGCGTAGACCGCGTCGTCGGTGATCTGTTGGGCGTGGAGGCCCGGTGTAGGTGGCAGCTGTTGCGTCGTGATGTCCCGACCTTAGTGGCAGCGACTGACAGTTCCTTCTGGGCTAGTTCTCACACGACTGGTAGGTGTCGCCGAAGCTGTCGGCCCTACCCTCGACCCGACCGAAGCAGGCATCGGTGTCCGGGCCGCCGTTTAGGAAGTCGGGGCCGAGTAGACCCGAAAGCGTATCTCGACCCTCTTCTCCGAAGAGCCGGTCGGCAGCTTTGCCGCCGACGATGGTGTCGACGCCATTGCCGCCGAAAATACGGTCCTTGCCGCCACCGCCCTCAAGCAGGTCGCTGCCGTTGCCGCCGTTGATTTCATCGCGGCCACCGTTGCCGAAAATCGTGTCCGCACCAGGCCCGCCGTCGATGGTGTCCGCGCCAGCGTTGCCGCAGATCACGTCGCTACCGCCGAGGCCTTCGATGCGGTCCATACCGCGTAGACCTACGATGACGTCGCGACCGTCGGTTCCGACCAGAACGTCATCGCCATGGGTTCCAACGATGGTTGCGACCTCACCGTTGCAGGTCGGTGGAGGTGGCGGAGTGGTCGTGGTGGTCGTTGTCGTGGTCGTCGTTGTCGTGGTCGTCGTTGTGGGCGGAGGTACGGGAGTGAACGCGAGTTCACTGGTAGCGCCTACTCCGTTGTCGAGGAAGCCGTGGCGCCCAACATTGAAAGCGCGTGTACGGTCACCATCGCGGCCGATGAGACTGCCGTCGTGGCCGATGAGAAGCCCGCGGTCGATGACCTCGATAGACCACACGCCTTCGAAGCCGTCCGACCCCGGATCCCACTCGAGGGCCTTGCCCGTCGCGGGGTCGAAGGCGGCGATCTGGTCGCGAGCGACCGTATCGGGAGCGAACCGTGCGGCGGATGTTTCGCCGAAGCAGCTGTTAGCGTTGCTGAATTCGCCATCGCCCGGCCATGGCTCGGGTGAGCCTGGGCCTTCGACCCAACAGAAGTGACCGCCCAAGTAGACAGCGTTGTTGGTGATACCGACCGAGTAGGTGCTGTCGAAGTTGCGGGCGATCCAAGCAGGCTCGTTCTGGGGTTGGTTGGTCTGATGGATGTTGAAGGCCACGGCGGAGTCGCGACCGAGGTTTGGGAAGTCTCCGCCGTTGGCTACAAGCACCGCCAGCGTGCCGTCGGGTGAAACATCGGCATTAATGGTTTGGATCGCGGCGTTACCCCCATAGAAGTCGGTTCGCCACGGGAGAATTGTGTCCGTGTCGAGATCGATGAGCGCGAGCCCGGGGCGGTCTTCGCCTCCGACGGTGTCGCCTCGATGCGCAATGACCAACACGTTGTCCGGGGTGACGTTCAGGGTTCGGACCATCACCGGGACGTCGGCGCGGAAGTCCGTGACCTCTCCAGTCGTCGGGTGGAGTTCTGCGAGGTTGAGGCGAGGTTGTCCGTCGACTGCCGTGAATTCGCCACCGATGAACAAACGTCCGTCCTGGGCCACCTCGATGGTTCGAACAACGCCCTCGACGTCGGTTTGGAATCGGGTTTGTACTTGGCCGTTGGACACGGTGATCCGGGTAATCGAATCCTGCGGATGTCCGTTTGCCGTGCCAAACCTGCCGCCGAGAAAGACGGCTTGTGGGCCTGCGGCTTCAACGGAAATAACTTCCACCTGTGCGCCGCTCGCCCGGACGAGTTCGGGTGTGAAAGCGTCGATGAATTCGCCCGTGTCGATGTGATAGGCGTAGGCGCCCGTGACCTCTTCGATAGTTCCGTCGCTCAACTCCACTTGGCTGAACTCGCCACCGACGACGATGAAGTTGCCAACCTGGGCACTCTCCAGGACGACGCCATCAAGGACGCGCGGAAGATCGGTTCTCGGGACCTCGGTAACTAGTCCCGCGCCGGTTTGAGCTTCCGCAGTGCGTTCTGATCGGGCGCTAAGTGTTACGACAGCAAGTAGCCCGAGCCCAGCAACAATGATCGCGGCCAGTAAACCAATAACGCCTGCGCGACGCCGAAAGAGACCCATGAGAGAGGTATCGACGCGTCCGAGTTCGATCCGTGCAGGGCAAACGGCTCATTTCTGGTGTGACGGCGTAGTCGTAGATTACGAGAGCGCGGCAGCGATTCGGCTCGGTGTGTCCTCGGGAAGGTCGAGGTGCGTGACCAATCGTGACCGCTCCGGGTGTGCTGAACCAACGATGTTGTGCTCGGCGAACCGGGCTTCGACATCGCCGTCGTAATTGCGCAGGTCGGCAAAGACCATGTTCGTATTTCGCGCCACGACGTCGATTCCGGGAATCTCATCTAGAACGTCGGCGATGGCTTGGGCCATCTCATGGTCATCGACCATGCGTTGGCGGTGGTGATCGAGTGCGTACATTCCGGCGGCTGCGACGATCCCTGCCTGACGCAGTCCACCGCCGAGCATCTTGCGCCAGCGGCGCGCTCTGCCCACGAACTCAGCCGACCCAACAAGCACACTGCCCATGGGCGTTCCGAGGCCCTTGGACAAGCACACCGACACGCTGTCAAACATCCCGGCGATCTCGGACTCGGCCACCCCGAGTTCGGCGACCGCGTTCCACATACGTGCGCCGTCAAGGTGCAAGATCAAGCCGTGCTCGTCCGCGAAGGTCCGAGCTTCAGCGAGGTAGCTCATTGGGAGCACCATGCCATCGGTGGTGTTCTCCAAAGCGAGCAGACGGGTGATCGCAAAGTGTTCGTTGTCCGGCTTGATCTTCGCTTGAACCCGATCAAGGTCAAGCGTCCCGTCAGCTTCGAACTCGATCGGTTGGGGCTGGATCGACCCCAACACCGCGGCACCCCCCGCCTCGAACTTGTAGGTATGTGCGTTCTGCCCGACGATGTACTCCTCACCCCGAGCGCAATGGGTGAGAAGCGCGCACAGGTTGGATTGGGTGCCAGAGGGTACGAAGAGCCCTGCTTCGTGGCCGAGTAGCTCCGCGGTCTTCTCTTCGAGTGCGGTCACCGTCGGGTCGTCGCCCAACACGTCGTCGCCCACCTCGGCTGCAGCCATAGCCGCCCGCATGTCTTTTCCCGGTCTGGTTACCGTGTCGCTGCGAAGGTCGATGATGGGCTGTGACATGGCCCTCAGACTACGTCAAGCGTGTGAGTCCCTCGCTGTTCGGTCCATCTCCTAGGCTGATGGGCATGGCGAATCTTGACCTTGGTTTGGCAACAGCTGTTGATGCATATCTCGACTCGATGATGGCAACGCTAGAACCCGTCGCCGAGGGGATGCTTCGTAGGAGTCCCGAGCAACTTCGACACGACCTTGCGCTCGATGCCTTCAACCTTTCGGCGGCCTTCATCGATTGCGATGAGAGCCACACCGATCAGGAATTGGAAGCCTTTGTGGCAGCGCTACAAGCGCATTTCCCAGATCTGCTCGATGAGGACACTTCACCAGCCGACGTGCGCTCCGCTGGCTTGATCACGGGCAAGAAGTCTTGGTTGAACGAGCCATCAGGCTTGTTCAACTCGGTCGTCGCTGCCGACCAGCAGTCGGGCACCGCATATTCGAGCGTCTATTACGAGCACGCGATGCGCATGGCACACACCGCGATCGGCCTCGACGACTACACATCTCGTTTCGAGCTAAGCGGCGTCGAACAGTTCCGTTCGATGCTCCTGCGCACCATGAAGAGCGGCAACGTGAACTCCGGCGCTTCAGTGGCGACCAGCGGCGGCCCGAAGCCCGCCGGTGATGCGGCCGAGGAAGTCGAGTTGCCCCCAGAGCGTCCGTTGGACGAACTACTGGAGGAACTCGATGCGCTCATCGGTCTCGATGCGGTCAAAGAAGAGGTCAAGCTCGTTGCCGCGCTGCTGAGGGTCCAAAAGCTCCGTGCAGAACGCGGCCTGCCCGTAGCGGACTCGAGTCGGCATCTGATCTTCGTTGGTAATCCCGGTACCGGTAAGACGACTGTGGCGCGTCTGCTCGCGCAGATCTACCGCAGCCTCGGTGTAGTCGAGAAGGGGCACCTCATCGAGACTGACCGCTCGGGGCTTGTCGCCGGGTTTGTTGGTCAGACCGCGACCAAGGTGAACGAGGTCTTCGATCGAGCCGATCAAGGTGTATTGCTCGTCGATGAGGCTTATTCGCTCACCCGCGGTGGTGAACGAGACTTCGGTCGCGAAGCGATCGACACGTTGGTGAAGCTGGTGGAGGACCGCCGCGACAGCCTGGTGTGCATTCTTGCCGGCTACCCCGATGAGATGGCCGCTCTTGTTGAGGCCAACCCGGGTATGCAGTCTCGGTTCCCGCGGACGATCGCGTTCCCTGACTACAACGACGATGAGCTGCTCAAAATCTTCGGCCTAATCGCTGGCGGGCAGGAGTACCACCTCGATGAAAGCGGCGAGCAGGCGGTCCTCGACTTCTTTGCCAAGCAAGATCGAGGTCATGGATTTGGTAACGGTCGGTCGGCACGAAATCTCTTCGAAGCATCGGTGTCACGCCACGCCGTTCGAATGGTCGATATTGAAGATCCCACCGATGAGGAACTCGTGACCCTCAACCGAGAAGACATCGAGGGTGTCGAGCTCGTCGAGAAGGCGAAGGACGCAGACGCTGGCGTTGAACCGGCCGCCGAGGGGGAGCCTGCCACAGCGACGGAGTCCGAGGCGTGAGATACCCGAAGCGCGCGGCGGCTTCGGGAACCCGTTCCATCCAGTGGGCGATCGGCATCGTGATCGCAATCACTTTGTCCGTGTTGACCATGAGCGCGGCCACCGCCGATTCATCAACAACCACCATGCAAGACGAGATCGCCGCCAGCATCGCGTCTCAAGGGTTCTGGGACGAATCATCGACCCTCGACCCGGCGGTTATGGAGGAGGTCGTTGTTGAATTCGGTGACCGCTTCGCCTTTGCGTTTACCGACCGTAGCTTCACCGTACAAGAGGACCCAGACCGCAGCGCTGCGGCCCTACTAGCCCTGTCGACTCTCGACGTGATTAACGTGTCCGGAGGTCCGCGGACGCTGTTGTTCGTGACCGAAGATGATGCGACCGGTGCCAGTACCGAGTTCCCTTTCGCCAACCTCAGAAGCGTGCTTTTGGATTTCGATCGTAGCGATCCCGAGGCGTCCTTTCGGAGTGCCGCCGCCGAGATTGCAGCTCTCGGCGATACGATCGACCCAGCCCTGACCGCCGAACTCGCGCAGGCGAACGATTCAGGGCTGACCCCGGAGGAAGGTGCGTCTTTCGTGACCAACGGACTGCTACTCGGCCTACTCATCGTCGCCATCGCTCTCGGCGCATTGTCGTTCTTCTCCGCGAACAAGAAGAAGAACCGGCGAGTACATACCAACCCAGCACGGGACAACACTGCCCTTGAGCTTCAGCAGATGAGCGACCGCATCCTGGATCTCGATCCACGAGTCACTATCGCCAACGATGCAGCGCTCAAAGAACGCTACGTCGACGCCAGCGACACCTATCGAGATGTGCTGGAGAAGTTTAAATCCGCTACGACAGGTCATGAACTCGCCGACCTACGCCTCGACATTTCCAAGGCCCGATGGAAACTTGATGTCATCAACGCTGAGCTAGAGGGGGAGGAGCCCCCTGCCGAGCCCTTCACTCGAGATAACTCCGGCTCCGCATGGGACTCGACGCGCGGCGACGGCGCCAGCTAAGAAAGCTTTCGGACAATCCACTAACCTGACCGCGGCTGTTTCTATACTTGGTGATTGGAGTAGGGGATATCAACGTTCGCTCACGTCTGGCGTGGAGGTTCCCCGAAGTGCGTCACATCCTATTGGCAGCTGCCGTAACGCTGTGCCTGATTACGGCAGCTCTCGCACTACCTCCTGCGGGTGAACCCCATGCTGACCTTGTGGCGCAGTCGGTCGGCGATCGCGCCGCCGCAGCCGTTGTTGGGACTCAACCGGTTGAACGCGGACCGCGGGTGTTGGTATCGCCGTCCTCCACCAGTGCCGAACGCTTGGCACTGGCCGATGTTGAGGACGCCGGTGAAGAACCTGACGTTGCGGTTCTCGGCTCTGAGGAGACGTCGAAAAACCCTGGTCCGGTATCGGAAACCCTCTCCGTAGAAGAGGTCGAACGCTTGCTCGGCGTAGAAGCCGCAGATTCGAGCGGCGCGGCTGACGCCGATGATGATGAGGACGAGGACGCTGCCGACGACGTCGCGCCCACTACGACCACGACCACAACGACGAGCACGACCACCACGAGCACGACAACGTCGACGACTACTACCTCCACGACGACAACCACCGCAGCGCCCGCGCCACCCGTCGACGGTGGCGTCCTGGTCAGTTCGACAGGAGTCGTGCTGCCGGTCATCGGCCCCGCATCGGCTGGTGGCTTCCGTGCGCTTACGCCGTGCGGTAACGAGGTAACGCTTGAGTCTGGGGAACACATCGGAACGGTCGACTTCGTCATCGATCCCGGTCACGGCGGATCCGAATCGGGAGCGGTGGGGCCAGCGGGTAACAAAGAAAGCGATCTGAACCTTCGAATCGCTGAGATCACCGAGTGGTACCTGAACGAAGCTGGATACTCGGTACTGCTCACACGAACCACCGACATTCGCATCCCGCTGCGAAGCCGGGCCGAGATCGCCAATGCGCTACAACCCAAGGCCTTCATTTCGATCCACCACAACGGTGGTGCAACACGCCGCCAAGACACCCCGGGCACGGAGATGTTCGTCGATGGCGGCAACCCCGAGGCGAGCCGACTCGGCGGCATCCTCTTCGAAGAGGTGGTCGACGCATTCGACGACTTCGAAGCCGACTGGGTAGGCACCTGGCGAAACGGCGTTGGTACCCGCTTCAACAGCAGCGGCGAAGACCTCTACGGCATCCACCGCTTCACCCCTGGGGTACCGTCGGTGATCACCGAGGCCGGTTACCTATCGAATGCAAGCGAAGAGGCATTGTTCATCGACAACGACGTGCAATGGGCTCACGGCAAGGCGATCGCCGATGGTCTCATTCGTTGGCTCACCACGGACGACCCGGGCTCTGGCTACCTCAGCGACTTCGTCGACGACTCCTCGTCCGGCACAGGCGGCTTCGACGGCTGCCAGGATCCAACGCTGCTCTAGAGACGGGTCTTAGACGCTTCTGCAGAGACAGCGAATCGTCTCCGATTCCGCCTCTAGTTAGTCATCTAGCCAGGGGTGACCTGGTGGAAGTACCAGCCAACCTCCGCGCCACCACATCATCTCGTGTGCTCGTCGATCGAGAAAGGGGGTCCGGTAGAGGATTCGGAGCCATAGCGGCATTTCTTCGGGCCTGGGCGCTGCACCTCCAGGCGGGATCCACTCCCATGCTGGCCTTTCTCCGTCTGGCACTATCCATCCCCCGGGAGATGGAATCAGATCGTCACTTGGATACGAAGGTTCTTCGGGTCCCATGCGCATTCAGGTTAGTTCTCTGA
>CAYUKM010000083.1:11535-12684 GCA_964445255.1 uncultured Acidimicrobiales bacterium
GATCCAGCAGCTATGTGGTCTCGCCGAGGTCGATCACGAAGCGGGTGACCAGAATGCGATGTCGCCATCGGCGATCCTGATCGCTGCACGTCCATCTTCGACAAGGTCGACCCACACGCCAGATTCGCCGTCGATCGAACCCGAGAACACCACCGCACGCGAGTCAGGCGACCACCAGGTGGCTGCACGCTCGTATTGGTCTGCAAAGGGCACGTAGGAGTTGAAGAACTCTTGGCTCGGTATGAATGGGTCGCCGGGGAGCATTTCGTCGTTGATCACAAAACGCCACTCAAGGCCCGTTTCTTGGGCGAGGAGCACAGCGAGTACCGCTCCGTTGGGGCTCCATTGCGTGGCTAATGCCCCTTCGATGTCGAGGGTCTCGACTTCCCCCGTCACGAAATCAACGATGGAGACGCGGTTCGGGGGAAGCGTCGCTGGAGAGTCGGGCTGGAAGGCAATAACTTGGGATTCGCTGGTGTCGGCATTGACGAGAACGGCGACGCGGGTATCGACCGGGTTCGGGCTGAAGGTGATGGGTCCGGGGGCGAGGGCGACCGTGACGGCGTCGTTCCCGTCGATTAGGGCCAGGTCGTTCCCGTCGAAGCCACTTGCTATGGCGACGAGTATCAGGTCGTCGACGTAGGCTGGAGCTTGAAAGGCGCCCAGCGGAGCGGACAACTCACGTTCGTCGACTGTTACCGCATCCGTCGGGATGTCAGCGAGGATGGCGCCGTTCACCGCAGAGGTCAGCGAAGTGTCGCTTGCCCAGTCGATGAAGAACGGTTGGCCGGAGCCAACTCGAGTGATCTCATCGGCCGCGGTATCGACAAAGAACAATTCGACACCTTGAGGGCTTGGTCCCAGGGCGGCGATGGTGGAGTCGTCGGGCGACCAGGCGAAGAAGAAGGCAGGGGTCGGGGCGGAGATCGTTACCCGGTTGTCTCCATTGAAATCGGCGATGGTCACGGAGGGTCCGTCGGCGTTGAGCGAGGTCCACACAACCCGAGTGCCATCGTTCGACCAGGTAGGTTGGGCGCGTTGGGCTTGTACCTCCGGGTCGTTCAGCGTCACGAAGGATTCGCCCGTGGGGGAGGAGACGACTATCGCGCCGCTGTCATCTCGGTAGGTGATGAGCCCGGAGAGCTCAGC
>CAYUKM010000084.1:0-12530 GCA_964445255.1 uncultured Acidimicrobiales bacterium
ACGCCGAACAGCCCGCGCCCGACGAAGTCGGTTTGCGCATTGGCGATGTCAGATACCCGCAAGAATTCGGTGATCCCGATGATCGAGAGCAGCGAGGTGTCCTTGAACAAAGCGATGAACTGACCAACCATGGCCGGAATCACTGCTCGAAGTGCTTGTGGCAGGACGATGAGGCGCTGCACGTTGAACGCCGACATTCCGCCAGCCTGAGCTGCTTCGGTCTGTCCCTTCGGGACCGCCTGCAAACCGCCCCGAACAATCTCAGCGATGTAGGCCGAGCTGAACATCGTGATCACGATGATGGCGAGGGTGAGGTCAGCGGGTCGAGGGAGATCGACCGGGAGGAACAGCGGCAGCAGTAGACCTGATGCAAGAAGCAGCGAGATTAGCGGCACGCCGCGAACGAACTCGATGAAGATGACCGAAGCGGTCTTGAGCACCGGCAGGTCCGACCGACGTGCCAGCGCCAAGAGGATGCCAAAGGGCATCCCTGTGGTGATACCGACGACCGCGGTGAACAGTGTGATGTGAATGCCGCCCCAGTCCTCCCAACCGAACCCTTCGTATCCGATCGAGCGAACCACGAACCAAACGACGAGCCCAACAATTACCGCTGGCCCGAGGTTGACCGCCATGCTCGCCAGTCCAGAGGCAACATTGCGCCGCGACAACTCAGCGGAGACCCACGCGAAGGCGATCAGACCGAGCACGGCGCCGCCAAAGTTCGACGTGCCGGCGATAACCAAGACGGACAGGACGAGCAGTGTCGTACCGATGTATGCGATCTGACGCCGGATCGGGGTTGGCAACCTCCAGCCGATTTCACGCCCGATAATCGGGATGACAAATGCGACAGCGAGGCCGATGTAAGGCGGTGCCGTCCGAGCGAAGCTGACGAAGAACAACATGACGGCAATCACCGCCCAGAAACGCTTCACGAAGCTTGCGAAGGATTCCTTCTCCGTTGGGAGCTCCTGGGTGATGGCCAGTTCATGAGCCGATCGTGAGAGCGCTCCGGTCGTCAAGCTGACCGCGAACAGGAATACGAAGCCCGATGCCCAAAGACGCCAGAGTTCTTCACGGGGGAACCGGCCAACCATGAAGTTCGCAACGTTGACTCGCAATATCTCGTAGTCGTTGTTGAGTAGCCAACGGATGGCAAAGAACCCCAACAGGAGCGCAAGCCCACCGACAACCAAAGTAACGAGCGAATTGAACGGCGAGGAGAAGAGGTTCTTCTTGACCCACTCCCCTGGCGGGAGCTTCTGGCTCGGCGGCGCATCCGGGTCGTCAAGACCATCGACTACTCGTGAGAGGTCGGTCGCAATATTTCCACCGGTCATGATCTACCTCCCTACCAGTTGCAGTCGCCGGTTGATCACATTGCCAACCGCCGAAAGCACCAGTGATACCGCTAGATAAAGCAACGCCAGGATCAACAACAACTGTGGTGCAGGCTGGGACTGACCGAAGAGGTTCTGAATGGCTGCGGTGGTTTCGGTGAAACCGATCGGCAACGCTAGTGAGCTGTTCTTGGCGAAGTTCAGCATCTGACTGATGAGCGGAGGGAACGCCACTCGGAAGGCCTGAGGAAGAATCACGAAGCGGTACTTCTGCACGGTTGAAAGCGCCAGCGCGTTGCCTGCCTCTTCCTGACCTTTATGGACCGCGAGGATCGACCCTCGGACGATCTCAGAGATGTGGGTCGAGGTGTAGATCACAAGGGCGAAGGTGAGCGCGGCGTAGGGCATCTGCATGCGGATGCCGTCGGTTATCACGCGGCCTCGGTCGTCAATGGTCGGGATCGAGATGGTTGCCGGGGTTCCGAGGGCGAAGTACGAAACGGCAACGATGCCCACAAATGTGCCGAGGCCCCACAGCGTGCGCCGATGTGGTGTACCAGTCTTGTTGAATAGCTGCGTTCGCCAGATTCCAACGATGATGGCGGCGATCACGGCGATGAGAATCAGCCATACGAAGAGGGTAAAGTTTCCGTCGCCTGTGCGTTTAAAGGAGGGGAAGGCGAAGCGGGCATTGTTGAACACGAACCAGTCAAAGGGTGTCCACGACTCTTGAGAGCGTGGGAATTGCAAGAACACGGCAGCCCACAAGAAGACGATCACCACGAGGGGCGGGATGTTGCGGAAGAACTCGACGAAGGCGGTCGCGAGCTTGCGCAGGATCCAGTTATCGGAGAATCGGGAGATACCGACCAGCGTTCCAAGGATCATCGCCAGAGGGATACCGATCGCGATGACTCGCAACGTATTCAGGAAAGCCTGCGTGATGGCCTCGGAGACGGTGTCGCCAGCATCGAGCGGGTTGTCCGCAATGGTGATGTTGCCTGGCTGATCGAGGAAGTCGAAGGAAAGTTCAAGCCCGAGCAGCTCGGTGCGCGCCCGAAAGTTGCCCCACAGGTACCACAGGAGCAGTCCAATCAAGCCGAGAACGACAGCCTGAGCAGCGATGCCGATCGCACCAACATCGCGCCACAGAACAGCACTGTCGTCACGGGCAGCCCTCGTACGAAATAGCTGAAACGTGTCGAAGACCAACCGGCCAACCGTGTAGACGACGGCTGCTATCAGGAATAGCGCCAGCGCCCATAGAAGAACAGTAATCATAGAGGCCCTCCGAAGCACCACGTTGTGCCAGCCAGGTCGATTAACGGTAGAAGGGGCCGAGTTGGTGAGTCCGACTCGGCCCCTTCGTAAAGCACTACTTCATCTGTTTGTCACAGAAAAGTGGTTACTTCTTAGCGGAATGGCGGCACGTAGTGCAGGCCACCGTTCAGCCAGATGTCGTTCGGGCCACCCTCGGTTGCAAGACCGATTGGGTTGAGGTTGCGGTCGAAGATCTCGCCGTAGTTACCGACCTGAGAGACGATCTGCCAAGCGAAGTCTGGAGGAAGGCCAAGGCCAACTTCAGCAATAGCTTCGTTTCCGTCGTCATCTTCGATTGGAAGACCGAGGAAGCGACGGATGTTCGAGTCTTCAGAGTCCATGAAGCTTTCGATGTTCTCTGAGGTGATTCCGAACTCCCATGCCTGAACGGTTGCCATGGTTGCCCAGTTGACAACCTGTGCCCACTCGGTGTCGCCGTCAGCAACCACTGGGCCGAGAGGCTCCTTCGAGATGATGGTCGGAAGGATCGTGAGGTCCTCGTCGATACCGGCAGCGAAGGCTGCAAGCTGGGAAGCATCCGAGGTCCAAACCTCGCACTGACCTGCCTGGAAGGCTGGGTTCAACTCATCGTTCGACTCGAACTCAACAGCGGTGAACGGAACTCCCGCATCACCGAGGAACGAGTTCAGGTTGAGAAGCGTCGTGGTACCGGTAAGTACACAAATCGATGCGTCTGCCATGTCTTCGATGGTCGAAATGCCACTGTCGGAGCGGACCATGAAGCCCTGGCCGTCAAAGAAGGTGGTGTACAGGAAGTTTGCCTGCTCAGCACCGTCACGAGATGCGGTCCAGGTGGTGTTACGGATGAGAATGTCGATCTCACCGCTCTGCAGGGTCGGGAAGCGCTGCGCTGCAACGAGAGGGGTTACCTCTACAGCAGATGCATCGCCAAGAACCGCTGCAGCAACAACGCCGCAGAAGTCGATGTCGAAGCCGCTGAACCCGCCGTCAGCATCGACGATGCCGAAGCCAGGCAGGGTGTCATTACCACCGCACTGCAGAACGCCAGCTGCTTGGACAGCAGCAAGCGTGCCACCCTGAGCAACGTCTACGTCCTCGGCGCCGCCGTCATCGCCGGAGTCTCCACCGTCGCCCGAGTCGGCGTCGCCCGAGTCGGCTTCTGTATCTGCGTCTCCGCCCGCATTGTCGCCCGCAGAATCATCGCTTCCACCGCAAGCTGCGGCGATGAGCGAGATAGCGAACAGCAACGCCAAAAGGCGGACCAGTTTCGTGTTTCTCATTTTCGGATTCCCTCCGTAGTCACTGTGGACGTCAACGTCCACAACAGGTGTGCGTAATGTATGCGCGCTCTCGCATGGAAGTCATTTCGGGCGTGAAATTGTTCACATCACCACAAAGGAAGTGAAGTCAAAACGGTCCATCACACGGACTTACAAGCGTGTAGGAGGGACTTCTTCGCACCTCGCAGCACGATCGCTTGGTTGGTACGGTCAAGGCGATGACCGCGCATATCGTCAAGCACGCTTTAGTTTCTGAACGGCTCGCGAACCTTCGTACCACCACCACCGAACGTCCAGACTTTCGTCGAAATCTCAAGGAGCTCTCCACATTTGTCCTCTTCGACGCCCTCCGCGAACTCACTCTGACGCCTATTGACATCGACACCCCTCTCGAACCGACGACCGGCCACCAAGTCGCGAACCCGCCGCTTCTGATTCCCGTGATGCGCGCCGGGCTCGGGATGCTCGACGCAGCGCTCGAATTACTCCCGACTGCCCGTGTGGGCTTCATTGGTTTGAAACGTGACGAAACCACACTTTTGCCCCACGCATACGCAAATACGGTTCCTGACAATCTCGATGGCAAGGCGTGCCTCGTTCTCGATCCCATGCTGGCCACTGGGGGCTCTCTCGCCCATACCTGTGAGCTGCTCTATGCCGCCAACGCAGGGACGGTGACCGTTGCATGTGTCCTCGCTAGCCCGGAGGGAATTGACCTCATGGCAGCTCAGTATCCAGACGTCGATATCTGGACCGCGGCGGTCGATGAATCCTTGAACGAGGTGGGCTTCATTCGCCCCGGTCTCGGCGACGCCGGCGACCGTCAATTCGGATTGTCGTAGGAATGCTCGACCACGTCTTCGCCGACGCGATCGGCGCGCTACGAACAGCTCTTGAACAAGCGATGCTCGAACGCAAAGCGATCGAGGAGCGGTTCACCACAGACGCACTCCTCGGCGACACCCGTTGGGAAACCTCCTACAGCATCCCCGGCGAAGGAGACCCGCCTCGCGTGCAATCCGACATCACCTTGTTGTGGCCCACCTGGTCGCAAACCGCCTACCGGAGATGGTTCCTGACCGGTGACCTCTCAGCGGTACCAACCATCGACGCGGAAGTTGTTGTGCGGGCACAAGGGCTCGACGATCTACCCGACCTCGCTCAGGTAGCGGCCGCGCTCCCAGAGGAATCACCGGAGATGGGCTCCGATCGACTCGCGCGGATCCCCGGGGCCACTCTCGAGACCATCCACGATCGCGACCTGCAGCCATCGACCTACGCGGTCGAGTTCGCCTACTCGGGCAGCTTCAGCCTCGGAGCCGACGTCCTCGCAGACGGCAACCTCCTCGACGAAATCTTCTCCGCAGCCGGAGTCTGGATCTCCGGCCTCCTGATCGCCCTCTCCGACCGCGTGGGATGAAGCCCTTAGCCGTCAAGCTCCTCCGTCGCGACTTTGACGGCACGGGGCACTGCTCAGAGGCCTCTCGTTATTTCGGGCAGGTCGTCATACTGGGCATCGCGCTTTTCTAGGCGGGCGCCGAAGGACTCGATGAGATCGGTTGGTTGGAACATGCCGGTTTGCCAGGTGGCCATGTAGCGAAGCGAGTCCTCAACGGAATGATCGCGGGTGTAGTTGATCATTTCTTTGGTGCCATGAACCGCTAGAGGGCTGCGCGAGGCAATTCGTTCGGCGATCGACATGACGGCGTCGAGCATCGCTGGCTGGTCTGCGTATACCTCGTTCACGAGACCGACTTCTTTGGCTCTGCTCGCTGGCATCCGTTCGCCGGTGTAGGCCATCTCGCGAACGACACCCTCAGGGATCAACTTCGGAAGGCGTTGCAGCGTTCCGACATCTGCGGTCATCCCGATGTTGATCTCCTCGATGCAGAACCATGCATCCTCGGTCGCATATCGACAATCCGCAGCCGTCACCATGTCCACAGCGCCGCCCACTACCCCACCTTGCACCGCAGCGAGAACAGGCATGCGAGCACGTTCGAAGGCGGTGAAGGTGTCCTGCAAATGGAGCACCTGGTAGCGGAAGTTCGCTCGGGCTCGACCAAGTTCGACATCGTCGCCGTCTTCGAGACTCCCGTCGGTGAAGACGCTGATATCCATGCCCGCGCTGAAGTGCTTCCCGGTGGACGACACCACGATCACACGCGACGTTCCGCGGTCGCTGATCTCGTCGACGATCGTCGGCAAGTCCCGCCAGAACTCGGGAGTCATCGTGTTGAACTCATCGGGCCGGTTCAAAACGATGTGTGCGATGTGACCAGATTCGGTGACGTCAAATGTCATGAAAGGCAAACGTAGTTGCCAGATCACCTATGAGCGAGCGCAGAACTCGGACAGCTGCTGCATCGGACGGGCACCGATGTGGGTGATGATCTCGGCCGCAGCGCAGCTCCCCATCTGTCCAACCGTTGCCAGATCAGCCCCGGCGGCGAGGCCGGCAAGAACGCCAGCGGCGTACAAGTCGCCGGCGCCGGTGGTATCGACCCGTTTCTCGACCTCAACGACGGGAACCGCAATCACCTCGTTCGCAGTGACGATCGAGGATCCGTTACGACCTTGAGTCACGCACACCGTCTCCGCGAGTTCGCGCAATTGGGGGACCGCGGCCTCGAACGACTCTGTGCCAAGCAAAGAGTGGACTTCATCCTCGTTGCCAAACACGAGGTCAACTCGATCGGCGATGAGCCCAAGCCATTCGTCTCGATGACGCTCGACGGCGAACGGATCGGAGAGCGTGAACGATGTCATTACACCGTTGTCGCGCGCCATGTCCATGGCGTCACGAATCGCTTGCTTGGCCTCTTCGAGATCCCACAGGTAGCCCTCGCTATACAGCACCTTTGCGCGAGCGACCAATGACTCGTCGATGTCCTCGGAGCAAAGCATGGAGCTCGCTCCCAGGAAGGTGTTCATGGTTCGCTCACCGTCTGGGGTGACTTGGATGAGGCACCGAGCAGTTGCTGGACCTGTGTGAGCCGGAGCGACGTCGTATCCCACTCCAGCGGCGCGAAGGTCATCGATGAAGACCTGTCCGAGCTCATCGTCGCGAACCTTGCCCAGGTATGCCGCACTTTGGCCAAACGATGCAACGCCCACCATCGTGTTTGCAGCTGACCCACCCGAGGCCTTCTGAGTATCGAGCATCAAGCTCGTCAGCTCTTCAGCGCGAGGCTCATCGATCAGGCTCATCGAGCCACGATTCAGATCGTGGGCCTCGATAAACGCGTCATCGACCTGACCGATGACGTCGACAATGGCGTTACCAACTCCAACTACTTCTACCGACACTAGGTCCTCCACACCTGGAAACTCATCCAGGCAACGGGAGTCGACGGTAGCATTCGCTCCTCTAGGCGCCAACGGCGCTGAGCCTCGCAAAGGAGATCACGATCAATGGATCATCGCCTTCCTCGTACCATTTTGCCGATCAGCTACGCGGTCGAAATTGCCCCCGAGCGCGCACAGAGCAGCTTCTCGGGTTCGGTGGTTGTTCAGGCCGACATCGTTAGCGAAACCACCGAGTTGCGCTGCAATTCGCTCGAGCTCGACATCGTTGCGGCAGCGATCGATGGGGAAGCTGTAGAGGTAGTTCTCGACGTCGAGAACGAACAACTCGTCGTGGATCTGGGCGGACCACGAGCCCCTGGACCGATCGAGTTCAGCGCATCATTCAACGGCCAACTCAACGATGACCTCCGCGGCTTCTACCGGTCGACGTTCACCGACGATGACGACAACGAACACATCATTGCAACGACCCAGTTTCAATCGACCGATGCCCGGCGCGCTTTCCCGTGCTGGGACGAACCCGACATGAAAGCGACGTTCGACATCACCCTCGTCGTCGACCCTGACGAGACCGCCGTTAGCAACGGCGCCGAGGTCGGTCGGACCGACCGCGACGGCGGCAAGGTCGCCGTGCACTTCGCAAAAACGATGAAGATGTCCACCTACCTGGTCGCATTTGTGGTCGGGCCGCTCGAGGTGAGCGAACCCGCAATGGCTGGCTCAACTCCGGTTCGCATCGTGCATCGGCCCGGCAAGGGTCACCTCACCGAGTTCGCACTCGATGTCGCCGTCCATGCGCTCTCCTATTTCGAGGACTACTACGGCATCGCCTACCCCGCCGACAAGCTCGACATGATCGCCCTACCGGACTTCGCCATGGGCGCCATGGAGAACCTGGGCTGTGTGACGTACCGAGAGATCCTTCTGCTCGTCGACCCTGAGGCTGCAACCCAACCCGAGCTTCAGAACGTCGCTGACGTCATTAATCACGAACTGGCCCACATGTGGTTCGGTGACCTCGTCACGATGGGCTGGTGGAATGGCATCTGGCTAAACGAGGCATTCGCCACCTTTATGGAGATGAAGGCAACCGACGCATACAAACCCGAGTGGCAGCGTTGGACCAGCTTCGGAATCAGCCGGTCCGCAGCGTTCGATGTCGACAGCCTGGCCGCTACTCGCCCCATTGAATTCCCCGTCGTGTCACCCGCCGACGCTGAGGCCATGTTCGACCTGCTCACCTACGAGAAAGGTGCCGGTGTGGTCCGCATGCTCGAACAGTGGCTCGGCGAGGAGCCATTCCGCGACGGCATCCGGCACTATCTGAACACCCATGCCTACGGGAACACCGAGACCAACGATCTGTGGGAAGCCCTCGAACACGTCACAAATCAGCCAATCACGACAGCGATGGAGTCCTGGATCTTCCAAGGCGGCTATCCGGTGATCCAGATCGATCCCGATGGCCTCTGCCAACGCCGCTTCACCTACGAACAGGTCGAAAGCGACGCACTATGGCATGTCCCGGTCCAGCTTCGCCGAGGCGACGGGACCGTCGAAACGGTCTTGATAAGCGAGATGGAGATCGCCCTGGAAGGGCCTGACTCAATCGAATCCTTCAATCATCAAGGCAGTGGTTTCTATCGCGTCAAACTGCCGACCGAACAGCTATCCCACCTGGGCTCATCGGGCGTTAGCCACCTACCGGCGGTTGAGCGCTTCGGCATTATCGATGACACGTGGTCCTTGACGCTTGCAGGCGAGACCGAACTCAGCGATCTGTTCGCATTGCTCGCTGGGTATCGAGACGAGGACGACATCTCGGTGTGGCAGCGGGTGCTCGGCGCGGTCGGGTTCGTCGACCATGTCGCGGACGACGCAGACCGAGCGGCGCTTGGGGCGTACATAGGCGAGCTTCTTGCACCTGCGATGGATCGCCTCGGCGCAGTGCCCGCTGCGGGCGAGTCCATGCGGACCGGACAGTTGCGGGGGGCACTCTTCGCTGCCGCCGGAAAGCTCACGACCGAAGGCAGCGATCTCCGAACCGCAACAGTCGCTCGCGCCCGCGAGTTGATCGACGATGAGTCCGCAGATGCTGAACTGCAAGCTGCTGCGATCAAAGTCGTCGCCGGTAACGGAGATGCGACGGACTTCGATCGATTCCGTTCCGGGTTCGAGAACGCAGCCAGCCCACAAGAGGAGATGCGCAACCTCTACGCCTTGCCTAGCTTCCCTGGAGCTGCACAGATCGAAACCGTGACCTCGATGTCGCTCGACGGATCGATCAGAACTCAGAACGCGCCCTTCGTTCTGGCGCAGGCCCTCATGAACCGCGCGAACGGTCCATCGGTCTGGCAACGCATCGCGACCGATTGGGACGAGATCAACGAAGCCTTCCCGTCAAACACCATCGTCCGTATGTTGACCGGAGTTCGCTGGCTCACCGACGATCAATCGGCTGGAGCGGTACAAGCATTCTTCGAGGATCGCGAATTGCCACAGGGACAGAAGCAGCTGGATCAGCACTTGGAACGTCAGCGGGTCAACGCGAAGTTCCGAAGCCGCGTTCGCTCCCAACTTGGATCCGTTCTCACCAGGTGACCTCGATCCAACCCCCCTTCAGCGCACTAGTCGACAACGAAGTCTTCGCTGTCGACGACACAAGCGCGCAGATCGTCGTCAGGACGAACCCCGCGACTGACGGCGAAGTCACGGTTCGGGTCAACGACCACCTTACGACGACGATCACCACCCATGCCGGTGTTGGCGTTGCCACCATTGGTGGCCTGGAACCGGCTCGCTCCTTCCGGATTGAAGTCCTCGATCGCGGCGGACGGGTCAGCACCGTGTTGCGTGGCACCACCCGGCCTCCCATTCAGGCTGCAACCAAGATCGCGACCATCTCCGATGTACACCTCGGCGCAGAGGAATTCGGGCCATCAAAGAGAACCGCCGACACCGGCTCCGGCCCCTACCCACTCCGTTGTGGACGGGCGGCGATCGATGAAGCTCTGGACTGGGGCGCCGAGGCGTTGGTGATCAAGGGCGACCTCACCGACACTGGCGCCCGGGAGGAATGGGCGATGGCCGAAAGGCTCCTCGCCGACGTGCCCATCCCGGTGATGATCACCTCGGGAAACCACGACGTGTGGAGCACTCGCGAAGTGATGCCCAAGGAAGGGGCATCATCGATCGGCAAGACGGTTGAAGATGTCGAGGTGCTCGACCTTGGAAACGTCCGGATCGTGCTGGTCGATACCAGCCTTCCCGGGAAGGGTTCGGGTGACCTGTCTCGCCACAGCGGCCGCGTCTTGGAAGCGGTGGCAACCGACAACCCGGTGCTGCTGTGCCTCCATCACCACCTGCAGCGCACCCCTATCCCTTGGTTCTGGCCGCCGGGCATTCCACCAAACAAAGGCATGGACGTCATCGCAAGCGCCTCGGACCGCAATCCGCTCATGTTGGTTACTTCGGGTCACACGCATCGCAACCGGCGCCACCGACTCATCGATGACAAGGTGACCTTTACCGAGGTCTCCGCGACAAGCGACTACCCAGGAGTATGGGCCGGGTACGAGATCACACCTGACACGATCCGACAAACCGTCCGACGGATCGCCTCCCCGGAGGCAACGTCGTGGACGGAGGCGACCCGAGCGGCACTCGGCACGGTGTGGCCTCGTTGGTCTCAAGGACGCATCGACGACCGCTGCGTGGACGTCCGAGCCCAGCGTTGATTCGTCGCGGTAGGGTCCTGGAATGGAACTCGATCTCACCGCAGATGAGATCCGGGTACTCTTCGCTCTCGTCGAGAAGGAGACCACAACCCCGGACCAGTATCCGCTGTCGACCAATTCGCTCCGCCTCGCATGCAACCAAAAGACCAGTCGTGACCCGGTCGTCGATCTGAGCGAGCGAGAGGTAGACGCCGCGCTGCTCGCGCTTCGAGAGCGCGGGCTCGTGCGAAGTCTCAAGCCAAGCGGCTCCCGAGCCTGGAAGCATCGCCACGTCATCGAGGAGGTGCTTCCACTCGATCAGGCATCACTTGCCGTCGTCACCGTGTTGGCCTTGCGCGGTACACAAACCCCCGGCGAACTCCGACAACGCACCGATCGGCTACACGACTTTGAGGACACGGAGTCCGTTGAAGCCACGCTCGCGGCGCTCGCTGGCCGAGATCAGCCTCTCGCAACGAACTTGGGGCGTCAGCCGGGGCAAAGCCAGGATCGGTGGAAGCACCTGCTCGGGGCGGAGGTGGTTTCGCCAGAGTCGAGTCGTCAACGCTCCATGGCAGCAGCGTTCCACGAACTACACGAATCAGGCTTCTTCGTTCTTGCGAACCCCTGGGACCGGGGGTCGGCGCGGATGCTCCAGGAGTGCGGCGCGGTCGCGCTCGCAACGACCAGCTCGGGTTTTGGTCGAGCGATCGGCAAAGACGATCAGGAAACAACGCGAGACGAGTTGGTCGCACACGTCACCGACATGGCAGCGTTCGTTGACGTGCCACTTTCCGTCGATGGCGAACGGCTCTTCCCGGAAGCACCGGGCGGGATTGGCGAAACGGTTCGACTCCTCGCTGATGCAGGCGCCGCAGGAATTTCCATCGAAGACTACGACCCCGAAGCTGGGGCGATCGTACCTATCGCACAGGCGGTAGAAGCAGTGGAAGCCACCTCGGCGGCAGCTGCACAATACGGCCTCGTAGTAACCGCACGCGCGGAGAACTTCCTCTACGGCCAACCCGATATTGACGACACCATTGCGCGCCTTCAGGCCTACGAGGAAGCTGGGGCGCATTGCTTGTATGCACCCGGGATCGAGACCAGAATCGACATCGAACTCATCCTCAACGAGACTTCTCGTCATGTGAATGTGCTGCTTTTGGACACCACTCCCCCACTCGACACTCTCGCTGAACTCGGGGTTCGCCGGGTATCCACCGGAGGCGCCTTGCACGCCGTCGCGATGGATGCCGCGCGCTCCCGAGCCAAGAGCTTGTTTGACTAGCGATAGGTTGGCCTAGATGGACTCTGTCGACGAACCCGTCCGATTCACCGTTTGGTCGGACTTCCTTTGACCGTGGTGCTACGTCGCGACCGTGCGTCTCGACGAAGTACAACAGCACTTTGGCGATCGTGTACACATCGATTGGAAGTCCTTCTTGTTACGAGTGGAACCCAAAACCACCAATCATGACGACTTCGTCGCGTACACCAGAAGCTGGCTGAACCCAGCCGAACAAGAGCCTCGAACGAACTTCACCTTGTGGGACAGCGACGAGGGCCAACCGCCCTCG
>CAYUKM010000085.1:0-12463 GCA_964445255.1 uncultured Acidimicrobiales bacterium
GGTTTAGGTCCTGGTGAGAGAAATCTCGTGTGGGTTCAAGTCCCACCGTCCGTACAACCAAATTCGCTCATGACAGACCCAAGCGCTTCTGCAACTCCCGTCACCGCGGACCTCATTGCCACGATGATCGCGACGGTGCCATTCGGTCTCCTTGTCGTGGGCGCAAACAACTCGATCGCTATCGCCAACGAAGACGGAGCTGCCTTCCTCGGGCTCACGGTCGAAAGCGCTCCGGGGACGTTGCTGGTCGATCTTCTCGCCGACTCCGCCGAAGCGCTTCTGCTCGACGAACTCATCCGCGATGCTCGCGGCGGCGAACGTGTTCGCCGCTCGTTCACCTTCCGCTCCGGACAGGTCGTGCGGGCGCTCGATCTGCAGTGTTGGTTGCAACCAACCGAAGCGGGCGACGCCGTTCTGTGCATGATCGAGCTACCGGAAGCGCACGATCAAACTCGCCAAATTCGCCGCCTCATCGCCAATAGCCCGCGGGGCATGGCCCGCCTGATCGGCAACACCATGATGACCGACCTCAACGACCGCTGGTCGGAGATAACTGGCCAGTCGGTGTTTGAGGCAACCGGAGAAGGTTGGCTGCAGCGAGTTGACGAGGACGGCCGGAGCGAGTTCATCGACGCCCTCAGGGACGCGACGACGAACAACCGAGGCCTTCAAGGACGGCTGCGCGTCGTTACGACCGAAGGTGAGTACCGCTGGCTCGACGTCGCCGTTACTCCCCTTACCCAACCGGGGGCGTCACTGCTTTCTTTCGACGACTCGACCGAGGACATCGGTGCTGCCCGCCGAGCCGACGAACTCTCTCGCGTCCTCGAAGCAACCCGCGATCTCGTCGGCATCCTCACCCCTGACGGCACAACGTTCGTGTACCTGAACGATGCGCTCGCAGAATTACTCGGAGGGGCGGCCAAGAATGGGGACCTTGCGTCGTGTGTCGACGCCGCCTCGATCGAACTACTGGAGTCGGTTGCGCTGCCCGCGGTGCATGCATCTGGGAGTTGGCGGGGTGAATTGAGCTTGCACACCCGGACCGGCGAGCACATGCCGGTCTCGGCCATGTTGGTATCCCACGTAGGAACTGCCGGAGCTTGCGAAGCAATCTCGATCGTCGCCCGCGATCAAAGCGAACTCCGGGCGACCCAAGAACGCCTTGCCGAATCTGAAAATCGGATGCATGCACTCGTGGAGAACTCCGCGGATCTACTCGTCCTGCTCACCGCTGAGGGTGCCGTGCAGTACGCGTCGCCGGCCGTGGAGCGGGTTCTGGACCATCCGCCTGGAAGTCTCTACGGCACCGACATGGTCGAACTGATCCACCCCGAAGATCTGCAGAACGCCTACGACCTGATCGCGGAGGTATTGGACAACTCCGCCGAAGATCCTCCCGTCAGCGCCGAACTGCGCGTCGCTCATGGTGACGGGTCGTATCGATATCTCGAAGTCACGGCCAACAACCTGCTCGACAATCCAGCCGTTGGCGGGATTGTGCTGAACGGTTCCGACATCACCGATCGCGTAGCCGCCACGGCTCGACTTGAGGAGCAGGCATACCACGATGACCTCACCCGCCTACCCAATAGGGCCTTGCTCATCGAACGGCTTCGGGATTCGTTGCAACGTGCCAGCGACCGCCGAATGCTCGTCGGCTTGCTCTTCCTCGATCTCGATCGCTTCAACGTCGTAAACGAATCACTCGGTCATCTCGCTGGCGACGAGCTGCTGAAAGAGGTCGCTCGACGAATGTCCGATGTCGTACGGCCTGGAGACGTCGTTGCCCGCTTGGGCGGCGATGAGTTCGCCGTTGTGGCGCCGGACATGTTGCATCGAGGCGATGCCATCGTCCTCGCTCGACGCATCCGCAAAGCACTTACCGAGCCCATCACGGTCATGGGCCAGACCGCAGTGATCACCACCTCGATCGGCATCGCGGTGGCCGAGGGTGGCGAGCAACCGCCCGACCTTCTTCGCGATGCTGATACCGCGATGCATCGCGCGAAAGACAAGGGCCGCGATGTCGCGGTCATGTTCGATGACCATCTGCGTGACCAAGCTGTTCGCCGCCTCGAGGTCGAGAACCAGCTGCGTGCCGCCCTCGATGCCGACGCACTCGTCGTGCACTATCAACCCGTCCTGGAGATCGCCACCGGCAAACTCGCCGGGGCCGAAGCATTGGTCAGGCTCCAGAACCCCGACGGTTCGTTGGTCATGCCCGGGCACTTCATCGACGTTGCGGAGGACTCGGGCCTGATCTCTCAACTCGGGCATCAAGTGCTGGTCAAGTCCATCCACCAAGTCGCCGCGTGGACTGCGCTTAAGGTGCCCGGACAGGATCCGCCATCGGTAGCGGTCAACGTTTCCGCTCGACAACTGAGCGACCCGCACTATCCCGACATCGTCCAACACGAACTCACCACTTCGGGCATCGCGCCACACCAGCTCTCTCTTGAGCTAACCGAGAGCGCACTAATCGACGGCAACCCCGCCATCGAGGAGTCGCTGCAGAAATTGCATGACTTTGGCGTGCGCATCGGACTCGACGATTTCGGAACCGGCTTCTCGTCACTCGCGTACCTCAAGCGGTTCCCGATCAGTTTCCTGAAGATCGACCGCAGCTTCGTCAATGGTCTCGGCACCGACGACGATGACTCGGCCATCGTTCGAGCCACGATTGCGCTTGCACACGGATTGAACCTTCGCGTTGTTGCCGAAGGGGTTGAGACCAACGATCAGTTGCGTCAACTCTCGGAGCTCCATTGCGAATACGGCCAGGGCTACCTGTTCGCGAAACCTATCGACCCAACCGAATTCCAGAACTTCCTCGGCAAGCGCTGGGCCTCGTAGGACTACCCCCGCTCGCTCAACAATTCTCGCAGTGCTCGGAAAGCCCGGCCGCGGTGACTGATGGAGTGCTTCGTGGCCGGCGCCATCTGAGCAAACGTCTGCCCGTTGCCCTCGGTAGGCACGAAGACCGGATCGTACCCGAAGCCGCCTGTACCCGACGCGGTGATGGCGATCGTGCCCTCCACGACCCCATTGGCGATGAGTTCCTCGCCGCCGGGAAAGTGAATCATCGCGACGGTCCGAAACCGTGCGGTGCGTTCGGACATAGGCACATCGCCCAGGACGTTGAGCGTCTTGGCCACGTTGTCTTGATAGCTAGCGTTCTCGCCTGCGAAGCGGGCCGTGTGCACTCCCGGTGCACCATCGAGATAGTCGATTTCTAGGCCGGTGTCGTCCGCCATCGCGGGCAGGCCGGTCGCCGACGCGATCGCGATCGCCTTTAGCCGGGCGTTTCCTTCGAGGGTGTCAGCGTCCTCGACCACGTCTCCAACGGTGTCTGGTCGGGGGACGATCTCGACGACGTCGCGCATCATGAGCGAGATCTCCTCGACCTTGTCGGGGTTCGCGCTCGCCATCACCACGCGCATCAAGTCGGCCATTACTACCGTCCAGGCAGCTCAGCTGGCGGCGAAGCGAGCAGCCCGCGTTGCGCCTCGGTGAGCGATGCGATTCCGCTAGCTGCCAAATCCAACATGATGTCGAGCCGGTCGCGATCGAAGACCGCGCCTTCAGCGGTGCCCTGCACCTCGATGAAGTTGCCCTTGCCGTCCATGATGACGTTCATGTCGACTTCGGCGGCAGCGTCCTCGACGTAGGGAAGGTCGAGCATGGGGGTTCCGTCGACGACGCCGACCGATACCGCTGCACACTCGCCAAGGAGTGGCATTGCGTCTAGCTCACCGGCCTGCACCAGACGTGTAAGCGCGTCGTGCAACGCGATGTAGCCGCCGGTGATCGATGCAGTGCGAGTGCCGCCGTCGGCCTGGAGCACGTCACAGTCGATGATGATCTCGCGCTCTCCGAGGGCCTCCATGTCGACGATGGCCCGTAGCGACCGACCGATGAGGCGTTGAATCTCCTGGCTGCGGCCGCTGACCCTGCGACGTATGCGCTCGGGGCTCGAGCCGGGCAGCATCGAGTACTCGGCGGTTACCCAGCCCTTGCCGGAATCGCGCATCCAACGCGGGACATCGTCAGAGACCGAGGCGGTGCATAGGACACGGGTGCGACCGAAGGAGACGACCACCGAGCCAGCACTGGTGTCGACGAAATCTCGGTGAAAGCTCACCGGCCGCATCTCGTCGTTGCTTCGTCCGTCTACTCGCGTCATCACTCTTCCATTCATGGCGTCCGGCCTGCACGCTATCGCCACCCGCTGACAACTGCCCGCAGAAACGAATCCCGACGAAAAAGCAAAAGCGCCCGGCCCTGAATGCTCAGGACCGGGCACCTCCCCTTCAATGACCCAGAACGGTCATCCAACCAGTGGGCCCGACATCAGGAGAGAGCCTCTGTTGCCGGGAACCACCGGTTGACGGTTTGGCTAGGACAGGCGTGCGGCCTGATCCACCATGTCGGCGAAGCTGTCGAACTCGTCGGTGTCGACCTCACGGCTCAGTGCGTTCACTTCGTCGGCGAGGTCGATCAAGTCGACGTCGTCGGCGAAGGGGTTGTCACGGAGCAGCTCAGCGAAGGTCGCGACGACCGTTGCTTGACGGAAATCAACAGGAGTGTCCGTCCACCGAGGCTCGATGTCTCGGAGGTCGATGTCCTCGTCGATCTCGAGTACCTCACCGGAGTCAGGGTCCTGCCAACGCAGAGCCACGATGCCGATCTCGGCTCGGTCGTCGATGTCGACGTCACGGTCGAGAACGATCTCGTAGATGGCGGTCGCCTGGTGTCCAGCACCGAGCTCACCAGCATCGATGTCGTCGTTGCGGAAATCGCTGTCACGAACACCACGGTTCTCGTAACCGATGAGGCGATACTCGTCTACGACGTTCGGATCGAATTCAACCTGGATCTTGGCATCGATAGCCGAGGTGATAAGCGTCGATACCAACTCATCGGAGAAGAGACGTTCGGCCTCGTCGATGGTGTCGATGTAGCTGAAGAAGCCGTCGCCCTGATCGGCGAGCTGCTCCATTGTGGTGTCGTTGAAACCGTTGAGGCCGTAGCCGAGGGTGACGACACTGATGCCAGCATCGGCGTCACGACGGAGTCGTTGGGCGAGTGCATCGACGTCGGTAATGCCAGCGTTGGCGAGACCGTCGGAAGCGACGATGACACGGTTGACACCATCGTCACGGAACGCTTCACGAGCGAGGTCGTAACCGGTGTCGAGACCAGCCTGGAGGTTGGTGTTACCGCCAGCACGCATGCTGTCGATGGCGTCAAGGATGCGATCGCGGTTACGCACCTCGGTGGGTTCCAAGATGATGCCGGATTGACCCGAGTAGGTCACGATGGCGACGGTGTCGTCACGGTCGAGCTCCTCAACGAGGATGGCGAGCGACTCACGAACGAGGCCGAGACGGTCAGGGCGATCCATCGAACCGCTGGTGTCGACCACGAAGGTCAAAGCAACCGGCTGACGCTCGTTATCGTCGATCTCCTCGGCTTGTACGCCGACTCGAACGAGGAAGTTGTCGGGGTTGAACGGCGATGGGCCACCATCGACAACCACATCGAGACCATCACGAGGAGCGTCGTAGTCATAGTTCAAAGCGTTGACGTACTCCTCAACTCGGACCGACTCACGTGGAGGGAGATTGCCTTCGTCGAGGAATCGGCGAGCGATCGTGAAGCTGCCGGTGTCTACGTCGAGTGCGAAGGTCGACTGCGGGTCGCGGCTCGTGGCGATGAACTGGCGAATGCCGTAGTCGGTGAAGCGAGGATCAGCGCTTTGCTGTGGCTCAGGCTCAACCTCATCAGCGTCAACATCGACGGTGCCAAAGAGTCCTCCGCCATCGGTGACTTCTTCGGCCGCATCGGCGGCAGCCTCGTCGGCGGCGGCCTCGGCTGGTGGAGGGACGATTGCGGATGCGCCGGAGTCGTCGGAGTCCTCCATCGCCTCCTCTTCGTCCTCCATTGCCTCCTCTTCGTCCTCCATTGCCTCCTCTTCGTCGAAGCTCTCAACGAAGGATTCTTCGGAGTCGCCGTCGACGACATCTTCGACCGCATCTGCTAGGTCGGTGGCGGATTCGTCAGCGCCGCAGGCGGTGGCGATCAGCGAGATCGCGAATAGGGCGCTCAGTAGGCGGAACCAACGACTGCCGCCGAGTCGTCGATTGTTCGGGTTCTGTGTGTCTGGTGTTGTAGCCATGATGTCTCCTACGAAGCCATCGACAGCCCAGTTCCCCGAATCCACCACTTTTTATGTAACGAAACGATTACGAGCGTCTAGACGGATGAAAAATCAACACCGTTGCGTCGAGGAATTTTGTCAGGCAGTGACGGTTAAACCCGGTTTCGCTACCGAAATTGGCCCGGAGAACGTCGTTCTCGTCGATGCTTCTCGCTCGGTGGCATCGTGATCTGGCGGCACGTGGGTGATCACGAGATGACCAACGCCCGCAGCCGTTGCACGGGTACCTGCCTGACGCCCGGTGATATGGGGAATGCCCGCATCTTCAAGTTCTTCGGGCAAGGTCGTCTCGTAGACGAAGATGTCGATGTCGCGATCGAACGCCTCGGGGGACCATCCCGGGCCGGTGTCAGCCGAGTATCCAATGCGAGCACCATCGCTCTCGGCCAAGATCGCCAACGTCTCGACCGGGTGGTCGGTAAGCGAGAACGAGAAGTCGATGTCGCCGATGGTCAGTTTCGAAGCCTCATCGATCGTCGTCCATGAGAACGCGGTCGAATTTGCTTCGGGGCTCACTGCTTCCAAGGCAACCCGAGTGCCCTCGGTTCCATAGACGGGCACATCCAATCGTTCCAGGCCATAGCGGTAGGCGTGATAGAGGATCGGCATTTCGGTCCAGTGATCCGAATGTTCGTGCGAGAGGATGATCGCGTCGAGATCACTCAGCGGCACGTGCCGCTGCAGTTCCATACTCGAGCCGGGTCCAGCGTCCAACAGCACCGTCGTCTTCGCCGTTCGCAATAGGTACGAGGAGCAGGACGATTCGGTCGAACTGTAGGTGCCCGAACACCCAATGACGGTCAGCCGGAAATCCGAAGGTGAGGTCATGTGGATTGTTCACCCGACCAGTGCCCGACTTCAGCCAGTTCAGGGCCCAACAACATGCGACCGATGCGAGCAAACTCCCCTATATCGCCCGAGGACAAGAAGATCGGGTTCATCGCATCTCCGCTACGTGTCGTGCCATCACGTTCCAGCATTGCACGAACCTGGAACGCGGTCTCGTCCGCAGAGGACACGAGCACGACCTCCCGGCCCAGGACCGCACCGATCGTGCGGGCGAGGAAGGGGTAGTGCGTACAGCCGAGCAGCAATGCATCGACCTTGGCGTCCAACACCGGTGAAAGCAGACGCTGCGCAAGAACACGAACTTGCTCGGAGGCCAGCTCGCCTCGCTCTACGAACTCGACAAAGCCAGGGCACGCCGCGCACGTCAACTTCACCGACTCATCAACGTCGCTGACCGCGTTCTGGTATGCGCCTGAACCAATGGTGCCGACCGTTCCGATCACGCCGACACGATTTGTCTCGCTGACCTGGAGCAGGGAGCGAACACCGGCATCGATGACGCCAACGATCGGCCGGTCGAATTGCTCCTGTAGATGTTCCAGTGCCGCCGCCGACGCGGTATTGCAAGCCACCACCACCATCTTCACGTCATGGTGTTCGATGAGCCACCGGGTGATTTCCTCGGCATAGGAGCGGACGTCATGCAGGGGCTTGGAACCATATGGATAGCGCGCGGTGTCGCCGACGTAGACCAGCCGTTCCTGAGGCAAGAGGTCGATCAACGCGCGAGCGACCGTCAAGCCCCCGAAACCGCTGTCGAAAACACCGATCGGCCGAGGATCCATCGTCACCATGCTATTTCCCTGCCTGCGTGATGAGGGTCATCTCAACCGGTTGCTCACCGGCATAGGACCAACCCCGGATCTCGGGCAAGTCGTCTTGCAACGACACGATGAGGTGGACCAGATAGCCGTAGGGGTCGTAGTAGAACGCGTCATCGCGGTCGCGCACCGAGGGTTTCGGGGGGCTCGTCGGGTGGGAATGGAAGATGGCAAGCAGCTCATAGCCGTCCGCCTCGACCTGCTGCTCGGCATCGATCATCGACTGACCCCCAAGTGCGAAGGCGGTCGGTGACGCCAGCGCGTTCTCGACCGGATACAACGCATGTGCCTTGAGAGGTTCACCGCGACGACCCGCGACGTAACCACATACTTCGTTCGGCGCCCCTTGCCGCGCGAGGTCGACGAGGCGAGTTCGTAACTTTTCAGGAAGTTCGATGCAAGGCACAGCTCAAGGGTACGATCACTCCGTGGCAACGAAGAACGCCAATAAACGCGTCAAACAGGGCAAGAAGAAGCCCACGATTCGCGGAACCGAGAAAAAGCTTGTTGCCACCAACCGGCGCGCCCGCCGCGACTTCGAAATCCTCGACGTCTATGAGTGCGGCATGGTCCTGCGCGGCTCAGAGGTGAAGTCGCTCCGCGAAGCCCAGGTCCAGATGACCGAGGCATACGGTCGTATCGACGACGGCGAGATGTGGCTACTCGGCCTGAACATCTCCCCGTACGCAGCTACCGGGTCGGCATCGTTCGGCCACATTCAGGACCGGCACCGCAAGCTCCTACTCAATCGCAGCGAGCTCGACAAGATCGATGCCAAGGTCAGTCGAGAGCGTCTCGCCCTGGTTCCGCTGTCCATCTATTTCATCGGCGGAAAGGCCAAGGTCGAAATCGGGGTTGGTCGCGGTAAGCGAGAATTCGATCGACGCCAAGACATCGCCAAACGCGATGCCGACCGTGAGGCCGAGCGAGCAATGTCTCGCGCAAATTTCAAGCAACACTGAAACCACTACCGATCACAGGAATACGACATGATCAACACCACAAATGCATGGAAGGGCGTAGCAAAGCTCGCCGAATCCGAAGCCAGCACCAGCCTGCGGGAACGCTTTGCCGCTGACCCGGGCAGGGCCGAGGCGTTCACCCTCGAGACCGACGGACTCATTGTCGACATGTCGAAACATCTGATCGATGCCGATGTCCTCGCCGCCCTGGTGGCACTCGCTGAGGCAGCGGGAATGCCCGAGCGAATCGAGTCGATGTTCACCGGTGAACACATCAACTCCACCGAAGACCGCGCCGTACTTCACACCGCATTGCGACTTCCCAAGGGCAGCGACCTGACCGTCGACGGCCAGGACGTCGCCTCCGACGTGCACGCGGTACTCGACCACATGGGCGAGTTCGCAACATCGGTCCGCGACGGAGTGTGGAAAGGCCACACCGGCAAGAAGATCACCACGATCATCAACATCGGTATTGGCGGATCGGACCTCGGGCCACTCATGGCCTATCGCGGCCTCGAAGCTTCACGCCACGAGCGCATCGAATGTCGATTCGTTTCCAACGTCGACGGCACGCACCTGCACCAAGCGCTTGAGGGCGCCGATCCGGAGACCACGCTTTTCATCGTGGCATCCAAGACCTTCACCACCCTGGAGACCTTGGCCAACGCGCACAGCGCCCGGGCTTGGCTCCTCGACCACCTCGGCGGCGACGAATCCGCGATCGCCAAACACTTCGTTGCGCTCTCAACCAACGCCGAAGGTGTCGCTGCATTCGGTATCGACACCGCGAACATGTTCGAGTTCTGGGATTGGGTCGGCGGCCGCTACAGCATCGACGCCGCTATCGGCCTTGCGGTCATGTTGGCCGTTGGTCCCGATTCGTTTGGCGAGATGCTCGCCGGATTCCACGCCATGGACGTGCACTTCCGCACGGCACCGCTGTCGGAGAACATCCCGGCGCTGCTTGGACTGATCGGCGTTTACTATCGGAACTTCCTCGACTACCCCACCCACGCCGTACTCCCCTATAGCCAGCTCCTCGACCGCTTCCCCGCCTACCTCCAACAACTCGATATGGAGAGCAACGGCAAGCAGGTCCGACTCGACGGCGAAGGAGTCACATACGACACCGGCGCGATCGTGTGGGGCGAGCCCGGCACCAACGGCCAGCACGCCTTCTACCAACTGATCCACCAGGGCACCACACCGATCCCTGCGGACTTCATTGGCTTCTACGAGCCTGACTTCCCCGAGGTCGATCACCACGACGCGCTCATGGCGAACCTCTTTGCCCAGGCCGAGGCTCTAGCGTTCGGAAAGACGGGCGACGAGGTACGAGCGGAGGGCGTCGCCGACGCGCTCGTTTCGCACAAGACGTTCCCGGGTAACCGCCCAAGCACCATGATCATGGCGCCGAAGCTCACCCCGTTCGTGCTCGGTCAGCTCATTGCGCTCTACGAACACCGCACCTTTACCCAAGGCGCCGTGTGGGGGGTCAACAGTTTCGATCAGTGGGGCGTGGAACTCGGCAAGGTACTTGCCAAGGCGATCATCCCCGAACTCGAGGACAGCTCCGCCGCTCTCGCCCATGACAGCTCGACCAACGCGCTCATCGAGCGCTACCGGGCCCATCACAAGCGTTAACGACCTCCGGTCGCGCTCAACCATTGAGCGGCTCACCGACCTGCGCGTCCACTTTCGCCGCGCTAGTCGCACTACTTACTGATCTTCGAAGATCTCCAAGACACCTGAATAAGCGCTCACCCACACATCCGACGTCGCCTCGTCGATGGTGATACCGATCGGCTTTTCGGCCACCGGCAACTCTTGGATCTCTTCGAAGGTGTCGGTGACGATTTTGGAGAGCGTGTCGGAGTTGTAGTTCACAACGTAGAGGGCCTCGCCGTCAGAGGAGATCGCCATCGAACGTGGAGCGTCACCGGTTACTACCCGTTCGAGCACCTCGCCGGTCTCGGCGTCGACCTTGGCAACCGTACCCTCGCCGTTGAGAGTGACGAAAAGCGTCGAGTCATCTGGGCTCAGCAGCACGGTTCGGGGACCCCAACCGATGTCTTCGAGCCACTCGACCTCAAGGGGTGCAGAACTATTCGATTCGAGACCGTCCAGCGAGATCTTTGCTATGTCGGTCCCACCCATCTGGGTCACGTAGGCCGTGGATGAGTCGCTACTGATCGCAACGCCTCTGGGATGACGACCCATGTCGATGCGAGCGACCTCAACGCCAAGTTCGGTGTCGATGATGCTGGCGTCGAAGCTGCACCAGTTCGAGACCACAATCCAACGGTCGTCTGGGCTAACCGCTAAGAACTTTGGAGTTGCACCCACTTCGATCACTTGGTCTATTTCGAGCGAGGCGCTGTTTACCCGGTAGAGGAAGCTGTTGTCCCAACCCGTGTTGCCGCACGAATCGGTGGGCTGGGGGCCAAACGCGTCGCCGTACATGTGGTAGTTCGAGACGTACACGAACTCACCATCAGACGTTGGCGCTGCTTCGACCGGAGCACCTTGGGCGACGCCGAGTTCAGGGCGCCCGAAGTCGGCAAAGTCGACCTCGTCGTTGATGGTCTTCAGCAGCGAACCCTGATCGTCGTACACCGTGACCGTGTGGCGATACATCATGTTCTGCGCAAAGAACAGGCCGTTGCCAACGGAGGTGACCGATTTCGGGGCGATATCGCCAAATACCGATTCGACACGCGACAACTCCCGATCGGCCAGTGGGATCGTCGTGGTGGTACTGGTGGTGGTCGTGGTTGTCGGTGCTGCGCTGGTAGAGGTTGGCGTCTCAACGACCGGCGCTGCCGTCGTTGGTGCAGCCGATGGGGCGGGAGCGCTGAGCGGTGCCGTCTCCACCGCCCCAAGAACGCGTGCTGGTTCGGAAGTGGCCAAGGTCGACGATGTTTGCCCTTCGAAGAGCCACGCGAGGAGGCCCATGAGTACGAGCGCTCCAAAAAAGCCAAGATAGGCAATCGCCGACGAACGCTGTTCCGCGGTGAACCTTTGACGCTTCACCACAGGCTGGACGGGCGCACCAGTAGCCTCGTGTTGCGCCGGATGCGGGCCAGGGCGCGAACGGTGATGCGGTGGTTGGTGCGTTATCTGCACGATCGCAATGCTATTCGTACTCATACCCCCGTTGGGGTTCGGCCCTTAAGAGATTGGTGAGCCGCTCCCTTGAGGGCGCCAAGTTGCGGCGAAGCCGCTGGCCCGTAGGGACCCAAATCCGCAGCACACATCAAGCGAAGCGAATGTACGAATGCGGCGGACGGGAAAATTGCGCCGAAGCCGCTACCCCGTAGGGACCAGAGCCGCGGTACCCTGATCGACCCGGGCACTTTGTTCGGCGTTTCTTGACAAGCGAGACCGACGATTCCTGCCGTAACTGGTGTGTGTCGTCGACCTTGCACCTACGGGGCTGATCGGTTTCGACGTTGTAGCCGGAAGTTTCTTCGTGCGACCGGAGTTGCTCAGACTCCTTAAACAGGGCACACATAGAGACGCCAATCAGGATGATCTCGCTCTCGCCGTCTAACTTTTAGTTAGATAGCAGAGAGTCATTGCGAGCAGAAATGTCACGCGGGGCC
>CAYUKM010000086.1:0-12375 GCA_964445255.1 uncultured Acidimicrobiales bacterium
CGTCAGGGTCATCAAACTGAGGGAGCGCTACCGGCGGGGGCAGCGGACGTGAACCAAAGGGGCTAGTTGACGACATAAGCAGCCATCCCACGGTACCGGGATAGTGCCGGTCACGTCAGTCAGCGAGGTGTGCCTTTGGGAATCCTTCGGTAACTCTTGTGCGGATTCTCACGGTGTTGGAGGCTATGGCCCGTCGGGGTCTGAGCCCGCAAGGTAGACCCACTTGCCGTCAAGACGTTCGAAGGTGCTGAGCTCATGCAACTCGAGGGGCGCATCGTTGCGGCGAAAACGAGCTTTGAACTCAACCGTGCCATGAGCATCGAACCCTCCTCCTACCGCTTGGAGGACCTGCAGGCTTTCCCATGTCACGTCGTCGGGGAACGCAACACCCTCGGGACGGGTACTCGGGTGCCACGTCGCCAGCAGAAACGTCTCGTCGGCTAACACATATGCGGTGAATCGGGCCCGCATGGTGTCCTCGGGCGTCGTGCCAAGTCCAGCCGCTCCCGCTACGTGGAGTGGGCCGCAGCAGCGTCCATAGGCCCGGCCGCGACCGCACGGGCAGGTGTCGTGATCATCGATTGTGAGTGGTGTTGTTTGCATGGCGCGTTTGTTCGAATCTGTGCTCAACCCGTCGTCGTTTTCTACCCATTAATTACGGAACTACGGGAAAGGCGGTAGTGAGAGTGATTTTATTGGCTATTGCTGCGGTGATCGGGCGGATCGACGTTGCGCTCGATGCACTCGCTCGGATGGATACCAACAGTCGAAATGTTCGTCGAGGGCGCTCTGGCCGCTATCGATCACGATGGGGTGATCGAGAGTCGAGAGGCCGACCTCGTGCGAGTTGTCGCTTTGGCCGAGGCGTCGTCGTTTATGCTCCAGGGATGACGTCGGTCGCGGCTACCCATCGCCCTCGGGCTGGGATCTGGGTGATGGTGGCGGCCGGCGGCTTGATCACCGCACTGTCGCTCGGGGTGCGATCCACCTTCGGGTTGCTGCTTGAACCGATCGCAACCGGTCTTGGAGCCGATCTCGGTTCGATCGCTCTGGCCGTCGCGGTACAGAACTTGTTGTGGGGCTTCAGCCAGCCGATCGCTGGTGCACTGTCTGATCGTTTCGGTGCACCGATCGTCTTGGCGGGCGGCGGCATCCTCTATTCGATCGCCATGATCCTCATGGCCACGGCGCAGGGCCCCGGCACGATCTTATTGTCAGGCGGATTTCTCGCCGGTATCGCGATCGGCGCCGCCAGCTTTGCCGTGGTGCTCTCCGCTGTCGGCCGCAACGCCCCGCCAGAGAAGCGGTCGATGCTTTTGGGCATTGTGAGCGCGGTCGGGTCGCTCGGCCAGTTCGTATTGATCCCGGTTGCTCGATTGCTGCTCGACAACGGCTCGTGGCAGCGAGCGGCGGTCATCCTCGGTCTGCTGTTGTTGTCGATCATCGCCGCCACTCCTTTGATGCGCGCTTTGCGTCTGACCGTGACAGCAGACGCGCTTCAAGACGCGGCTCCTGTGGCACCGGCCCCGACATTGCGCGAAGACCTGGTCAAAGCCCGATCGAATCCGTCGTACCTGTTGTTGAACGCCGCGTTCTTTACGTGCGGATTCCACGTCACCTACATCGGCGTGCACCTACCCGGCTTCATCGAGACCGTCTCACTTGCTCCCTCTGTAGCGTCGAATGCGCTGGCCCTCATCGGGCTGTTCAACGTGGTCGGGTCGTTGTTGGTGGGCTGGCTCGGGCAACGATTCGCGTACACGAAGATCTTGGCCGTGATCTACGGCCTGCGGGCTGTCGGCATCGTGGCATACGTAATAACGCCCCCGACCGCTACCACGACGATCCTGTTCGGGGTGGTAATGGGCGTGCTGTGGTTGTCGACCGTGCCGCCAACGTCGGCGATGGTGACCGATCTGTTCGGTCCCGCAAACTCCGGAGCGCTGTTCGGTGTCGTGTTCTTGTCCCACCAACTCGGATCGTTCCTCGGGGCGTGGCTGGGTGGCGAGCTGTTCGATCTCACCGGCTCGTACACGATCATGTGGTGGGCGGCGGCAGGTCTCGGCGTCTTTGCCATGGGGATGCACCTGCTCATCGCCGATGGCCGCATCGATGGCTTGGGCGGCAGAAGGCACTTTGGCCCGGCAGCGATTTCGGCGCTCCTGCTTCTGTCCGGCTTCGGTGCTGCGGTCAATTCGATCCCCGAAGCAGCCGCCCTTGAGACCGATGTGTTTGATGAATCTTCCCCAGTCGACTCAGGCCCACCCGACGAGGAGCTCTTCACGCTGTATTGTGCCCTCGGCCCGACGGTCGCGCACGGCCGCTGACCCTAGGGAATGATTCTGGACACCAACACCGTTTGATCACGTGATGGCCAATTCACCCGGAACCGTGCGAGCTTTCTATAACGGCAAACTGATCGCCGAGAGCGATGACGTGAGCATCGTCGAAGGCATCACGTACTTCCTGCGTGACTCCATTGTTGACGGCGTTCTCGTCGACAGCCCCACTACTTCGCGCTGCGCGTGGAAAGGGAAGGCGTCCTACTTTCACGTCGACCTCGGCGACGACACCGTGCTCGACGCGGCCTTCGAATACAAGAAGCCTTGGCCTGCTGCGAAGCGAAAGGTCGGCGGTCGGGTTGGCTTCTGGCGCGGCGTCATCCTCGAACGGGCCTAGTACGGCTAGTAAGGCATCGGGTTCGCTCGGTGGGTGTCGTTGAGCTCGGTGAGCACGTCGTCGCTCAGGACCACGTCTTTGCCTTCGAGGATCACTTGAAGCTGCTCCAAGGTGGTGGCGCCGAAGATCGGTGAAGTGGGCCAGGGGCGTTGGCTCACAAACGCCAGCGCCATGTGCACTGGGGGTAGGTCGTGTCGTTGGGCGAGGTCGACGTACATCTGAGCGATCTCGAGCGCTCGGTCGGACTTGCGGCCGAACATGTCAGGCGAGAGGGTCATGCGAGAGCCGTCGGGGATGGCACCGTCGGTGTACTTGCCGGTGAGGATTCCAGCCGCGAGTGGAGAGTAGGCAAGCAGGGTGACCTGCTCGTTGTGGCTGATTTCGGCCATGTCGGTGTCGTAGATACGGTCCATCAGCGAGTATTCGTTCTGCACGCTTTGCATACGGGGTGCACCGATGCGTTCGGCGACGCTCAACCATTGCGCCGTGCCCCAGGCCGTCTCGTTCGATAGCCCGATGTGGCGGATCTTGCCCGCCTCAACCTGGCGCTGCAGTTCGCTCAGTACGTCTTCCATATGGGCGATTGTTTCGGCCTTGTCCTGGCTCGAGGGGTCGTAGGTCCAGTTCTGGCGGAACATGTAACCGCCACGGTTGGGCCAGTGCAGTTGGTAGAGATCGATGTAGTCGGTCTGGAGTCGCTGTAACGATCCCTCCACCGCTTCTTGAATGCCCTCGACCGAGATCGGCGCTCCATCGCGACAAGGTCCACCCGGCCCGCAGATCTTCGTGGCCAGCACGATGTCGTCACGTCGCCCCGACTTAGCGATCCAGTTGCCGATGATGCTCTCGGTCGTACCTGAAGTCTCCGGCAGCATCGGGTTCACCGGATACGCCTCGGCGGTATCGACGAAGTTGATCCCCGCATCCAAGCTCGCGTCGATCTGGGCGTGGGCAACGTCCTCGGACGTCTGCGTCCCAAAGGTCATCGTCCCCAAACACAGCTGAGAGACGGAAATATCGGTTGAACCTAGCGGGATGTATCGCATCCGCTGAGGCTAGCCAGATCGACCCGTCATTCGAGGACGAACGAGCCATCGCGGTTCTAGAAGAGATCCTCGCCGGGGAGGGACGATCTCGTCAATCGGCTGAATGCCTAAAGCGCAGCAATAGCGCTACCAAGCGCGGCGAGCGCGATGTCGATTTCTTCCTCGGTGACCGTTAGTGGAGGCATGAAGCGGACCGTGTTGCCCTTTGCTCCGGCGGTCATGAGGATGAGATTGCTCTCGTTGAGGCAGTGCGCAATGACGGCCTTGGTTTCCTCGGTGCTACGGAGATCACAGGCGATCATGATGCCGGCGCCGCGAACATGTTCGACCACGTCGCCCTCGTCCATGAGTTTCTCGAGGCCAGCGCGAAGCTGGTCGCCTCGGGCGTTGACGTGATCGAGGAAGCTGTCCTCGGTGAGGATGTCGATTGTGGCGAGCGCTGCGGCGCATCCGATGGCGTTGCCGCCGTAGGTGCCGCCGTGTGATCCGGTAGGCCACTTGTCGTCGAGATCTCGCCGAGTGCCGAGGGCCGAGAATGGGAAGCCCGATGCGATGCCCTTGGCCATGCAGATGATGTCTGGCTCAATGTCGAAGTGTTCGATCGCGAACATCTTTCCGGTGCGGCCGAATCCGCTCTGGACCTCATCTGCCACGAACATGATGTCGTGTTCCTTGCATCGCGCTGCGATGGTCTCGATGAAGCGCTTCGGTGCGAGTCGGTAGCCGCCCTCACCAAGCTCGGGCTCGATGACTACACAAGCGGTTTCGCTCGGCGCGGTCGAACCGGCGAGCAGTCGGTCGAATGCAGCCAGGCAGGCGTCGATCTCGGCTTCGGGGTCTTCGGCGCGAGGGGCGGGGAACGGGGCGGTGAATACGCCGCCAGGCAGGGGAGCGTGGCCCGAGCGATAGACCGTCTTCGAGGTGGTCATGGCCATCGCCATGTGGGTGCGTCCGTGGAAACTGCCTTCGAACACAATGGTGTGCGGACGTCCGGTGGCTTGCTTTGCAAGCTTGACGGCGGCCTCGGTGATCTCAGCGCCAGAGTTGGCATAGAAGAACGTGTCGATGCTCGCTGGTGTGATCTCGGCGAGCTTCGCAGCCAGTGGCTGCATGAGGTCGTGGGTGAAGATGTTGGCCTGCAGATGAATGCCACGTGCCGCCTGCGCGGCGATCGCTTCGACCACCTTCGGGTGTGAGTGACCTGTTGATACCACGGCGATTCCAGCTGCGAAATCGAGGTACTTGTCGCCATCGGTGGTGGTCACCCACGAGCCGGACCCTGTCGCGACTTCAAGGTCGGTTAGCTTGAACCAGACGTTCGACAGGTTCTCAGTGGATGCGCTCATTTGCCTCTCCCGGGTCACAACTTGGCTCAGGGTAGCGCAAATCGTTTGGTACCGAACTAATGTTTGCGTGGATGGCCCGCTGGCCAAAAGTTCGAGATGAATGCAGAGGACTTGGTTTCATGAGGGAACAACTGCTTATCGGCGGATCCTGGGTCGATGGTGCCGAGGGCAACCGCATCGACGTTGCGAACCCGGCTACAGGCGAGGTCATCACCTCGACTGCCGACGGCACGCCCGCAGATGCCACTGCCGCAGTCGAAGCGGCTTCGGTCGCGCAGGTCGAGTGGGCCAAGGTCGCCCCACGACAGCGCGCCGAAGTACTGCGTTCGTGCTGGCAGACACTACTCGATCACTCCGACGAGCTCGCTGAGCTCATCACCCTCGAACACGGCAAGCCCACCATCGATGCGAAGGGTGAGGTCGCCTACGCGGCGGAATTCTTCCGTTGGAACTCCGAGGAGACCGTCCGCATCCACGGATCGATGGGCCTCGCGCCTTCGGGCAGCAACAAGATCATCGTGCGCCACCCACCGGTCGGAGTTGTCACGATGGTGACACCGTGGAACTTCCCCGCAGCCATGATCACCCGCAAGCTCGCTCCATGCCTCGGCGCTGGAAACGCTGCCGTCATCAAGCCCGCAAAGGAAACACCACTCACCGCATTGCGCGTGGCTGACCTGCTCCAAGAAGCGGGCGTGCCAGGCGGTCTCATCAACGTGGTGCCCACCTCAGACGCAGGCGCATGGTTCGATGCAGCTGTCGAGCACAACGCAACCCGCATGGTGTCGTTCACCGGGTCGACCGAAGTCGGCCGTATCCTCCTGCGCCGTTGCGCCGATCGTGTGCTGAAGGTTGCGATGGAACTCGGTGGCAATGCTCCGCTCATCGTCTATGACGACGCCGACATAGAAAAGGCCGTCGAGGGAACGATGACGGCAAAGATGCGCCACTCGGCCGAGACCTGCACGGCTGCTAACCGCATCTTCGTCGAAGAGGGAATCGCAGCCGAATACACCCAAGCACTCGCCGCCGCCATGGCCGCTACCAAGACGGGAAGCGGCTTCGATGAGGGCGTGATGTGCGGGCCAATGATCAACGCGGGTGCTATCGAGGCCATCTCCGAGCTCGTTGATGCTGCCGTTGCCGAGGGTGCCAGCGTCGCTACCGGTGGCTCCACCATGGACGGTGGCGGCCACTTCTTCGAGCCGACCGTTCTCGCGAACGTTTCGCCAACGGCTGCGATCACCCATGAAGAGGTGTTTGGTCCAGTAGCGCCGGTGATCCCGTTCACCGATCACGACGAGATGATCGCCCACGCCAACAACACCGAGATGGGCCTCGCCGCATACGTGTTCACCGAGGACCTCGCCAAGGGTCTCGCTACCGCGGAGCGGATCGAAGCGGGCATGGTCGGCGTCAACCGTGGCTCGATGTCTGACCCCGCAGCGCCTTTCGGCGGCATGAAGCAATCGGGCCTCGGCCGCGAAGGTGCGAGCGAAGGCATCTACGAGTTCTGCGAGACGCAGTACATCGCTGCTTCCTGGTAGCAATCTCCCTGTCGCGTCTCCCAAACGAATAGGTTCTCAAGCGTCCAGTGCCAGGGGCTGACGTGTGGTGCTTGATCAATCTACATCGAATATGGCGTCAACTGAATCTGAGGAGTACTGACGGAAACCGATGAGCGTCTGGGTGGAGATCACGCCGTCGAGCTGAGAGATGTCCTCGGTGACCACGCGGGCGATGTCGTCGTGGGTGGGCACTCGTAGCATCGCCACGAGCGCCACTCCGCTGCCAGCAACGGAGTGGACCTGGGAAACGCCGTCGATCTCCGCGAGTTCGCCGCCGAGTGGTTCGATTCGGCGAGCTTCAGCGTCAATGAGAACGAAGGCGTAGATCATTTCGCAAGCCTATCCTCACCGCGACTCGTCGAAAGGCTCAACGAGATCCTGAAGTCGTAGCTGCAGGAGCGTGATGGAACGGGTAGCGAACGAACGAATCTGTAGATCGACGGTCTGCGCCGCTTCGGAGATTAGCGGTCGGATGGTTGCTCAATATCGACGAGGATGACGTCTGCCGCTGATCAGGTAAGTAGATCCGGCGCCTGCACCAACTCGATCAGGACGCCTTCGCCGCTGAGCGGGAAGTCATCACTCGCTTTGGGGTGGATGAAACACACGTCGTGACCCGCCGCGCCCTTGCGGATGCCGCCAGGGGTAAAGCGCATGCCTTGAGCTTCGAGCCATTCGTAGGCTGTGGCGAGGTCGTCTACCCACAACCCGATGTGGTTGAGCGGGGGAGTGTTGACTCGGGGTCGACTCTCGGGGTCGATGGGCTCCATGAGGTCGATCTCCACGGGGTGCTCACCCTCGCCCAAAGTCAAGATGTCTTCCCGGACGTTCTCGCTCTCGGACTCGTACTCACCCGTCTTGGTAACCCCCAGGGTGTCGACCCATAACGACCGCAGCGCCTCCAAGCTGTCGCCACCAATGGCGACCTGCTGGATGCCCAGGATGTTGAACGGACGCTGTTCGCTCCTCATTTAGCTTGCTCCATCCGTGATGATCTGAAGGACTTGCGTGGCTGCTTCGGGGACCTTGGTGCCGGGGCCAAAGATTGCGGCAACACCGGCCTCGACGAGAGCGGGGTGGTCCTTGGGCGGGATCACGCCGCCGCACACCACCATGGTGTTCGACCCGGTGGCCGTCAGTGCGGCGATCAACTCGGGTACCAGCGTGAGGTGGCCGGCGGCATGGCTCGACACACCGATTACGTCGACCTCATGGGTCGTGGCCTCAGCCGCCGCCTCTTCGGGGGTTTGGAACAGCGGGCCGACGTACACATCGAATCCCATATCGGCGAACGCCGTGGCGATTACTCGACCGCCACGGTCGTGGCCGTCTTGGCCCATCTTGGCGACGAACATCCGCGGCTTGCGCCCGAGCGTTGACTCGAAGTCGGCGATCGCAGCCGTCAGATCCGCAAACTCCGCATCGTCCTCATAGGCCTTGGCGTACACACCCGACAGCAACGTGGTCTGTGCCTGGTGTCGCTCGAACACAGCTTCCATGGCGTCGGAGATTTCGCCGACCGTGGCTCGTGCCCGTGCCGCCTCCACGCATGCAGCGAGCAAGTTCCCGTCGCCGATAGCGGTCTGCGTGACTACAGCGAGCGCAGCCTCACACGCGCTGCCATCTCGCTGCGAGCGAGTCTCCTCAAGCCGTCGAACCTGTTGCTGGCGAACCTCGGTGTTGTCGATGTCGAGTACATCGACCGAGTCAACGTCGTCGGCGACGTACTTGTTGACGCCCACGATCGTGTCTTGGCCCCGGTCGACACGAACTTGGCGAAGCGCAGCCGCTTCTTCGATCCGCAACTTCGGCATGCCCTCGGCGATCGCCTTGGTCATGCCGCCCGCGGCCTCAACCTCGGCGATGATCTCTCGAGCCCGCTCGGCCAGCTCCGCGGTAAGCGACTCGACGTAATAGCTGCCGGCAAGTGGATCGACGGTTCGGGTGATGCCGGTTTCCTCAGCCAGGATCAACTGGGTGTTGCGAGCGATCTTGGCGCTGAACTCGGTTGGCAGCCCGAGCGCTTCGTCGAAACTGTTGGTGTGCAAGCTCTGCGTGCCTCCCAACACGCCAGCCATCGCCTCGATCGTGGTGCGCACGATGTTGTTGTACGGGTCCTGCTCGGTAAGCGACGCTCCCGACGTTTGGCAGTGGGTGCGCAGCATCGACGACTTCGGGTTCTGCGGGTTGAACTGGGCCATCAACTCAGCCCACAGCAACCGGGCTGCCCGGAGCTTGGCGACCTCCATGAAGAAGTCCATACCGATGTTGAAGAAGAAGCTCAGACGGGGAGCGAACGCATCCACGTGGAGCCCAGCGTCGAGTGCGGCCCGGACGTATTCCACGCCATCGGCGAGGGTGTAGGCCAACTCCAAATCAACCGTCGCGCCCGCTTCTTGGATGTGATACCCCGAGATGCTGATCGAGTTGAACCGAGGCATGTGCTCGCTCGTGTACTCGATGATGTCGGCGACGATCCGCATGCTCGGCTCGGGCGGATAGATGTAGGTGTTGCGCACCATGAACTCTTTGAGGATGTCGTTCTGGATCGTCCCCGACAGCTGCGCCTGGTCAACACCTTGCTCTTCGGCGGCGACGATGTAGCACGCCATAATCGGCAACACGGCGCCGTTCATGGTCATCGACACGCTCATCTGGTCGAGCGGAATGCCATCGAAGAGGACCTTCATGTCCTCGACCGAGTCGATCGCGACGCCCGCCTTACCCACGTCGCCGACGACCCGGGGGTGGTCGCTGTCGTAGCCGCGGTGTGTTGCGAGGTCGAAGGCCACTGACAAACCCATCTGGCCGGCTTCGAGGTTGGCCCGATAGAACGCGTTCGATTCTTCGGCGGTGGAGAACCCGGCGTACTGGCGGATCGTCCACGGCCGGTTGGCATACATTGTCGCCCGAGGCCCGCGAACAAACGGCGCCACGCCAGGCACGCCACCCAGATGGGCAACACCTTCGAGGTCGTCCTCGGTATAGAGCGGCTTCACGTCGATGCCTTCAGGCGTTTCCGTGGTGAGTTCCTCGAGTGGACGCCCACGTAATTCCTTCTCGGCGAGCTCGCTCCACTCGGGGTTCGTCATGGGCCTATGTCTAGTCGACCATGCGGCTGTGATCTGCGATTATGGCTTTGCCCGGTGGCTAGAGACCCCAGCGCTCGGCTGGGTGTTCGGTCATCTCGGTGACGATGCGGAACAGCTCGTTTGGAAGCGGCCCAATCGCATGCCCAGCTTCGTCGTATTCGGGGTACTTCGGGAACATGAGGAGTCCGTCGATCGGAGCTTCGATGAGCGGGCTCCCGTCAGCGGAGAGCTGCTCGCCAGCGACAACTGGTACGAGGTTGCCGAGGCCTTCCCGGAGCCGAAGGGTGCGGTCGGAGAACGGGTGGGCGTAAGCGGCTTCGACGTAGGTGAAGTCGGGCTGAACTTGTGCCATCGCTTCGATGGCGGCCATGTCACCGTCCCAGACCGCCGTGGCGCTGAGCAGTTGTTTCAGTACCGCCATGGCTCGCTCGGTGGCCTCGTCGTTGAACCCCTTCTGAGTCAGCTCCAGGGTGAGGCCTGGCTTGTCCTGTAAGCGCACGAACTCATCGGCGCAGCACGTGTTCCCTGAGAAGCTCTCGTCGGGTGCTCGGGTTGACCAAACCGGTGCGTTGCCGAGCATCCGTGCCCAGTGCCAGCCGTCCCGGTCGAAGGGGAACGTGTAGAAGGCGGATTCGGTTGGTTCAATTGTTTGGTGAAGGTCGAGGAACATGTCGGCCGACTCCAAGATCGGCTTAATCTCGAGTGACCGGTTGCCTTCGTGGCTATTTGGTGGGGCATCGATAAAGACCCGATTCAGGTCCGACTCCAGAAAGCGCTTGTTTGCTCGGCTGGCCTCCGGGTTTCCTAAGAAGAAGGTGATTCGTCCTCCATAGGCGATGTCGCCAGCTGCCAGCGCTTCGGCTACATCGACGACCGCCGGCAGGCTCCCGACCTCATTGCCGTGCACGATCGCGCCGACCACCACGTGGGTGTCTTGGCTGCCGCCGTCATGATGGAAACACCACTCGTAATCGAATGGCCCTGTGCTCTCCAAAGACCGAAACCGCGTCAACAAACTCTCAAGCGTCACGGTGATGAGCCTAACTACAGTTCCACTCGCAGACTGAGAGACGGGAGTCGGCCTAGGAAGCGGTGGTGTGAATCGGCTGGGTAACAATTGGGTGTTGTGGGTCGATGGAGACGCATCGCGGCGGCTACAGCGAGATTTGGCCCTCACCGCCCGGTATGCGTGAAGGACGTGAGGCAGGTGCCGTGGTCCGCTGTCAAACCAGCGATGCCCTAAGCGCTTGGGGCGAACTCCAACGGGCCATGACCGAAATGCACCGCGTACTGTTTGCAATAGATGAGCACGGTCGACTTCTTGTGAGGGTCGATGCTCTTCGGAAACGCGATCTCGAAGTTCGTGTTGTGGTAGCCCAACATGGCGACGTCTTCGATGGAATCGTCCAATTCTCCTGTCGGGTTCCCGGTCAACGCAGCCCACACGTCTGGCGCCCCCGCATGTATATCCATGTCGTGGAGCTGGATGACATAGTTCATTTCGGTCTCGAAGAGCGTCGCCGTCCCCTTTGTGTCAGGTCCCTCAATCGTTGCTGTTGCTATCTGCTCCACTGGTGGTGTCTCCCCATTCGTCGAGCTATTGATTGGGCAGGACCAGCCCGACAGTTCGTACCCTGCTGCACAAGTGTGACCTCAATCAGTCCGGCTTGCCAACCGGCTCCTAAAGAGTGGTGGTGAGGGGGTCCTAGCGGAGGACCGACGAGAGCAGCAGGCTGGTTTCGCTGTTGAGAACGCCGTCGATCGAGCGGATCTGGGCCAGAACGCTATCGAACCCTCCGAGAGTCTCGGTGTGCAGTTCGGCCACGAGATCCCATCCGCCGTTTGTGGTGTGGAGTGACTGAATCTCCGGTATGCCGCGCAGTTTCTTGATCACTTGGGTCGTGCTGCGTCCCTCGACTTCGATCAGCGCGATCGCTCGGATCTGATCGGGGTCGTTCTCGTCGTGGACCCGAACGGTGTATCCGAGTACGACGCCAGTCGAAGACAATCGCTCGAGGCGGCTCGTCACGGTCGCCCGGGACACCCGTAGCTCGCGCGCTAGCCCGGTGACCGGTGCGCGGCCGTCAACCCGTAGCAGTGCGAGTAACCGGCGATCGAGTTCGTCCATACACAAAGTGTATATTCGAACGATTCAAAATGTATACCACGTTGACGAAATGTGATCCAATTGTACCTTGTGGCTGCATTTTGGAATTTCTACCATGAAATGGCCGCTCACCAGTAGGAGACGTTCATGGTTGATTTTGTTGATGTGTCGAATATGGCTGCCTGGATTGCAGATCGAGGGCTCGACCGTGTTCTCGCGGGTGTTACCGCGTACATCGAAGAGGATTTTCGGAATTGGCCCGCCTTCGACAAGACCCCCCGTGTGGCAAGCCACTCCACCCATGGCGTCATCGAACTGATGCCGACCGCAAACGACGAGATGTACGGCTTCAAGTACGTCAACGGACACCCGATCAACACCAAACGCGGGCTGCAAACCGTGACAGCGTTCGGTCTGCTCGCCGACGTAGACAGCGGCTACCCCACATTCCTCGCCGAAATGACGCTCCTGACCGCAGTGCGCACGGCAGCCACGTCAGCGATGGCCGCAAAGCAACTTGCTCCAGCTGGCGCCTCG
>CAYUKM010000087.1:0-12352 GCA_964445255.1 uncultured Acidimicrobiales bacterium
CCGACACGCTTTATGTCGATCAGCTGATCGGTCCCGACACCGTGAACACCATCCCCGATGTCACCTTGGCGCACTTCATCGATCACGGTACGGTCGACCGTACCCTCGATGCGAACGTCGATGAGGCACACGCGGTGATGGATGGCATTGCAGCCCTTGGTATCGACATGGAGGAGGTCTGCGGGCAACTCACTCGCGAGGGTGTTGCCTCCTTCGAGACTGCGTTCGAAAGCTTGATCACATCGCTCACCGCAAAGGCCGAGACACTCAAGTAACCCTCGCTCGCAATTGCGCGTAGAACGAGCGGCGCTTCGGCGCCGCTCGTCCTCGCGTTTGAGGCCGACCCCGACGACGTGCAGCTGCACGATGTCGGCAAGTACCTCCACTTAGTTCTCAGCGGTAACCCGACCGTGACCGAACTGCTGTTTCTGGACGAGTACGAGTACGTCGATCCACGAATGCAGGCACTGAGAGTTAATAGAGGGGCGCCTCTTCCCGAGGGTTCTACTTCTTCTTTTTGAGTTGCTTCTTGAGCTTGGCGATCGCCTTCTCGCACTTCTTCGCCCGCTTGGTTGCCTTCTGAGCCTGCTTCTTAGCCTTCTTCGCATCGGCCTGAGCCTTAGCGAGCGACTTCTTGAGCTTCGCTTTGGAGGATTTCGAACGCTTCGCTGCTGGCTTTGGCTTCTTCTTAGAGGCGGGCTTCTCGGCCACCGGCTTTTTGGCGGCTGCCTTTTTCTTCGCCGGAGCCTTCTTGGCTACTGCCTTCTTCTTCGCCGGAGCCTTCTTCGCTGCAGCCTTTTTCTCCGCCGGGGCTTTCTTCGCCGCAGTCCTCTTCGCTGTCGACTTTCGGGCTGGTGCCTTCTTCGCTACTGCCTTCTTCTTCGCCGGAGCTTTCTTCGCTACAGGTTTCCTTGCCGCAGCCTTCTTCGCCGGAGCGGCCTTCGCCTTCTTCGCATCGTTGATGACCTTGGCGGCAGTTGCCACGCTCAGACCCTGCACCGCCGATAGCGACTGCGCACTCGCCCCCGCCACCCGAGGCACCGTGTTGAAGCCCTTCCTTGCGAGCCGCTTCGCGAGTGCAGGTCCGACGCCGTCAATTGTTTCTAGTTCTTTAGCCATGGCGAAAGCCTCCCACATCTCGTGGCGCTTGCTTGTCTTATCATCGAGCGACTCCATCAACCTTCGAGTTAGTTGCATTTTGCAACTAACTCTTCTACGGTCTGGCCATGGCTACTGCGGTCGACCACGAGAATGACTCGATCACCGCCGCGCTCGGCGTGATCGGCGACCGGTGGTCGTTGCTGGTGATGCGTTCGGTCTTCCGCGGCCACACTCGCTTCAGCGAGATTCGCGACGACATCGGCATCGCGTCCAACCTGCTCACCAATCGGCTCGGCCGCCTGGTCGACGAAGGCATCCTCGAACGCCAACTCTACAGCGAGCGCCCCAAGCGCTACGAGTACCGCCTAACCGATGCCGGTCGTGACCTCTCCCCCGTGCTGATCTCACTCATGCAATGGGGCGACACCCACCGCAACGACGGCCAGCGACCGACCGTTCTCGTGCACGACCGCTGCGGCGAACCGGTCCAGAACGCCACCCGCTGCGTGTGCTGCAACGAAGTCGTCGACGCCACCGCAATCCGCCGTCTGGAGAACCCATGAGCGCATTCCCAAACGGCACGGAACTATTCGAGCAAGCCCGCGCCATTCGAGACGACGCGACGGGCACACGCATCACCTACTCACCCAAGGTCTTCATCCCGCTCACCAAGCTTTGCCAAGACCGCTGCGGCTACTGCACCTTCGCAGAACCACCCGCTCGCGTCGAAGCCCCCTACATGTCGATCGCCGAGGTGCTGAAGGTCGCGCGCCAAGGTGCGCAATCTGGCTGCCACGAGGCACTCTTCACCCTCGGCGAACGGCCCGAGCTCCGCTACCCGGCCGCTCGCGAATGGCTTGATGAGCACGGCTACGAGTCGACCGTCCATTATGTCCACGCAGCCGCCCAGGCAGTGCTCGCAGAGACGGGCCTGCTTCCCCACGGAAACGCGGGCGCCCTCTATCCCGATGAGCTCGCACTGCTCCGTACGGTCGCTCCATCGCAGGGCATGATGCTCGAAACCCTGCGCGACGATCTCGACTGCCACGCCGGGTCGCCTGACAAGACCCCTGAACGCCGCCTCGCAACCCTCGAGGCTGCCGGACAGCTCGCCATCGCGTTCACTACGGGTATTCTCGTGGGTATCGGCGAGAACCGAGATGACCGTATCGCTGCCCTCCAAGCCATCGCCGAGAGCCACGCCCAGCACGGCCACATCCAAGAGGTCATCGTCCAGAACTTCCTCCCTAAGCCCGGCACGAGGATGCACCGCTCCCCGGCCTGCCCGACCGACGACCATCTAGACGCGATCGCCCTTGCCCGAGTCATCCTGCCTCCTGACGTACGAATCCAAGCACCACCGAACCTCGTCGACGACATCGCCCAACTCATCGACTCGGGAATCGACGACCTCGGCGGCATTTCCCCCATCACGGCGGACTTCGTCAACCCCGAGCGGCCTTGGCCCCAGATCGACGCAATCACCGACGCCCTCGGCACCATGGGCCGAACCCTGGCCCCTCGCCTCACCGCACACCCGACCTATGTCCATGACCCCGATCGCTGGTTCGACCCGGCACTGCACTTCCCGGTCATGGATCGCAGCGACGCCGAAGGCCTCGGACGGGACGACCCCGGTTCGGTCTTTCCCGAGAAGACAATGGAGAACGCGGGCGTCACCGATGGGGCAGAAGTCCTCCTCATAGGCAACCGCTCCACCGCCTGGTACTCCGGAGCCGGCAACGACCCCGTCACACTCCTACCCGCTGAGGCCAAACCAACCGGCCGCATCGCGGAGATCCTGCTGGGGGTAGAACTCGATCAAGAACCCGGCGAGGACGAAATCGCTGCCCTCTTCACCGCACGGGGCTCAAATGTGATCGCGATCGCCAACGCAGCCGACCGACTGCGAGAACAGGTCAACGGCGATGTGGTCACCTACGTCGCCAATCGCAACATCAACTACACCAACGTGTGCACGTTCAAGTGCAGCTTCTGCGGTTTCTCCAAAGGACCACTGTCGCTCAACCTGCGTGGCGCGCCCTACCTACTCACACTCAGCGACATGGCCGATCGAGTCCGCGAGGCAGACGAATTAGGCGCTACCGAGGTGTGCCTGCAAGGCGGTATCCACCCCGACTTCGACGGTGACTACTACGTCGACGTCATCAAAGCCGTTCACGACGCTGTGCCCGACATCCACATTCACGGATTCACCGCCCTCGAGGTCACTGAAGGCGCTCGCCGCCTCGGCGAACCCCTGAAGGACTACCTCACTCGCCTCAAGGAGGCTGGCCTCAAATCCCTTCCGGGAACCGCTGCTGAGATTCTCGACGACGAGATCAGAGCCATTCTGTGCCCCGACAAGGTCAACACTGACGAATGGCTCGAAGCTCACCGGCTGGCCCATCAGGTCGGCCTCTCATCGAATGTCACCATCATGTTCGGCGCGGTTGAGAAACCTATCCACTGGGCTCGCCACATCGTCCGTACCCGCGAACTCCAGAAAGAAACCGGCGGGTTCACCGAGTTCGTCACCCTGCCTTTCGTACACATGGCCGCGCCGATCTACCTACGCCGCAAGGCACGGCGAGGACCGACCTACCGCGAAACGCTTCTCATGCACGCCGTTGCTCGACTCGCCTATCACGGCTGGATCGAAAACATCCAGGCCTCGTGGCCCAAGATCGGCCTCAATGGAGTGACCCAACTCCTCCATGCCGGCGTGAACGATCTAGGTGGCACCCTGATCGACGAGAACATCAGCCGGGCGGCCGGAGCGACCCACGGCACCGCACTCAACCCGGAAGACTTCCGTCGTGCGGTTGAACCACTTGGACGAACACTGCGGCAACGCAACACCGCCTACGAACTCATCGACGGCCATCAGCCGGTGACAACCATGAGCCAGTAGGCTCGCCGCGTGGACAAACTGCCCAGCTATCGCACGAAGAAGGCGCACGTCAACGAGGCCATCGAGGCCCTCATTGATAACGCCGGTATCACACAAGACTCGGAACTCATCTTTGAGATGATCGTTTCGGCACTACGTCTCGGTTTCGACGAGGCCGACCGCGCCGATCTCAAGCTCGTCAACGCGGCACTCAAAGAGCTGCGCTACGCGTTCGATACCTTCGCTCCGTACAAGGCCAGCCCCAAGTGCACCATCTTTGGGTCGGCGCGTATCCAGCCCGGCGACCCCGCCTACGAGGCTGCCAAGCAGCTAGGCGCAGCCATGGCCGCTCGTGACTGGATGGTTATGACCGGCGCGGGTCCAGGCATCATGGCCGCAGGCCTTGAAGGAGCGGGTTCGGAGAACTCATTCGGCATCAACATCGTGTTGCCATTTGAAGCCTCGGCAAACGAATTCATCGCTGACGACCCGAAGCTGATCAACTTCCGCTATTTCTTCACCCGCAAAGTGGCCTTCATGAAGGAAACCGCGGGCTACGCAATCCTTCCCGGCGGCTTCGGCACCATGGACGAGGCCTTTGAGCTCCTCACCTTGATGCAGACCGGCAAGACCATCCTCGCGCCGGTCGTGCTGCTCGACCCAGAGGGTTCGACCTACTGGGACCGCTGGCGAGATTTCGTCGCCGCCGAGCTTCTCGAAGCCAAGCTGATCTCGCCTGCCGACATGGACTTGTTCATCATCACGAAGTCGGTCGAAGCAGCCGCTGACGAGATGGCGAAGTTCTATTCGACCTACCACTCGTCACGAGCGGTGGGACAACGCCTTGTGCTCCGTTTGAACCGTGATCCCAGCGATGACGAACTGTCGACGCTCACCAGCGAGTTCGGTGACATCATTGAGAGCGGTGCAATCGAACGTATCGACGCCACCGACTCCGAGGTGGCCGACGACGACCATCTCGACTTGCACCGCATCGCGTTCCGGTTCAACCGCCATGGTTATGCGCGTCTGCGTATGATGATCGACGCGTTGAACGACGCCAGCTGAACGAATTACGTCGGTGCCTCAAATCGCCTGTAGATCCCGAATGGCCTTCTCTACGGCACGTCGAGCCTTTGCGATCTGCTTTTCCTCTTGCCCACCGTTGGGCTCACCGCTCTCTATCGCCTCACGAAGGCGAGTCATGCCTCGATCAGCAAGATCCTCGTGGATTCCTTCGAGTCGGGAGATCACATCGTCGTATGCATCGGTCATGGGGCCGACACTAGCGTTTACTTAAGACACCAATGACCACTCCCTTAACGCCAGACGAATCCTCTGCACAACTCGCTCGCGAGTGGGTGTCGTTCGTTGCCGATGATGGCGACACGTGGCTGTTCGATCTGACCTTCTTCCGGTCGAGCTATCGCTGCATCTATGGACAAGGCTGTCAAGGGATTGAAGCAGAACCCGACGTGGCGGGCAATCGTGGATGCTGTAGCTATGGTGCCCATTTCGTCGATGAGAGTGATCTTCATCGGGTCATGTCCGTCGTAGCGACGCTCACGGCCGAGCAGTGGGAAAACGCAAACCTCTTCCCCGAACTCGGCGCACCCGATACTGCGGTTGACGACGTTATCGAAGCGCTCACCGACGTCGATGAGGAAGGTGATCGCATTACCCGAGTCGTCGAGGGTGCATGCGTGCTCCTCAACGGCAATGATGCCCCAACCGGTCCGGGGTGCGCGCTGCACTTCGCTGCTGAGAGTGCTGAACTCGATCCGATGGTGTGGAAGCCCGAGGTGTGTTGGCAGGTGCCCATTCGTGTTGAGCACCATGTGGATGATCACGATCACCACAGCCATTTCGTACGGGGATGGACCCGAGCAGATTGGGGCGACGACTCCGGGATCGCTTGGTGGTGTACGGAAGCTCCCGAAGCCTACTCGGGCACGCAATCTGCCGCTCACACCTTGCGGGCCGAGATCACCGAACTAGCGGGTGAGAACATCGCCGACGCGCTCATTGGCCACATCGAGGGCACCGGTCAGGTCGTGCACCTACCAATGCCCACTAAGAAAAAGAAGAATACGTCTTCGAGCTGACGACTGCTGAGGCCGCTATTCCTCTTCGTCCCCATGTGCAGCTGCAGACGTTTCGGCCTCGCCTGCTACAGCATCTTCGTCGCTGGCGGACTTCTGTTCCCATTCTTCAGCCAAGTCCGCCCACGCATCGTGCTCAGGCTTGTGCTCGCCCTCCTCATCCTCGTTCATGGAGTCAAAGAGGTCCTCAAGGTCCACCTCTTGCGAGCGCTTCAGCGCACGCGCTTCTTCGAATCGGCGATGGCGACCCTTTTTCACGGAGGACCTCCTGGGAGAGCTTCAAATCTGGAACGAGTTTAGCGGTCGCGGGCGGTGGTCAACTACCAGGGCCCGGCACAAGAATTCGCGACCGTTCTTCAAGCACGAGACCGCCGTCTCCGTCGAAAGCAACCGCGGCCTCACCACTCATGAGCCGACGGATCGGTTCGCCGGCCAAGTCGGCTCGCCAACCAATGCTTAGTCGAGCATCTTCGTCGCCTCTCACCAACGCCTCGATGTCGGCACGAGTGCCGAGCAATGCGGGATCGATCGACATTTCTCGAGCGATTTGACCTACCCACGCCGCCACCAGCGCTACCGCCGGCCGTAGATCCGGGCGTGGCTCACGCCGGTTGCCCCCGGCGCGAGGAGGTGGGGTTAGCTGCATACCCTCCTCTACCAACTGCAGGAGCTTCTTACCGAGATCGCCACGACTCAACCGGTCGTCTACACCACGAACTGATCGCAGTTGTTCGGCGTTCTTGGGGCGTCGCTGCGCAACACCGACCAAGGCCAGATCCGAAAGGATGAACCGCACGGGTTGGTCGAGTTCCGCAGCACGGTTCTCTCGCCACGCAGCTATCGCTCGGGCAACCCCTAGGGCACCTCCCTTGAGCTGTCGGACCGCCTTGATCCGGCGCCACGCCTCGTCCGGGTCTCGCTGACCACGAGGCACCAGCCGCAGCTGTTCGCATTCAGTTTCGGCCCACTCCAGTCGTCCTCGCTCAATGAGGTCGGCGCGAATGTGCTCGAAGAGCTCCAAGAGATGGGCGACGTCACTCGCCGCATAGTTGAGCTGATCATCGGTAAGCGGGCGGGCCAACCAGTCGGTCAGACGGGATGTCTTCGGTAGCGAGATATGCAGCACCTTGTCGTGCAACGAGGCGAGCGATGGTGTCGATAGCCCGGTGAATCCCGCCGCAAGCTGGGTATCAAAGATCTTCTTGGGCACCGCGTCCGCCCAATGCATGAACACTTCCAAGTCTTGGCTGGCCGCGTGAAGCACCGCGGTCGCGTCCGATTCCAGAAGCGCCTTGAGCGGTGCAGGGTCAACCTCGAAGGGATCGATCAGCACGATCTCTTTGCCGTTGTTAATTTGGATTAGCGCTACACGAGGAAAGTACGAGCGTTCGCGATGAAACTCCGTATCGATTGCATAGGCATCCACTCCCATGCTGTCCTCGACGAAACGTTCGAAGGCCGCGTCGTCAGTAATCAGCGTGAAGTCACCGGGGGTCACGCGTCGTAACTTCTAACTCCGAGCCGTAGCGGATCCTTAAGCATTTGGTCATAGTAGCTGTTCCAGCGCTACCGGTGCGGACGAAGTGTCCCAAAGCTACTCATCGGACGACACAGAAATCGTACGGTCTAGCCAGGGCGGGCGCCGTCTCGAAACTGGTGAAACTGCTCGGGCGTGTCGATGTCGGCGAAGTCGTCGGGTCTTGCTATGAGCACCCCACACTCGCTCAATCCAGCGACGGCGTCACGGTACGAACGCGCCCCTTGATCGAAAGCCTTGACGATTGGATCGTGGCAGGACCGCCGGAGACCCAAGCAATGCCATTGCCGACGCCCGTGAGCGATCGGTACCGCATAATCAGCCCCACTCGCCCGCAACGCCTCAACAAGCACGCGTAGTGTCTCACTCCGAAGTGCTGGCAAGTCGCAGCTCGTCACGACCAATACGTCAGAATCGCTCTCACCAAGCGCGCTGATAACTGCACCGACCGGCCCCTCACCCGGAAAGAGATCCTCTATGTAATGCGCTCCCGCTGCATCGTGGCCTCCACCGACCACGTACACCGGGTCAACGACCTCCCGTAGCGTTGCCACGGTTCGGTCGAGCATGGTGACAGAGCCGATTTTGAGCAACGCCTTGTCGGTCCCCATGCGCCGGCTCTGACCTCCAGCGAGCACCGCGCCGCTCGCCCGCACGTCAGTTATCGAGGACCGACGAGGCCAGCTCGCTCCAGGACGGCTCGAGTTGTCGGAGGAACAAGTCGATTCGCTCAACCTCGTCGGCTTCACCGATCGCCTCAGCGCTCGCATGCAAACCGGCGAGACAACGCAAGAACGGGCGGTTGGTCTCGTGTTCCCAGCGTACGTAGCCGCTCCCCCGCCATCCGTTCTGGCGTAGGGCATCAAGGCCACGGTGGTAACCGATGCGGTAGTAGGCGTAGGACTCGATGGTGTCGCGTCCGCGTGCGCCGAGCGCAGCCCATGCTGCCAACGATCGCGGGTTAGCAGCAGCAACCGTGGCAGCAGCGGCGAGTTGCTCTCCTTCGGCGAGCGCCTCCATGGCCGCCAGCTCGGCGACCACGACCTCATTCTCCGCCGGAAGGATGGTCTCGGGGATGCCACTGCCCCCGAACGTCACGCTATGGGTACTCACGGCACCGTGACGATCTGCAGGTTGTTCGTCACCTTGGCACCGATCCCCTCGCCGCTAAGGATCGCGACTTGCTGTCCAGAACGAATCAACCCGTCAGCCGTGGCCACTCGAAGCGCCTCGTTCACCATCTCGACGGAGGATCCGCCACTCGTTAGCGTCAGCGGAATAGTTCCCCAGCTCAGCGTGAGCTGCTGGATGGTCGCAGGGTCGGTGCTAGCACCGATGATCGGACGCTCAGGACGGAAACGGGCCATCTGTCGCACGGTGAATCCGGTGCCGGACAGACACACAATCGCCGCAACGTCGATCTCGCGAACCGCACGCCAAGCAGCGAAGGTCATCGCATCGGTGACTTCACGGCCTGAACCACACTCGGTCATTCGACGTTCGGACACGTTGTTGGCCCACGACTCGTGGTCGAACACTTCGTCAGCCTTGCGGGCAATGCGTCCCATGGTCCGCACGACGTTGACCGGATCGACACCGACGGCGGTCTCGCCCGACAGCATGACGGCACTCGTGCCATCCCATACGGCGTTTGCGACGTCATTCGTTTCAGCTCGCGTCGGCGCAGGTGCAGTGATCATCGTCTCCAGCATCTGCGTGGCTGTGATAACAGGCTTTCCGCCGACGATACAGCGCTCGATGATCTTCTTTTGAGCGATCGGCAGGTCTTCAATTGGCAACTCGTTGCCCAGATCGCCACGGGCGACCATGATCGCGCCCGATGCTTCGATGATTCCGTCGAGGTTTGCAATCGCCGAACGAGTTTCGATCTTCGCAACCAGCAACGGTCCCCGAGGATGAGGCTCGGTTCCAACACGGCGCATGTCGTGTGCCGAACGAACGAAACTGACGGCAAGCATGTCGACACCTGCATCAACAAAGGCGTCGGCAATCTTGAGATCGTAGGGCGTTGGTGTTGGCATGGTGAGCTTGTCTGCGGGGATATGCACTCCGGGCTGACCGGTCAACTTGCCAGCGTGCACTACCTCGGTCAGGAGCTCTTCACCCGAGATCGACGCGACCTCCAGAATGAGTCGACCGTCACCGATCACCACTCGATCACCAGCCACGAAACTCGAAACCGTGTCCGGGTAGTCGACTTCGATAACTTCTCGACCCGAAGAGGTGTTACCGGCAACCACGCGGACCTTGTCGCCGATAGCAAATTCCGACTCTTGAGCGAACTTGGCAACACGGACCTTCGGCCCGGGAAGGTCGGCAAGAATTCCGACTTTGCGGCCCTCTTGCGCCGCGATCGAGCGGACGGCGTCATAGCGTGCCATTCCTTCATCGATCGACCCATGGGAAAGGTTGATCCGCGCCACATCAACCCCGGCGCGAATAATTCCGCGGAGAGTTTCGGTGTCGTCGGTGGCTGGGCCAAGACTGGCTACGATTTTTGTCCTACGCATAGGATATTAAGGCTACTCAGTGCAGCGCGAGGGGCGGTGTTATGTAGGAAAGTGTTCACCTTGCGAGGCGGGCGGCCAAAACGATGCAGCTACTCTTGTTGGGTGTCACTGCATCCCTACTTGGATTCTGAAACGCCGATTGCCTTCGCCCACCGTGGTGGAGCCGCCGAAGCACCAGAAAACACCGTTGAGGCCTTCCAACACGCCGTAAATCTCGGTTACCGGTACCTCGAGACCGATGCCCAGCTAAGCGCTGATGGCATTCCGGTCGCCTTCCACGACCCCCGGATCGACCGGGTTACCGATCGCGAAGGGGCTGTAGAAGAACTGACTTGGGATGAGCTATCTGAATTGGTGATCCATCCGCGACAAGGTGGCGGCCGGCTCGCCTCAATCGAGCAACTTCTACGGGACTTCCCCGATACGCGATTCAATATCGACGCAAAGACCGCAGCGGTCGTCGATCCACTCCTCGATGTGATCGTTGCCGCCGATGCTCTTGACCGGGTATGCGTCGCCTCGTTCTTCGACCAGCGCCTCGCCAAGGTGCGCGACCGGTTGGGCGACTCCGGATGTGTTAGCCAAGGGCCCTTCGACACGGTTGTGACGCTCGCCAAGGGCAAGTTCGGTGCTGGGTCAAATACGGGGAGTAGCCGCCCCCTCCAACTACCCGACAATCTCGGACCGTTGCCCATGCCCTTTACCAAGATCGTCGCTGCGGCGAGACCGACCGGTAGCCCGGTTCACGTGTGGACTGTCGACGACGCGAGCCGTATGCACGAGCTGCTCGATATGGGTGTCAACGGCATCATGACCGATCGTCCTACGGTGCTGCGCGATGTCCTCATCGAACGCGGCCAATGGGCCGCCAACTAAGGCACTTCCTTGAACGCCACCGCGTTCGGAGTCGTGTTCATCTTCGGCTCGTAGTCCGCGGTCTCAACGTCGTCACGCGCAGCGCCGTCATAGGTAGACCGCAATTGGTCCGCACATGTGGAGCAAACGCCGTAATATTCGGCGTCCCCCAGCAATTGTGAACAACGTGGGCATGTTGAAGGCGTAGCCGCTTCCATGACGCGTCATCCTAGTACCGTTGACGGTCGTGGAGGGTCTTAGAGAGTTCTGGACAACGGCGTTCTTTATCGCCGTCGCGGCCCTACCCGTCGTGTTTGTGGTCTTGGCGTTTCTCCATGCAGCACGAACCCCGCAATGGGCCTGGATCATGTCGGGACGAACGCAGATCATCTGGCTCGCGGGGCTGCTCCTCGGAGCCGGAATCATCCCTGCGGGCGTGCCGGCAGCGGCCTACTACTTCTGGAAGATTCGCCCCCTCCTCAATCGCATTGAACGCGGAGATCTCGCCGACATTGCTGCCGACGAGATCCCCAACGATTGAGTGCCTGTTCGGCGACTACGACTGTGAACGGAGAAGTGCGTGCTCGACGAGAACGAGCAGCGTTTCCTTAGTGCGCTCGCGATCACGAGCGTCGGTAGCCACAACAGGGATATCGACAGGTAGATCGAGCGCCTCGCGCACCGCATCGGGTGAGTGATGCAAGTCGCCGTGGAAGGCGTTGATCGCAACCACGAATGGAACCTGGGCCTTCTCGAAGTACTCGACGGCGCCGAAGGAATCTTCGAATCGGCGGGTGTCCAACAAGACCACAGCACCGATAGCACCACGGGTCATCTCATCCCACATGAAGCGGAAGCGATCCTGGCCTGGCGTGCCGAAAATGTACAAGACAAGGTCTTGCCCCAAGCCAACTCGACCGAAGTCCATAGCTACGGTCGTGGAGGTCTTGGTTTCGCCGGCGTCACCTTCATCATCAACATCCGCGGACACTGTGGTCAGTGCGGCTTCTGTAGTGAGAGGATCGATTTCACTGATCGAGGAAACAAACGTCGTCTTGCCGACGGCGTAGCCACCAGCGACCACGATCTTTACTGGGAGCGGTACTGATTCCGAGTCGCTCTCGCTCGGTGCGTCGAAACTAGAGTCTACGGAGACCATCGCGAACCCTTTCCAGAAGAGCGGTATCTGCCTTGACCGTCATCGCCTTGGTTTGCACGTGTCCTTCGACACTGAGGTCGCCCACAAGTACACGAATGGCACCGATGGGAAGTCGAAGATGGGCAGAAAGTTCTGCTACCGCTATAGGCGACTCGGCCAAGCGGAGAATATCGC
>CAYUKM010000088.1:0-12304 GCA_964445255.1 uncultured Acidimicrobiales bacterium
TGATTTTCGGGCTGAGGTTTGGTGGTGACCTTTCGGACCGTCAATCGCGGTCCGAGTTGGGGGATAGGTACGGTCATGGGGTACCCGGAGGGGCTCAAGCAGTAGTCGGCGCCGGTCCGCTCCAGCGCGATGCGAATGACCGCTGCTCGGGGGGTTGAAGCAGCCGAGCCGACGGTGGCGGCCACCAACAGTTCCTTCGCAGTCCCGCGAGGGCGGATTCGAGCAATGACGCCGCTGCCGGACGGGCCCGGGAGCCAACGGTAGGTGACCGGTCCCTCGCCGAACCGCCATCGAAGCGTGGACAGATCGTGATCGGTTACCCAACGATCGGTGAAGAGGAGGTCGGGCGTAGACGCGTTCGCCAAGCCCTCCTTGACGGTTAGTCCGAGGTCCATCGGGAGTGACACCTTGCCGGCTGCGACTCTCGCGCCGCGGAGATTGGGCAAGGAGGTGAGGCTCCGCGGTCGAAAACCGATCGGTACTTGGCCTGCCTCAGCCCACCCCATCTTCAGGTACCCAGGGCGGCTCTGGTCGTTTGGGGTGTTGAAGATGAAGTCGACCGACTCGTCCCGAAGTACTTCAATACCGGTTTCGGTCAGCGTCCGGAACAGTCCTTTGCCCCGGGCATCGGGATGGGTAGCGGTGTCGACGGCACGCGCGGCGGTTCGAATCTCCGCTCCTCGCCGGAAACGCCAGCGCATAAAGGGGCGAACCGCAACGACTCGCCCGTTCGAGACGGCGACCATAATCAGCGATCGGCCAAAAGGGTTCGTCTCGTGTTTCCAGCGAAACAGGGCCCTATCAAACGCAGGATTGGTCCATCCGAGCGACACCGAGCACACGTCGAGGATGTCGTCGAAATCCTCGAGCCGCGCGACTCGGATCTCGATCCCGTCCATTTCAGACGATTCCTGCACGCGAGATGGCGATGGATTTTCATAGTCCGATCGACTCATGTCCTTCTCTTCGGCGCCGATTGGCCAAAGATGACTGCATCGACCTCCGAATCACCAAAAACGCCGTCGCGAGCTTTGGCCAAGAAACTGGCGTTCGCGATCGATGATGTGACCCCGACCCGTTCGGGGACAGTCATTTTGGGATACCACCGCGTCGGAGGCCGGACCACCAGTCCCGTTGATCTCGATCCGCGCATGTTCCGCCGCCAGATCGCCCACATTCGTGCGACCTATCCGGTTCGAACACTCGACGAATTGGTAGAGGACTTCCAAGGCCAGGAATCGGCGCCGGAGCCTCGGGTCGTGCTTACCTTCGACGACGGCACTGCTGATTTTCTCGATGAGGTCGTACCGCTGCTCCTGGAATTTTCGTTGCCCGCCACGGTGTATGTGGCCACCGACTACATCGACTCAAACAAGGATTTTCCCGCGAACGGAAAGCCGTTGTCTTGGGCTGGCCTCCGCGATGCCGCCGCTACGGGCTTGGTAACCGTCGGCGCCCACACCCACACACACCGCCTGCTCGATCGCTGTTCGCTAGCCGTCGTACGAGAGGAACTCGACCGGTCGAATGCTCGCATCGAAGACGAGATCGGGACGACACCGCAGCACTTTGCCTATCCCAAGGCAGTTCGCGCAGGCGGTCTTGCAGAAGTCGAGGTCAAACGCCGCTACGTCACCGCTGCTGTCGCGGGAACCCGCCCGAACCAGCCGGGCCGAGTCGATCCACATCGTCTGTACCGTTCCCCGATTCAGGTCGCCGATGGCTGGGAGGGGTTCCACCGGAAGTTGGTGGGCGGCATGCGCGGAGAGGACGATCTACGTCGCCTGGTCAACCGATACCGGTACCGGCGGGCCAGTCGATGACCGTAGGCGGGCTAGGTAGGCGGCCCCGTGTTCTCCACGTCACGACGACGGCGATGAGCTTGGGTTGGTTGCTCAAGCCGCAGCTGCAGGCGTTCGCTAGCGCTGGCTTTGACGTGGTTACGGCCTCGGCACCTGGGCCCTTTGCTGACGATCTCATCGCCGAGGGGATTTCGCACGTGCCGATCCATGCCTTCGATCGGTCGGTAGATCTCGCCGCGGACGTTCGGGCAGCCCGTGAACTTCGGTCGGTCGTCGCGTCGGTCGCACCGGACATCTTGCACACCCACAATCCCAAGCCCGGAGTGCTGGGCCGGATTCTCGGTCGCTCGCAGCGAGTACCCGTCGTGGTGAACACGGTTCACGGGCTGTATGCGCAACGAAGCGATCGATGGCGTCGAAGGTTGGCCGTCTACGGCGCAGAGCGCATCGCTGCGACGTGTAGCGACGCAGAGCTTGTACAAAACATCGAAGATGTTGAGACGCTCGTTGGCCTTGGGGTTCCAAACGATCGGGTGCACCTCCTCGGCAACGGTATTGATCTCAATCGGTTCCACTCGACCCCACAAGGTCGGGCGCGAGCACATGGGCTACGTCGTGAGTTGGGTATAGCTGCTGGCGTTCCCGTTCTCGGTGTGATTGGCAGACTGGTGTGGGAAAAGGGCTATCGCGACCTCTTCGAAGCGATCAAGGTGCTTCGGGCCACCGGACGCGATCGATTCGAAGTGGTCATCGTCGGGCCACGCGAACCCGGCAAAGTCGACGGCGTCGATCAGGACGAGATCGCCCACATGGAATCGCTTGGCGTTCACTTTCTGGGTTCTCGAGACGACGTCGAAACGCTGCTCCAGATGTTTGACCTCTTCGTCCTACCGTCGAGACGTGAAGGATTCCCGCGGGCGGCGATGGAAGCCTGCGCCATGGGAGTCCCGGTGATCACGACCAATATCCGGGGTTGCCGTCAGGTTGTTCAAGACGGACACAACGGCCTGTTGTATGAGCCCGGCTCGCATCGACAGCTCGCGGCGTCGATCGGGCAACTGCTCGATGATGATCTCGGGCGCCGCCGCCTCGGTGAGGCAGGCGTGGTACGAGCACAGATCGAGTTTGATCAACAACGGGTGATCGACCGCACACTGTCGGTCTATCGATCGTTGTTGGCCGTAACTTCCGACCGGTACAGGGATTCGATCGACTTGGTCGCAACCGACGCGTCGAACTTCGAAGCCGTTGCGGCGCCAGTTCGTCCGAGCGTGGCTCGCAGCGCCTGATCTTGGACCAATCGCAGCCACGCGTCGGCGAGGCCTTTTGCATCGCCGACATCGACCAGCAGCCCGTTCTCGCCGTCGACGATCACCTCCGGGATCCCCCCGGCGCGAGTCGCTACCGCCGGTAGGCCAAGAGCGAAGGCTTCCATGAGCGATACCGGTTTGCCCTCATGGCGCGAGCTCAGTGTGAACACGTCGAAGGCGGACATAACGGCGTGCACGTCCGGTCGATACCCGAGGACATAGATTCGGTCGAGGGACTTTGTCGCGTCGTGAAACGACGGTAGGCCGGGGCCCTGACCGACGACGAGGAAGACCACGTCGTCGGAGCGGTCAAGTGCAGTACGGGCCGCGGCAAGAAAGGTGTTGTAGTCCTTCTCGGGTCGAAAGTTTGCCACGATGCCGATAACGGTGAGGTCTCGATGTTCGGGACGGAGGAGTTCGACTCGTTTCTCCGCGCGTTGGGTTCGTTTCTCGGCGACTTCGCCCAGTGGAACGCCGTGGTCGATCACTTGCGTCGAGGCCGCGACCGAGGGAGTCATTGAGTCGCGCACATCGTGGGACACCGCGATTCGAACATCATCGAGAAACGCGGTGAGGCGGTTCGCCATTCTGGTGAGGCGATGATGGCGAGGCCACCGGTTGTGCTCGGTGGTGACCATCAGGTAGTTGCCACGATGTTTTGCCTTCGCCAGTCTTGCGTGAACCGCCAGCAGTGGCGAGTGCGCGTGGACGACATGGGGTTTGTGTGCCCGGATCACTTGATCGACCGACCAGGGGAGCCGGATCGATTGGAGCCGGGTTACCTCAACGTCGTGGCTGGTGATGGCCCCGACTAGGTGATCTTTTTCTGGAACGGCGTAGGCGACGGAGTACTCGATATTGGAGGAGCTGGAAGCAACCTGGTTGAGAATCAGCCGTTCCGCACCTCCTGGGCCGAGGCCCTTGATGAGGTGCAGTACTCGCAACGGCTGGGCTGGTTCGAGCGACACGTCTCCATATTGGGGCAAACGGCTCACACACATTGCCCATTCGACTCACTAATTGGACGTCGCTGCCGATTGAGCCAAGAACGTAATGGGCCGAACCGGTCGGCCTTGTGCGTCTTAGGAGCAATGAACGAATCAATAAGCGGTGTCGAGCGAGTTGAGTCCTCGCCACATGGGGCTCTGGTCCCTGTCGCTGCAGACGATCTTCTCGCGCCCAGGGGTACCCGCTTTAACCGTCCCGAGGATCCACTCGCACCGATTCGCTCGGTGGTTCGAAGGTGGCGTCTGCTCGCAGTTTTGGCTGTGATCGGAGGTGCACTCGGGTGGGCCTCGGCCGTTGTTGCCGTTGAGTCCGACACCACTCCTATCGCCGTCGATCACTACGAGGCCCGCCACGTCTTGGTGCTCGATAGCAACCTGCCAGAAACCCAAGTGATTCTCGGGGTGAGGAACCTCAACGCACTCGCAAAGCGCATCACCATCGGCGAAGTACCCGAAGCGGTCGCGGCTGGTGCGAGCGTCAACTTCACTGAAGCGAGTACACAAATTCGAGTACTGATTCGCTCCGACAGCGAGAGCCTCGACCTTGTTGCCATCGCAGAGACGCCTGGTGAGGCCGAACTGCTGGCCGATTTGTACGCCGAGGAGTTCCTCGCGTTCCTCAATGCAGAAGCCCAAACACTCTACGATGACGCCATCGCGAGCGCGGAAGGTCGCGTGGTCGATGCGGAAGGCAACATCGCCCAGACACAACAGGCGCTAGACGCTGCCCGTATCCTTGAGGACGACGTAACCATTCAGCGGCTCCAGCAGGATCTGCAGCAGTTCGAGTCGGCCCGAATTATCGCCAACGCAACCTTGCTTGACACTCGGTCCGATGGAATTCCAATCGTGCCGATCGAGACGCTGCAATCCGCCGCAGGCGCCGCGTCAGTAATTAGCGAAGCCCGCTTCAACGAGCTGGTCGATCGTGCAACAGCAGGTCAGAACATCGAGGTGCTATTCCGCGACGATCCGGAGTCGGCAAGCGACCTCGGCGCCTTGGGGGTCGTGAGTGAACGTATCCCAACCGGCACCGTTCCCCGACTAGCTGTCGGTTCGCTGCTGGGTCTTATGACTGGCGTGATGATCGCGCTCGTCTTGAACCGAATCGACAACCGTGTCCGCTCGAAGCGGCAGGTGGAGGAATGGCTAGACCTTCCGGTAGTCGCAGAAGTGCCATCGCTGCCACGTACGGCGAAGACCACCGACGAGGTCTATGCACGGGAGAATCCCCGTAGCCGCTTCGCCGAGCAGTATCGCTCTCTCGCATCTACTGTCGGCTACGCACGCCGAGCGCGTGAGGCGCGTGGCCAAGTCGTTCTGGTCACCTCGCCCGGACCTGCCGAGGGGAAGACCACCACCGTCGCGAACCTGAGTGCGATGCTCTCCGAAGCTGGTGAGTCGGTTCTCTTGATCAACTGTGATTTTCGGCGACCGCGACTACACGTGGTAACCGGGGCCGACTACGACCCGCAGTCTTTGAGTTCAACGCCGATCCCCGCGGTTGAGTTGATCTCCAATGTGGTCGACAACGAGGACGCCCTGCCTACCGAGGTAATCGCCGCTCAACGTTCCGTGATCAAGAAAGCGATGACCCGATACGACCTGATCATCATCGATACTGCGCCGCTGTTGGCGACCAATGATGCGGTCGATCTCTTGGATCTCGTCGATGACGTGATCCTGGTTGCTCGTGCTGGCAAGACGACGTTGCAAGCCGCGGATCGTGCTTCGGAGATTCTCGAAAGGCGTAAGGCACATGTGCTCGGCGTAGTCATTACCGATGTCGACGCACGGAACTCAACCGACTATTACTACTACTACGGCGGTTATTACGACGAGTCTCGTTCGAAGTCGGGGACGGCCAAGCGCTTCGGGAGCGGGAAAGCCGACATCGACCTCGTTGACGAAAAAGCCGAAGATTCCGTCGCCTCTTCGTCGTGACGTCACACGGAACTCAACGCGCGATTCCGCGACCGAGTGAGCGCCGACGCGATCGCCATGCGATTGGTTCAGGGCTCGCGATCGTGCCTGAGGCTGCGCCGAATCCGGCGCCCGCACCACCATCGGCTGGTGGTAAGTCACTGTTCTTGACGATCGGAACTCTAGGCGTCTTGGGTTCGGCGATCGGGTTCGGGTTTTTGGGGTTGACCGATCGCGAAGACACTTTGGCCGGGCTGTACCTCGTTCCTATCGCCGGGGTTCTGGTCTACTTTGCGATCCGACGGTGGGTCAGCGGTCCTCATGGCGAATGGCTTGGATCGCTCGTTTTCGCTGGGTTGGGTGTCCGTTTGCTCGCAGCCGTGCCTCGCCTGATGGGTGGGGCTGACGCTCCGATCTACCAGAGCACCGGTGAGCAGATCGCCGTGTCGCTCCGACGCCTGAACTTCGCGGTCGAGACCGGCCGAAGTGTTCCCGGTACCGGTGCGGTCCGCTACCTCTCCGGGATCGTGAATGTGTTCACCGGGTCCAACTATCTCGCAACCTTTGTCATCTTTGTTTTGTTTGCAATCATTGGTCAGGTTGCGTTCCTGATCGGTGTCCGTCGCGCGCTCACACCTCGTCAGTTCCGGCTCTTGGCGATCCTGACGATGTTCTCACCAACGCTGGCCTTCTGGCCGTCCTCGATCGGTAAGGAGAGCCCGGTCCTCCTCGGCACAGGATTTGTCGTGCTCGGCGCGTCTCGGCTCTATGACCGGTCGTGGAGCGGTGTTCCTCACGTGCTATTTGGTGTCTTCGCGATCGGGATGGTGCGCCCCCACGTGGCCATGATGATCCTCGTGAGCGTGCTCCTTGGCTTGTTCGCTCGGCGCGCACACACCCGGGGTCGATTGCTGTCGCACTTGACGGTGTTGACGCTCGTGGTTGTCGGATCGATGTGGGCAGCAAGTGCGTCTGCTGCACTATTCGGTCTCGAGGCCCTCGACGGAATTGCTGACCTCAACGCTGCGCTCGACTTCACCGAAGACCGAACCTCGCAAGACAACGCGCAGTTTGTGGCCGCGCGTGTAGAAGGTGTGCGGGACTACCCATGGGCGGTCGTCACCGTGTTGTTCCGTCCTTTCCCTTGGGAGGCCAACAGCCCCGTCGCGCTACTGAGCGCAATCGAGGGTCTTGGCCTGGCCTTGTTGCTCTTTCGTGCATTGCCAGGTTTGGCCTTGCATCTCGGGGGAGTATTGCAGCGCGGCCAGATGTTGTTCGCTGCGACCTACGCGGCGGTGTTCATCTTCTTGTTCTCGGCCGTCGGCAACTTCGGCATCCTCAGTCGCCAGCGCGCCCAGGTAATCCCCTTCGTTCTCTTGTTGATCGCGTTCGGGATTGCCATAGACAGTCGTCGTCAACGAGACGCTGTCTCATGACCACCTTTCACCCGGATGCCGAACTGGTCGCGCTAGCGCGACGTCGTGACGTTTCGGGGCGAGTGCTCGACGGCACCTTGACTCTGCTCGGCGCATCGGGCCGTCAGGTCCACCTCTTGAATGGTTCTGCCGCCGCTATTTGGAACGCTATCGACGAAGGCACCACCTTCGACGAGCTCGTCGGGACGATTACGGAACGGTTCGCTGCCGACGAGAAAGTTGTGCGTGCCGACGTCGTCGACGCGCTTCCGAGTTTCGCTGACCTTCTCGACGTCGACCTCGGGTCTTCGTCGATGGTCGAGGCGCCCGCCACTGGATCTAAGCGAATCGGGGGTTGTGGCCGGTTCAGCCGCCGGATTGGGCCGTTCCAAGCATTGGAATCGACTGTGACCGTCGAAGCCGCGGCCCGGTTAGCCGAGTCCGTGGTTAAGGACTTGTTCGATGATTTGGAGGCTGTGCTCGCTCCGCTCGTTCGTTGCAGTACACCCGCCGCAAAGGTTCTTGCGTCGCAAATCACCCTTCGGATCGACATGGTCGAGGACCAACTCCACCCACCTCGTTGGGTCCTTTATCGCAATGGTGAACGGGTGGCGGAGGTATTGACGGTCCCCGCTGTTCGAGCAGCGGTGTTGGCCGAGATCAATGCTGCACCGATCGATGCCTTGGTCGAATCGGTGGGATGGCACGCCGGTGCGGTGGAGCTTCCCGCTGGCGTCGTCGTGTTCCCTGGCCATTCAAACGCGGGAAAGTCGACGCTTGTTACCCAACTCGTTGCCCGCGGTCATGGCTATTTGACCGATGAGGCGGTCGCGGTTGATGTGGTGAGCAGACAGGTGCTCTCGTTCCCGAAGTCGGTGTGTGTCGACCCGGGGGGAAAGTCGCTGTTCGCGGAGCTGGCGACGCCGAGCCAGGACAGCTGGCCGACGTGGCACGTCGATCCGAAACGGATCGGGCCAGGTCGATTAGGGACTCCAGGCAAGCCAGTGGCGTTCGTGTTTCCCACCTATGAGCGAAACGCGGCCGTTGCCCTCGAACAGCTATCCCGACACGAAGCCCTCGATGCCTTACTCGAGAACTCCTTCGACTTTGCAAAGGTCGGCGCTGCCGGAGCCTCGCTCATGCTCGCTTTCGCAGACGTCACCCCTTGCTACCGACTCCGTCACGGCGGACAGCCCGAGCACCTCGAACTTCTCGAATCGCACTTCGCCTAACCCGCCGTCCGGCACCGTCAGTCTCGTATCGCTCGTCGATCCACGGCCTGGCGTCCGGTGTCTACGGCAACTTCTGGCTGCTCAGAGCGGAGCGCCTTTCTAGCCCGCTTCGTTTCGTACTGGTTCTCGTCGGCCGCTCGTAGTAGAGCGCTTCGACTGGTGATGTCTTCGGTTGCGAAGGCAATCCCACACGAGATCGAACGGAGTTGCTCGCTGCCTCCCGAGCGTGCGAAGAGTCGCTCGATCGTGTCCGAGACTTGGTACGCGGTAAGCAGCGCCCCGCCATCGATCACCACACAAAACTCGTCGCCACCGATCCGGCACACGAGGGTTCGCTCCGGGTCGCGTACGGCGCCTCGGAGGGAGAGCGCAGCATCCATGAGGAGACGGTCGCCCTCTTGGTGGCCCAACGTGTCGTTGATGATTTTGAGGCCATCGACGTCGCACATGATCAGCGCGGTGTCGAGACGATCGATGGCCGGACGCTCAAAGATGGTATCGAGAACGCGATAGAGCTCGTGGCGGTTGGCAAGTCCCGTGAGCTGGTCGCAAAGGGCCATACGCTGCATTTCTGCCCAATGGCTCGTGCTTGCGAGCGCAGGCCCGGTCTCTGACGCGATGTGGCGTAGTGCGCTGAGATCCGACGCGGTGAACGCTGGTTCGGTCGGTTTGCGGCGAGCGACCAACACGCCCCAGCACTGCTCGTTGGCAAAGATGGGGGCCATGATCGTGTCGATGTGATCGTCACCCTGAGATGACGTCTCTAGCGAAACGCCAGCTCGCAACTCCGACTCCAAGGCGAAGTCGAGGACGGGTGGGTTCGACTCTAACGATTCGTCTCCCCGCGTGGCTCGCGCCTGGGCCTCGCCGGAGAAGCCGGCCCCCGTGCTGGCTAAGACGTCGACCTCACGGGCGTCGACGGCGGACTGGGCGGTTCGGGCGAACAGCGCCAAGACATCGTGGGTATCGCCGGCCGAGGCGATCGCGCTCGTGATCGTCGATGCTTCGACGTTTGCAGCGGGAGTCGAATTGGAGCGCTGCCGGTCGAGGAGCTCTTCGACGATGGACGACGGGATTACGGGTGCTTCGATGCTTTCCAGTGGGAGATCGATAATCACTTGGGCGATGGTGGGATCGAGGGCCACGCCGGCTGCGGTGGACACCCGCTGACGGGCATGCTCCCAGCTCGGGAGAAACCCTGCGGCGGGATTGGCGATGAGCGCGTCGGCGGCAAGCAGCACTCGTGCGGGCAGTGGAATGTCGTCGCCCGCGAGGCCCGGCGGGACGCCGTTGCCGTCCCACCACGCGTGTTGTGCTGCGAGGGCGATTGCGACGTCACTCAAGCCAGGGAGTCGTTCGATGGCAGATTTGGCAAGTAGGGCCCGAGACGATTGGATCGACGCTTCGGGGTCCACAGGACGGGTGACAGTGAGATCGACATCGCCGAGTGCTGCGGTTGCGATGAGGAGGGTGGGATCGATCGAGGTCTCAATGCGGTCCGCGACGTAGCTCGCAATCATCGCTCGAAGAGCCGCCCGATGCGCGACAGCGGGGTCGTAGAGTTCCACTACTCGCAGCAACGCAACCACCGCTCCGACAGCTCTGTCAGAGAGTGGTGTTGGCTGTTCAGGAAATGTGGTTTCGGTGGTTGATTCAGTCATCGCCAGGAGTCGTGATCACATACAGTGACCGGTCCAGTGTGTCACGTTCATATACAGGTTTCCGACCTCGCCTCGGGAGTAGTCGGAAGTAGTCCTAAACAGCTCGCGCAAACGTACCGCGCGCTGGCTGGCAACAACTAGCGTTGTCACAGCAACGGAAGGTCTCCGCTGTCGGACTCGGCCCGGGAGAGTTCTCGATGAGCACGCGAAAGCTGATCCTCGTGAGCCTGCTCCTTGGAGTGGTGATTCTTGTCGCATTTGCTGTGCAACTTGTACTGGCTAGTCGGCAAGTTGGTTAAAGTCGAACCGGTCAAAACCCCAGGAGAAAACACAGATGTCTAACCACTTTGATGTTGTGGTCGTCGGCGGTGGTCCCGCCGGATACGCCGCAGCGCTTTATGGTGCGGCCGCAGGGCTCAACATTGCCTTGGTCGAGAAGTCGAAATTGGGTGGTACCTGTCTGCACGTTGGGTGCATTCCTGCAAAGGAACTCCTGGAGACCGCGACGGTCTATCGGACCGTTCAGCACGCCGCTGACTTCGGCGTTAACGCATCGCCGCCGTCGATCGACTTCTCGGTTACGCAGGTGCGCAAGCAGGGCGTGATCGACAACCTGGTCAAGGGTCTCACCGGTCTACTCAAGCATCGCAAAGTGACGGTGTTCGACGGAATAGGTTCGGTGTTCTCTAACGGCGACAAGAAAGTCGTCAACGTGTCTGGTGGTGAGTCGGGAACATTGCAGATTTCGGGAGACAACCTGGTGCTCGCCGCTGGTTCGGTTCCGCGAACGATTCCGGGCTTCGATGTGGACGGCACGTCGATCGTCACCTCTGACGAGCTGCTCTCCATTACCGAACTTCCAAAGCGCGCTGCGATCATCGGCGGCGGCGCGATCGGAATCGAGTTCGCCTCGATGATGGCTGACCTAGGTACCGCGGTGACAGTCCTCGAAGCCATGCCCAAGATCATCCCCGGCGTTGACCCCGACGCTGCTCGCGTCGTCGAGCGATCGTTGAAGAAACGAGGCGTCGATATCCGCACCGGAGTCATGGTCAAGGGCCATGCCGACGTCGGCGGAGCGAAGCAGGTCACCTTCGGCGATGATGAGACGATCGACGTCGACATGATCGTGCTGTCGATTGGACGTCGCCCATTTGCCGACCTGCTCGGCCTAGAGGCCGTAGGTATACCCGTCGATGAGCGGGGCTTCGTCTCCGTCGACGAGAACTGCCGCACCGCCGCACCCAAGGTGTGGGCGGTCGGCGATCTCATCCCCACCGCACAGCTCGCACACGTCGGCTTCGCCGAAGGCATGGTTGCCATTCGTGACATTCTCGGTGAAGACCCGAAACCCGTCGACTACCTCAACGTGCCATGGGCCATCTACAGCCACCCCGAAGTGGCTTTTGCCGGTCACACTGAAGAATCGGCCAAGGAAGCGGGTTACGACGTCGTGACCTCAACCCACAAGTTCACCGGCAACGGCCGCGCCATGATCGTTGGAGAGACCGACGGTCTGGTCAAGGTCATCGCAGAGAAGAACGCAGACGGCCGCGCCGGACGCGTTCTCGGTGTTCACATGGTCGGCCCATGGGTCACCGAACAACTTGGCCAGGGTTACATTGCCATCAACTGGGAGGCAACGGTGGATGACATCGCCGCCTTCATCCAGCCACATCCAACAATGAGTGAGCTCTACGGTGAAACGGTCATGGCCATGACAGGCCGTGGACTTCACGGCTAGAACGTACTCACCCATTTCGAAACCTTCATACCAACCAGGAGAACTACCCAATGAGCGATATCACGCTTCCCATGCTCGGTGAATCGGTCACCGAAGGAACGATTACGCGCTGGTTTAAACAAGTGGGTGACACCGTTGCCGAGGACGAGGCGCTGTATGAGGTGTCGACCGACAAGGTTGATTCGGAAGTTCCGTCTCCGGTTTCGGGTG
>CAYUKM010000089.1:0-12294 GCA_964445255.1 uncultured Acidimicrobiales bacterium
CATTGCGGTCGGGATACGTCCAAGAACCGAGGTCAATACAACGGCGACGAACGGCATGAGGAGAATGGTTCCGATGATCGTGAGGACGGTGCCGGCGCCAATGAGCGCGAACGTTTCTCCCAGGGCAGTGTCGATGATGTACGCAGCGCCGAGCAAGAACACGCCCAGTATGAAGACCCCGAACTTCGCCAGGCTGCGGTTGATGAGCGAAAGGCCAAACCACAACAGGAACGCCGCTACCAGCGGGAGGAAGAACCGCGGCACCCAGCCTGTGGCGCGAAGGCCAAATAGAGTCAAAAGGAGCGTTCCCAAAAGGGGAATGATGGCAAGGCCAGGGCGCGTTATGTGGGCGATATTGAGCAGGGCGCCGTCGCGAAGCGCAGCAATCGGAGGGACGCGTCGAGCTTGCACGGCGGGCACGATCGCCGCGAGCAACGTCACTACGATGCCGACGAACAACGCTGCGCCAATTGCGAGTTCGGTTATAGGGAGGCCGGTGTTGTCTGGAAATCCGAGTGCCGACAATGCCGCGCGAAGAAGCCAGGCCAAGCCCAAGCCTGCAGGAAAACCGAGGAGCGTTGAGAAAACTCCCAGGAGGAGCGCCTCGCCGATCATTAGCTGGGTGACCTGTGACCCCAGTGCTCCGATCGCTCGAAGCAGCCCGAGTTCCCGAATGCGCTGGCCGAGCGTGATCGAGAAAACGTTGAATATGAGGAACGCGCTGACGGCAGCGATAATGATTGCGAACACCAGCAGAACCGTTTGGAAGATCGTCAGGATCTGTCCGAAATCGCCCTGGGTCCGCTCGATCACTTCTTCTTGAGTCAGTGCGACCAGCGTGTCGTCGAGCAGCGGCTCGATCCGCCCCCGCACCTCCTCGATGTCAGCGCCCTCCTCGATGAGTAGCGTGATGTCGCTGAAGCCTTCGCCACCGTTAATTAGTTCTACGGCTGAGTCGGTATCGAGCGCGACGATTCGTGCTCCGACGATGGCATTGCGGTCAGCGGAGCCAAAGGTGAATGTTCCGGTCAGTTCGAAGGTGCGCCCTTCGGTTGAGGTGTTCGGGATTTGCAGAACGTACTGCTCGCCGAGTTCGTAGTTGCCCTCTGCGAACGAGTCGATATCCAGTGCGAATTCGTCCGGACCGGCCGGTCGGCTCCCTGACTGTACGAAGTAACGCGATGCGCTACCGGAGTCATCACCCCACGCAGCGCCCAGGTTCGGTCCGCCCGCGGCGATGGTGAGGTCGCCGTCGCCATCGACAGCAACGACGCCGAAACCTACGACTCGAGGAGACAGCTCACCGACTCCCTCGACGCTCTCAAGCAGTTGAGCCACCTCAAGGGGCACCGTTGGAATCAAGAAGCCGTCACCGAAACTGACGTTTGGCTGGACCGAGATGTCGTAACCCGACTCGATATTGGTCGCGAGCTCGTCAAAGGTGGTCCGCAACCCGCCGGTAAAGATGAATACCGCTGACACCGCGGCAACGCTGAACACGATCGCGAAACTCGTTAACAAGTACCGCAGCGGCCGTTGCAGGATGTTCTTCGCCGTGAGCCTGAACAGCATGGCTTTACCCTATTGGGTGCAATCGCTTTGCCATGGTCTGTGTGAACTTAAAGGCCATTTCCGCGAACCCATTTGGGTCCGGTAGCGTCAGCCCCATGTTCGAAACGTGCGCGCCGAACCGTGGTGGTCGCGTCGCAGCGCGCAAACTTCGCCGACTGTGCGGTGCGCTGTTTTTGTCGATGTTGGTTCTTGCTGGGTGCAGCGATGAATCAGTCGCTGACGAAACTGGTGCGAACGCCGGGGATGTGTCGGCTGCGACCACAAGCAGCACCTCCTCGACGACCGCGGTTCCGAATCGTCCGCCCGAGATTCGAGTTGCGACCGTGGGTCGAGCAGAGATCGGCCAGCAGCTCACCGAGCCGATCCTCGGTTTTGACCCGGACGGCGATGATGTCGTGGTCACCGTCTCGGACGGGCCACTCGGGTTCTCGCCAACGCTCAATGCCCGGGGTCGTGTGACGGGCTTCGAATGGGAACCGGTCGAGCCCGGCGAGTGGACCGTGGAAGTCGCCGGTACCGACCCAGATGGAGCGACAACCTCAACGGAGGTCCTTCTCGTCGCACGCAACACGCGCTCGATCGATCTCCTTTTGGCGATGGGTGACTCCATCGCTGCGGGCTTCGGACGTGATCGAAGCGACTTCTTGGGCTCCGATGAATGCTTTCGAAGTGAAGAGGACGCCTATGGGTTGCAAACCCATGGCGAACTCAGTGAGGTCGGGGCACTTGAAGCCGATGGTGATGTTCTGCTGGTCGCTTGTGCCGGCGCGACCGCCGAGGCGCTATTGAACACCCCGGTCGACGCAACCGATCCCGGCGGCGCTGTCAGCGATGATGAGGAGCGCTCCCAAGTCCAATGGGCGGTCGACCTTAACCCAACCATCGTCACGCTCACCGTAGGTGCAGCCGATGTGGGCATATTCGATCCTGCTAGGACTGCGGAGATCCTGACCCCTGGTCCGAACGCGGAGCTTGCACAAGCCACATTCCGGGAGAACCTTGACACGATCCTCAGACAACTCGTCACGGCAACCGACGCCCACATTGCGCTCACCAGCTATTACGATCCCACCGCGGCTGTACCCAACGGCGTCGACGGATGTGCGGCGACCTGCTTCGCTGAAGCCTTCGCGTCGGCCATCGAATCGCTCAACGCAACGATCATCGATGTGGCTGGCGCGTACCCCGAGGGTCGGGTCTCTCTCGTCCGCCTCGATGGCGAAGACGACGTGTGGGAGGCCGGAAACGCGACCGGTCCCGACGTGTTGCGCGATGGCCTCGGACCACTGCAGGGGCTGGTCGATCAGTTCACCGGCGGAGGCGGGGCGAACTGTGCCAGCACAGGCGGTCCACAGCGAGATCTCATTTCGGGACTCGATTGCCTACACCCCAACGCGGAGGGACATATCGAGATCCGTCGTCTCGTTGTCGAGGCGCTCCTTTCGATTTGAGCGACTAGACAGTTAGGCGTGGTTTCCTCAATCGCCGTCGGTCGACACTTCGGGCCGTACATGATTCGCGATGTGTTGGGGAAGGGCGCGTCGGCGACGGTTTACGTCGGGCGCCGATCTGACGAAGTGGATGTCGCCGTCAAAGTACTCTCCACGTTCGCCATGGGTAATGCCGACTTTCGTCGCGCCGTTCCACGGGAGTTCAACGCCGTTTCACGCATCGATCACCCGGGGGTTATCTCGATGCACAAGATGGGGACGATCGCGGACGTTTTGTTCATCGAAATGGAGTGGATTGACGGGCCGACCCTGGACGCGGAGCAAACTGTTGGCAAGGCGCTGCCGCTCGAGCGAGCAACGCGACTCATTGCTGAGGCCGCGGACGCTGCTCAGGCATGCCACGAACGCGGAGTCGTCCACCGCGACCTCAAGCCATCGAACATTTTGTTGCGTGATGACAAGCCGGTGCTGTTCGACTTTGGGCTGGCGCAAGACGCCGAGGATCCCGATGCTGAACCCGGCCGACTCTATGGCACCCCCATGACGGCTTCGCCCGAGCAGGTGCACGCCGAAGGGCCGATCGACGGGCGGGCCGATGTGTACGCACTCGGGATCACCATGTTCCGATTGATCACCGGCAAGTTGCCGTTCTATGGGGAACGTATGGACTTGCTTCGTCTGCATGCCGAGCAGCAAGCATCGCCCCCGAGTTCGATCAACAAGTCGCTACCGATGGAGTTCGATGAGATCGTGCTGCGTTCGATCGAGAAGAATCCGGGCGACCGGTATCAGAGCGCGAGCGAATTCGCTGAGGCTGTGCGAGCCATTCCAGGAGAGTTGCTTGTGGAGAAGAAGCGCGGCTGGCGCCGGGGTGCCCGCCGCGCCTGATAGTGCTAGTCGAGGACTCGGCGGTCAGGGTTTGCGATGACTCCTGTTCGACCGCAAGACCAACAGGGCGCGCCGACATAGCCTCGCCACGTCACCTCACAGCGTGGACACTCTTGGACCGTAGGTGGCGCTGATGGCACACGGGTACCGAGGCGCTGCGACAGGATTGTGCTCAGTTGCGGATCGGGACCCATGCGCGCCAACCTAAGGGGGCCAATGGTGTCGTGGGTGGATGGGGTTAGGGGAATATGTCAACCCGTCGAGACCCGACTCTGCTCACGGTTTGGGCTACGGTGCGACGAAATGCGAACAGTCCGTGTTCGCCCGAGAAGAGGTTCCTCACATGGCCACACCTTGTCCCCCCGTAGACGGTTCTGCTGAGCGTCAGACGAGCTTCGATGGTCCGCCACCGATGTGTATCGACCCTGCGAAGTCCTATACCGCGGTGCTTGACACCAGCCTAGGCTCGATGACGATCGCCCTCGATGCCGCAGCCGCACCGAACACGGTCAATAACTTCGTCGTGCTCGCCCGCTACAAGTACTACGAGGGCATCATCTTCCACCGGATCATCAACGGCTTCATGTGCCAGGGCGGCGACCCAACGGGCACCGGCAGGGGAGGCCCCGGCTACAAGTTTGCCGACGAACTGCCAGCACCGAACACCTACAAGGTCGGGTCGGTCGCTATGGCCAATGCTGGACCGAACACCAATGGCAGTCAATTCTTTTTGGTCAGCGGCGCGAGCGGCGTTGGCCTGCCACCGCAATACTCGTTGTTTGGCCAGATCACCGAGGGCTTGGACGTGCTCGATTCCATGCAGAATGTGCCGACCGCGCGCGGTGACCGTCCACACGAAGACGTAATCATCAACTCGGTAACGATCACCGAGTCGTAGAAACCTTTGTCAGTGGCGTTCGGCCTTTCGGGGCCGACGCCATTGGGAACTTATTCAGGCGCGAAGCTGTAGGAGCCCCACTCGCTTGCATATGCGCCGGCTTCGGCTTCGCGAAGGAGGGTTGCAGGCACTGCATCGTTCTCAGGGAGGACCAATCCGATACGGGCGTTGAGCAACGAAGACTGCAGCGCGGCGAGGATGCGATCGGCCATCGCGAGTGATGCCGCTTCGCTGTCGATACCCGCTGCACAGAGTACGAACCGTCCATCGTTGGAGCTCGTCAAGAGATCGGTCGGTCGAATCGTCGTCAGCAGCTGACGTGCGGCCTCTTTGCGACTCACGTCGTCTTGGACGTGTTCGTCGGCGAGTAGAACCACCGCACCGCCGAAGGCTCGTCCGCTATCGATGTACTCCTCGAAGCGTCCGAGTACGGCTTCAGTCTCTGGGAGACCGGTGACCGCATCGGTGCGCCAACGTGGCGTCACGGTCGATTGCTCACGTTCGATGATGGCGACTGCACCAAGGGGCTGATCGTTCTCGGTTACGGCTTGAGCACGCATTTGGAAGCGGCCCTCAGCCCCAGCGAGATGAAAGTGCAGTACGCCTCCGTCCTGGTCCTCAGTGGGGTTGAAGATGGAGGCCCAGAAGCTATCGACGAGTGCCCGGTCGCCCTGTTCGACGTTCAGTCGCCAGTCGTCTCCGGACACGCATCGCATGAGCTGGGTAAAGATTGGGTTCGACTCCATGACTCTCCCGCTTTCTTCAGCGAAAAAGACTGCGGAATCGAGAACACTTGCAAGTGCGGTTAGCGGCTTCATTGGTCAGTCTCCTGTGCATCTGCCGACTCTTCGGCGGTAGTTCCTTCTTCTTGGGCCGGAGCCTCAGTTGGCGGGCCAGCATCGTTTGATGCGAACGCCAAAGCTCCGGGCCACGTACATGGGTTGTTGGGTGATGCCTCGGTGCCCTCAACACCAACGACGGTGTCAACGGATCCCACGAGGTCGTCAAAGTCAAAGGTGCGATTGGCGATGCGGGCTTCAACTGCTTCACCCTGGTTGGTCACCAGTAGTTGAGTACCGGGGCCAGCTAGCTGCGAGGACGGCGCAACATTCTGGATAGAGACTTGGTTTACCGCTGGGTCGAAGTCGAGTGCGAATCGGGTATCGCCTGCCGGTTGGTCCCCAAGCCGAAGATGATCGTTGCCACGCACTGGTGAGACAGCGATCGTGGCGCCAGTTGATCTCGTGGCGATAACAGCGGGTCGGTTCGACCCAAGCGGGGTGAAAATTCGAGCGGAGCGGGCTGACGGAAGCGGTGAGGAGTCGATCAGCGTGGTGTTCGAGTCGATATTAATTCCCGAGGTCTCCACGATGGTGGGTTCCTCGCCGACGCATGAAATGAGCTGGACGATGACCATGGCGTCACCGAACTGGGAGTCCACTTCGCTCTGGTTCCACTCGCGGATCGGGGCCTCTGTCGTGGTGGTTGTCGGGAACGTGGTACTGGTCGTCGTTTCGCTTGCCTGTTCCTGTGGCTGAGGCGATGAGCTGGCCAAGGTCGTCCATCCGAGCCACGCGGTAGCGAGCATGAGTAACCCGAGAAGGACGAATACACGACGTCCCGGCGCGTCCTCGCGCAATTCTCTACTCGAGGCTCCAGGCAGTGTCCCGATAATCGGGATGTCGGAGGCCGTCTTGGCTTTCGGAACGGCCGATACCTTCGATTCGGGGAAGCCATCGCCCACGTCGTCGCTCTGTATCCCGAGAGCATCGGATAGTCGACTGTCATCGAGGGTCGACTTGCGTCGAAGCTGACGCAAACGGCTGGACTTGTCGTTGCCCTTCTTCTCCTTGACTTCAGGAACCTCGGGTTCGGGCGCGACAGCTTCTACGGGTTCCGGCTCGTTGCCGAGACTGAGCAGTTGCCCATTGCACCGACTGCAAAAGGATGCAGAGGGGTCATTTTGGGCACCGCAGAGATAGCACTCGTGATTCGACATCTCAGTGTAAACATCGGCATTAGTGGACACACGTTGAGTGGCATGGCCTTAGTGTTTGGGAATCGCCGTTCCGGCCTTTTTTGCCCATCGAGCAGCTTCTTCGCGAGCTTCGATCTCGAAAGGGATGTCCAAATATGCCTGTCGGTGATTGCGGCAAGCCTTCAGGTTGCGCAGGTAATCACCGAAATAGCGGGTCAGGAATCGCACGGGTCCGTGTTCTGCGAACTGCCGGACGTGGACCAGTTCGTGGGCGAGCAGTGAGGTAGCGCGGTGTTCGATGCGATCGCCACGCAAGAACACGAGCTTCCCGATCGTCATACCGTCAGCTGCGGGGGGCAACAGGTTCGTTCGAATCAAACGAACCCGCCCTAAGAGATCATCGCTCACGTGATCAAAGATCGAAATCTCCTCACGGTCCAGGTATCGCCGACGTGCCTTGCGCATCCCTCCAAGCTACCCTCGGAGCCCTCTCGCTAGAAATTTATGGTTGCTCAGCCATGTCCATAGACCGCTGGGGAACCACAGATCTGCTCGAAAGAATTACGCGGATGTACTTTAGATCGTTGAATTGTTAGGCTCAGGTCCATGTCCCGGCTGTGCGCGAAGCCTACGTGCGGTGAAACTGCGGTTTCCTGGCTCGATATCCTCCGCGAAGATCGGCGCGTCATTGAACAGACTCGCGAGACAGCCCATGGTCTCGCACTGTGCGCCATCCACCGGGAGCGCTTTGTGGTGCCTGCCGGGTGGCAGCTCCAACAAGTCGACACTGTTTCGACGGGTCCTGAACTCGATGCGGAGGTGGTCACCTCCACTACAGCTCCGGAGGAGACCGCAGGCAACGAGCGTTCCCCGAGCAGCGAGCGTCCATGGTTCTTAGCAGCGACCAGTAGCGATGCTCCCGTTCGTCCGTTGCTCGTCGCAGATGATGATGCCGAGACGGATGATCACTCGGAGCTCACCAGCGGCTCGTTGTTACGGCGTGCCTTCCAAGGACCTGACCGTGATGACGATCGAGCACGTCGAGCTAACGCCGACTGGCCCGAAGAATCTGCCGACGTCGATGCTCGCTACGACCAAGAAACCGAGCGAACGATTCGTTCGCTCGATGAGTACGGCACAGCGCAGCTGCCATTTCCGCCTGTAGACAACGAAGTTCAAGCGGCAGTCTCGTAACGCTCGTGACAGCGATTAAACCTGAGAAGTCCGAGCGGCCCCACAATCTCACGCCGGTAGCGGGGCCGGTTCGAAAGAGTCGGTCCCTAAGGCGCTCACGTCGCATACGCCTATACCTACTGATCGGCGCGCTCGCAGTTGGCGGAACGACGCTGGTGGCGACACCATTGGGCGACGCGGTACGAACCCAGACCCAGGAGCTAATTTCCAACGTCACGGGTGCAGAGCCAGAGCAAGAAGCGGCTCCCGAGGAGGACGAGATCGTGCAGGCGGCGCCCAGCATTGTCTTTGACGAGTCGGTGTTTGTTGATCCGCGGATGGTGGGGCTGCAACCACCCTGGCAGTTTGATGGTCTGTTGACCTTCCGAGGTTCACCCACACGCAGCTTCTATGGTCGAGGGCCCGTCCCTGACGACCCTTCGGTCCAGTGGCGCTTTCCTGAAGAGGGTGGGCTTTGTCGCCAGTCGACCGTGGGTGCTGAAACCCGAACCTGGTGCGGCACCGGTTGGACGGGCCAGTCGGCCTTGTTCCGGCTCGATGGTCGCCTCTGGTCGGTCTTTGGTGCGCTCGACGGAGCGCTACACTTCCTCGACGCGGAAACCGGCGAGCCGATCCTCCCAAGCTTCCAGACCGACGACATCATCAAGGGTTCAGTAACGATTGACCCCGATGGCTTCCCTCTGGCCTACATCGGCTCGCGGGACAACCTCTTCCGCGTGATCGCATTCGACAACGGAGAACCCCGGGAGCTGTGGTCGCTCGATTCGGAGTCGGTCGGGGAGAGGCTATGGAACAACGATTGGGACGGCGCCGGACTGGTCTTGGATGACTTTCTGATCGTGGGTGGTGAGAACAGCCGGATTCACGTCATCCAGCTCAATCGAGAATGGGGTGACGATGGCCTGGTGCAGGTGAATCCTGAGCTCATCTTTAGCGCCCCCGGCTGGGATGCAGAACTGCTCGCCGCGGCCGGCGACGACAACGTCTCGATTGAGAACTCGGTGGCAGTGAGCGGCGACACGTTGTACTTCGCAAACTCCGGTGGTTTGGTCCAAGGCTGGGATCTTGCACCGCTCCGTGACGGTGGCGACCCCACTCGAGTCTTCCGCTATTGGGTTGGCGATGATGTAGACGCATCGATCGTGATCGACGAAGAAGGCATGCTCTATGTGGGTACCGAGTTTGAGCGAGGCACCGCCCGCTCCCAAGAACTTGGACAGCTTTTCAAGCTGGACCCCAGCCAGGAAGGCGAAGATATCCTCGTCTGGTCGGTGGAGGAAAACCAAGGGATCAATACCGGCATCTGGGGAACACCGGCACTCCACGATGGGGCAGTGATCTTTGGGAGCGAGGGCGGCCGCTTTCGAGCTGTTGACCAACAGACCGGCGAAGACCTCTGGGACATCGGCCTCGGCTTTCACCTGTGGACCTCACCCGTCGTCGTCGACGATGTCCTACTCATGGGGGACTGCTTTGGAACCCTGCACGCATTTGACGCCAGCGACCTCCACAGCGGCGAACCCGACAAACTTTGGGAACTCGAACTCGACGATGGCTGCATCGAATCCACCCCTGCGGTCTGGGATGGCAACATCGTCGTAGGCACCCGCCGCGGCGGCGTATATGGCGTGCGCTGACCTTCCCGCTCGTTCCTCGCTCCAGCTGTCGCAATCCGTCGCCTAGCGGCTCCTCAGCGGTACCAGGTCGCGCCTTGGGCGGTGTCCTCGATAGTTATGCCCATTTCGGTTAGTTCGTCGCGGATGCGGTCGGCTTCAGCGAAGTCTTTGTTGGATTTGGCTTCGGTGCGGGCTTGGACGAGGGCTTCGATTTCGGCGTCGTCGCCACCACCGCCGGAGGTATCGGCATCTAGCGATACCTGGAGGCCGAGCACGTTTGCGAGCTCAATAGCCGTGAGGGTTAGCGCTGCGGCTTGGTCGGCCTCGTCGTTGCCGTCGAGGGCGCCGTTTGCTCGGCGGACGGTCTCAAAGACGGTTGCCATCGCGTCGCCGGTGCCGAAGTCGTGATCCATTGCGGCGCGGAAGGCATCGATCGCGTCCTGAACGCGTTCAGTGCCCGCGGGATCGACGCCCGCGCCAGCTGCTTTGCGGGCCATGGCATCGAGCCGCTTGATACCCTCACGGGCGTCGGCTATCACATCAGGACTGATCTCGATGATTTTGCGGTAGTGGGTTCGAAGTAACAGCAAGCGAAGTGCCCGGGCGTTCAAGGGGTCCTCATCGAGGAGGTCTTGAATCGTCTGGAAGTTGCCGAGGGACTTCGCCATCTTCTCGCCACCGATGTTGAGCATGGCGTTGTGCAGCCAGTAGCGCGCGAAGGGCCGACCAGCGGCGCAGGCCTCGGCGCGTTCGTTGGTGTGGTGGGGGAAGACGAGGTCGTCGCCTCCGCCGTGAAGGTCGAAGTCGTCACCGAGCACGCCGAGGCTCATTGCCACGCACTCAATATGCCAACCAGGTCGGCCCGGGCCCCAAGGCGAATCCCACGTGGGCTCGCCCTCCTTTGCGGCCTTCCACAACGCGAAGTCGAGTGGGTCCTCCTTCGACTCGTCCGACTCCACGCGGTTCAATGCGTTCTCGGCGATCTCGTCTGGGGTGCGGTGCACCAGGGCGCCGTAGTCCTCCACCGAGCGCACTCGGAGATAGACACCACTGTCTGTTTGGTAGGCGGCGTCCTTCGCGATGAGGTCTTCGATAAAGGCCACCATCTCTTCGATGTATTCGGTGGCGTGGGGGCGATCGTGCGGGGGAAGGATGTTGAGTGCATCCATCGCGTCGATGTAGACCGCTTCCCAATACTTCGCGACCTCAGGTTCGGTCTTGCCTTCTTCGAGGGCCCGATTGATGATGTTGTCGTCGATGTCAGTGATGTTGGCGACGTGGTGCACCTTCAGACCCGTCCATTCGAAGTAACGACGCGCGATGTCACAGGTTATGGCCTGGCGGGCATGCCCGAGATGGGGGTGGCTATAGACCGTTGGGCCACAGGCGTAGAACGAGACTTCGCCCTCCTTGCGCGTGACGAAGTCGACGACTTCGCGTTGAACGGTGTCGTAGATCTTCATGGAATCTGGACCCCCACTAGTCCAGCTGCCTCGGCGAGGCCCTCACCTGCGGATGGATCGTCGCCCTTGCCATCAAGGATGGCACGGGCCAGCTTGTCGATCGCGTCACGAGCAGCCGGGGCATCGAGGTCGTCATCAAGGGCTGCTCGGACGGCACTCAACGTTGCCTCGGGGTTCGGGCCAGTACCAGCCTCGACAGCCGCCAAGATGCGTTCGAAGCGTTCTTCGCCATCGTCGATGTCGCCGTCGAACCATTCCCAGTCATCTCGGTAGTGATGGCCCATGAGCGCCAAGCGCACAGCTTGGGGTGAATGCGTCTTTACGAGGTCGCTGACGAAGACTAGATTGCCGAGCGACTTCGACATCTTCGTGCCTTCGTAGCCGACCATTCCGGTATGCATCCAATGCTTGGAGAGCGGTTCGCCATAGCCGAGTTCGCTCTGCACCTTTTCGCCTTCGTGGTGGGGGAAGATCAGATCGCATCCGCCGCCGTGCAGGTCGAGGGTTTGTCCGAACTGGGCCCAGCTCATAGCGCTGCATTCGATGTGCCAACCAGGTCGACCCGGGCCGAATGGGGTGTCCCAGGATGGCTCATCGTCGGCTGATGGCTGCCACAAGATGAAATCGAGTGGGTTGCGTTGTCGCGGATCGTCTGGTGTGCCGCCCCGCTCCTTGGCTAGCTCGATCATCTCTTCGGGTGAGTAACCGGAAAGCCGGCCAAACCCAGGTGCTGTGCTTACGTCGAAGTAGGTGATGCCGTCGACCTCGTAGGTGTGGCCGTTCTCTTTCAGGCGCGAGATGAGGTCGACCATGGCATCGATTGATTCGGTCGCCCGGGGTTCGGCGATTGGTGGACGCATGTCCATGGCGGTCATGTCGCCGTGGAACCGTTCCATTTCGGTGGCAGCGAGCTCGAGAAAGTCAATGCCGAGCTCGCGAGCCTTCGGCAGGATTGAGTCGTCAACGTCGGTGACGTTGCGCACCATCTGAACCTCATGGCCGAGGTCTTCGAGCCGTCGGATCAAGAGATCGTAGGTGAGGTAGGTGTTGGCGTGGCCGAGATGGGTCGAGTCGTATGGCGTGATCCCGCAGATGTACAGACGCACGACCGGGCCAGGCTCAAAGGGCACCATCATCGACGCACCAGTATCGAATATCCGAATCACGTAGCAACGATATCCCCAGCTGAAGCCTTAGCCGCCAGGCTCCTTCGTCGCGATGGTGGCGGAGCCGC
>CAYUKM010000090.1:0-12011 GCA_964445255.1 uncultured Acidimicrobiales bacterium
AATAACTACCTACACCTCACAAATTGCGCCTAGTGTGCAGAGGTAGCTCTGCACAGGAGGACATGCCGTGGGAACTCGTATTCTCACCGTCGAGGATGACGAACGTATCCGCACAGCCGTGCGGATGGCGTTAGAAGATGAAGGCTGGGAAGTAGCCGAGTCTGACAACGGCGAAGACGCCTTGCTGACCTTCGGCCAACAGCCAACCGACGTGGTCCTCATCGACATCATGTTGCCCGGTATCGACGGCTTCGATGTTTGCCGCTCGATACGACGGGTGTCTGATGTCCCAATCGTCATGGTCACCGCTCGCGCAGACACCCATGACGTTGTTGCGGGCCTAGAGGCCGGAGCTGACGATTATTTGACCAAGCCCTTCGCCCCCAAGGAACTGTCAGCCCGCATCCGAGCGCTGCTGCGCCGTAGCCGCACCAGCGACACCCCCGCTGGCGATATGATCTTTGGCGAGCTCGAGGTCATTCCCGATCAAGGTGTCGTGCGCCGTGCGGGCGAAGAAGTGCACTTGACTAAGACCGAGTTCCGGTTGTTGGTCGAGCTCGCCTCAGCACCGGGGAAGGTTTTCTCCCGAGAGTCGCTGCTCGAGAAGGTCTGGGGTTATGGCTACTTCGGTGACGGACGGCTTGTCGATGTCCACATTCGCCGTCTCCGCACCAAGATCGAAGCCGATCCCGCCGACCCGCAATACGTTGTGACGGTCCGAGGCCTCGGCTACAAACTGCAAGCCTGACGGGAACACGTGTCTCGATTCGGACTCGGGCTTCGATCCCGAATCACCGCTGCATTCGCCCTTGGCGGGCTCCTAGTCGCTTTCCTCCTTGCGGCGATCACCCTGACGACCACCCGACAGGTGTTGCTCGCGGATCGTGAGGAGATCGCGCAGGAACTTGCCTTCTCCAACGCGGCGCGGGTCCAACTGCAGCTCGGTGGCGACTTGGAGCCCGGTGCAGTTCAGGGCGTAGTCGACTCGTTGAGTACGGCGACCGGGTCGCGGCCGCTGTTGATCATCGACAACGGAAACTTCTCCCGCGATGCGGCTGCGTTCAGCCTCGACGACGTACCGACCGACCTCCAGACATTGACCTTCGAAGGAAACTCAGGTCGAATCCGCTCGATCGTCCAGGACGCGCCAGCCATCGTCTACGGCCTACCTATTCGAGGCTTCGAGGACGCTGGAGTCGACGTGGTGTACTTCGAGGCACTTCCACTAACCGACGTTGAGGACACCTTGGAAACCCTGCAACTCGTGCTGTTGGGCGGCATTTTGATCGTGGCAGCGCTGGCCGCCTTGAGCGGACGATTCGCAGCGAACCGGGCGCTTGCCCCGTTGCGGGACGTCAGTGGTGCGGCCGAGGCGATCGCGGGCGGACGTCTCGATACCCGCCTCGACCCCGAAGGCGATGAAGACCTCGAGAGTCTGGTCGCTTCCTTCAATGAGATGGCTGGCGGACTCCAGGAACGAATCGAGCGCGACGCCCGCTTCGCTTCCGAGGTGAGCCACGAGCTTCGGTCACCGCTCATGACTTTGACGGCATCGGTCGAGGTGCTTGAGAACACTCGCGACGACCTCCCCGACCGGGCGCGGACCGCGCTCGATCTACTCTCCAGCGACATCACTCGCTTTCGGACCCTCGTCGAGGACCTCCTTGAGATCAGCCGGTTCGATGTCGGCTCCATCGAGTTGCAAGCCGACCCCATGTTGTTCGCGGACTTCGTCCGAAATGCTGTCCCGATAGCGACGACCAAAGACGTTCCAATCGAAGTTCATCCCAACGCCGAAGAGGCGGTCATCCTCGCCGAGAAACGGCGTCTGGCTCGCGTCGTGGCCAACCTGATCGACAACGCCCGCAAGTACGGTGGCGGTGCTACCCGAGTGGAGGTCTTCACGACACTGCACTCGGTGCAGATGGCTGTCGAGGACGGTGGCCCTGGTGTGCCTCTGGATGAACGGTTCGTGATCTTCGACCGATTCAGTCGTGGTGGAGCGGGTGGACGACGTGGTTACGACACGGGAGTCGGGCTTGGGCTCTCGTTGGTAGCCGAGCATGTGAACCTGCACAACGGTCGCGTCTGGGTAGAGGACCGGCCCGACGGCGAGACCGGCGCACGTTTCGTCGTGGAACTCCCATTACTCCCCGAGTCTGCCGATGAGGACTACATGTGATGTTTCGTAGGCTCCTCATCATCCTGGTGGCAGTCGCTGTCGGCATTTCGGCGTGCGGTATCCCCGTCGACAGTGAACCCGAGATCATTAGCAACGACCAACTGCCAGCCGCCCTACAACCCGGCTCTTCGACCACCACTACCCTGCCGATTCAGCTCAACACCGAACAAGTGACGATTTTCCTCGTGGATCCTGGCGACGGTGAACCGCAGCTGCGGCCAGTCCCTCGTGAGGTTCCGGTAGTCGAGTCCGGGGCTGACCTCGAGTTCTCTGTTCTCGAGCAATTACTGCTCGGTCCAACCCAGGAAGAACAGCTCGAGGAAAACCTAACCTCGCTCGTAGTACCCACTGGCGACGAGCCGGTCGCCATCTTGGCCCTCGACCGAGCTGTTGAAGGTCAACTGACCGTCGTGCTCTCTGAAACCCCCGCGATCGAAGGTGAGGACCGCACGGTTGCGTTCGCACAGATGGTCTTCACCTTGACCGAAATGGAAGGGGTCGAGACAGTCCGCTTCTTGGTCAGAACCGACGATGGCGTTGATGCCGACGTTGACGTCTCGACCGATACCGACGAGGGCGTTGTCACCCGGCCGGTGAGCCGCGACGACTACACATCGTTGCGCCCGCTCAGGTTCACGAACTAACGAACTGCCTACCTACGCTGCCTATCTACCCCATGCAAAGAACGTCGAGGCAACGTCATAGAGATCCTCGTTGACGTACTTCAGGCCAGCGACCGCGTCAGCGATGCGAACACGCTTCATGGTGCCTGACTGGTAGGCGATCATCGCTCCAAAGTCACCCTCGTCCGCGGCCTTGGCCGCCTCCACACCAAACCAGGTGGCGAGCACTCGATCGAATGCCGACGGTTCACCGCCGCGCTGAACGTAGCCCAGGACGGTTGTGCGGGTCTCAAAGCCGGTCCTCTTGGCGATCGCATCAGCAACGAGTTCGCCGATACCGCCGAGCTTGACGTGACCGAACTCGTCGAAGGTGTCCTCGGGGACATCGAGCGAACCCGGTTGCGGTTTGGCGCCTTCGGCCACGACCACGATCGATGCGTACTTGCCGCTCTCGTGACGTCGCCGAATCGAATCGCACACCTCACCGATGTCGAATGGCTTCTCAGGAATCAGTGTCACGGTTGCGCCACCAGCGAGTCCTGCCCAGGTTGCGATGTGGCCGACGTGGCGGCCCATAACCTCAACGACCATCACGCGGTCATGACTCTCTGCAGTCGTGTGTAGGCGGCCAATCGCTTCGGTAGCGATATCGACCGCGGTCGCAAACCCGAAAGTGAACTCGGTCAAGCCGATGTCGTTGTCGATCGTCTTGGGCACCCCGACCACCGGAAAGCCGAGCTTGTGCATTTCGTTGGTGCACGACAGCGTGCCTTCGCCGCCGATCGAGATCAGCGCATCGACGCCCTCGGCATCGAAGGTTGCACGGCACAGATCTCGGCCATCGTCCTGCATAAACGGGTTGATGCGGGTGGTTCCGAGCACGGTTCCACCTCTGGTGAGCAATCCCTTGCAGGACTCCACATCGAGCGGCATCGTGTCGTTTTCCATCACGCCGCGCCAACCGTCTCTGAACCCGATTACCTCGTGTCCATCCGTTGTGGCTTGGCGAACAACACCGCGAATTACGGCGTTGAGCCCTGGAGCATCTCCGCCGCCGGTCAGCACTGCAATTTTCACAATTCCAAGTCTAGAGAGCGCCGTTGCTGAACCATCTTCAAATCGCAACACATATGGCACAGTTCACCAATCACACTTATTGTGCTGACCATGGCAGTTGTCGTCGCGATAGACGCAGGCACAACCGGGGTTCGCTCCATAGCGTTCAGCGAGTCGGGGACGATCGTCTCCTCTTCATACCGAGAGTTCCCGCAGTACTTCCCGGAGCCTGGCTGGGTCGAGCACGACGCGCTGGAGATCTGGGACGCCGTGCAAACAACATTGGGTGAAGCGATCGCTGCGATCGATGAACCTGTTGCCACCATCGGCATTACCGACCAGCGAGAGACGGTGGTCGTGTGGGACCGAACTACCGGGCAGCCGCTATACCGGGCCTTGGTATGGCAGGACCGTCGCACGGCCGATCGATGCAATGAACTAGTCGAGCAGGGCCATCTCGATCGGGTGCGCTCCACCACGGGGCTCGTGCTCGATCCGTACTTCTCGGCAAGCAAACTCGAATGGCTGATCAAGGGCGGCCATATCGCCGTCGATAACAACACCGCGTTTGGCACCGTCGACAGCTGGCTGATGTCGAAGCTGACCGGAGGCGATGCCCACCTCACTGACACCACGAACGCGAGCCGAACACTCCTGTTCGACATCGACGCCATGACATGGTCCGATGAGATGCTCGACATCTTCGATGTCCCGGCCTCGGTGCTGCCCGAGGTGCGACCGTCTTCGGGTCGCTTCGGCGTGACGGCAGACGATCTCCCAATCCCCGCTGGCATTCCCATATCGGGGGTGGCAGGCGATCAACAGGCCGCGCTATTCGGTCAGGGCTGTTTCGAGCCGGGTGCGGCCAAGAACACCTATGGGACCGGCTCCTTCATTCTGATGAACGTCGGATCGATGCTTCCCGACCCCGTCGATGGATTGTTGACGACCGTTGGTTGGACCCTTGCCGACGGATCGACCACCTACGCCTTGGAGGGTGCGGTGTTCGTAACCGGTGCCGCCATTCAATGGCTGCGCGATGGGCTCGAAATCATCGATGAGGCTGCCGAGATTGGCCCACTGGCCGCGTCGGTCGACAGTACCGATGACGTGTTCGTCGTCCCAGCCTTCGCAGGCCTTGGAAGTCCGTGGTGGGACGCGCACGCTCGAGGCACCATCGTCGGGCTTACCCGCGGTACCACACGAGCCCACATCGCCCGGGCGACAGTCGAATCGATGGCGTTGCAGAGCCGCGATGTCATCGATGCCATGGCGAGCGCGGGTGGAGTCCACGTCGAGAGCCTGCGAGTCGATGGCGGTGCATCGGTCATGGAACTTCTGCTGCAGATACAGGCCGACCAGATCGGCGTTCCGGTGCATCGATCAGCGATCACTGAAACCACGGCGTTGGGCGCCGCCTACCTTGCAGGTCTGGCGGAGGGTGTGTGGTCGAGCACCGACGATGTCACGGCCGCTTGGCGCGCGGATCTCACCGTCGAGCCGATTGCCGACAACGCCGAGAGTGCAAATGCGCTGCACGCCCGATGGCTAGAAGCCGTCGAACGTAGCCGCGGCTGGGTGTGAGGCCGCCCTACACCAGCTCGGTCGCGAGCAGCGCAGCGCCGATCGCCCCGGCATAGGAGCCAAGTTCGGCGAGCACGACAGGAACAGCCGGTCGATATGCCGCTCCCAAGATGCGCTCGGCCAGGCTTTGCTCGACGTGGTGTCGCAACGTCTCCCCCAAGTCGACTAGTCCGCCTCCGAGCACGAATACTTCGGGATCTAGCACGTAGACCAGGTCGGCCATCCCCACCGCAACATCATGGGAGAAGCGGCGGATCAGTGCTTCGATCCCCGGCTCGCCTGCGTCGAGGAGTTCTTGAACGTGTTCACCTCGGACGTCTGCCACAGAGCCAGCGCGTTCAATGAGTGCGTCGACACGTCCCTCAGCTGCCCACTTCCGAGCCAAAATTCCGAGACCGTTGCCTGAGGCGTAGTACTCCCATGGACCACGCGCGCCGGTGATGTGTTCGGGACCATCTCGCTGGACCGTCATGTGTCCGGCTTCGCCCGCGTATCCGTGGGCTCCGCGATGGAGCTTTCCATCCAGGACGAAACCGGTGCCGATTCCCGTTCCGAGCGCAACGAAGGCCATGTGGTCATATCCTCGCCCCGCACCGAGCTGCGCCTCAGCCCACGTCGCCGTAGTGGCATCGTTCTCTGCCACAACCGGAACCTGGAGCCGTTTCACCACATTGTCGACGAGCGGGTAGTTGTAGACGCCGGGAATGTTCGGTGCGTATCGGAAGACCCCCGATGAATCCATGAGGGCCGCCATCCCGAGGCCGACTGCGTGGACGGGTTCGCCGATATCCTCCACGAGTTGGTTGGTCACCTCAACGATGGTCTCGACGAGTACATCACCGTCGGGACGGGTTCGCGACCGTCGAATCGCGAGCGGCTCAGAAGCACCAGGGCGAAGTGCTACCCCGCGCACGTTCGTGCCTCCGACATCAAATCCAATAATCAACATTGGTTGTAGGTTCGCGCAGGTCAGTCCTGGCGCAAAAACCAACCATGTCCTTGGGTCCAGCCGGCACGGTCGTTCACCGAGTTCGCCCACCTTTGCACCAAACGCTGATCAGAGATGCAAATGATCTGGCGATGAGCACTATGGCGAAGCAGCATCGACAAGACGCCGCCATTGAGCTCGCCTGGAAGATCCACAAGAGGTTCTTCGATAAGCAGTGGAGAGAGGTCGCCCGCGTCGTGCACAGGGTTCCCATGCCCGCTTAGCTCAGCAATCGTGGCTTTGGCTATCGCCAGCAGCTGTTGTTGGGCTCGAAGACGACGTTGGATTCGCATGCGTTGTTCGTCGATACCTCGTCGCAGATCGAGGAGTGAGTCTTCGTCATCGATCGTCTCGTGTTCGCGAGCCTCCCCCATGTCGCGAGTGAGCGCGTAACGCATGTCGCGAAGCTCTATCGACTCAGCGATCACGCGCGCTGCGATCCTGGGCGCCTGATCGGGCGAGCCTTCGAGCCCAAGGCCGAGGAGTTGTTCGTGCAACGCGGCCGCTGGGCCGCCTGGCACCACGTCGTAGGCGGCGAGGGTACCATCGGCCTCGGCGATGGCAAGGTCCGCAAGTAAGGCAGCCTGCACCCCATCACCCGGGAGAATGCGCGCCTTGACCGCCTCGGCTTGCTCGAGCGCAGCTTGTAGTTCGACACGTTTCTTGTCGGCGTTGACCGCGTCGATGCCCGCTTGCAGGCTCTCCACGTTTTCGACCGGAAGGAGCACATCGTCGATCGTGTCGATCATCGCCTCGCGCTCATCGGCGCGCACCAAGGCAGTCGATGTGGAATCAAGCGTCGCCGCAAGTTCCTCGCGCTGCTGGTCGATCTCCATCGCTCGTTCGTCAGCACCGCGCAACTCCGCGGCGGAGACCAGAATGGCGCGCTCAGCGCTTTTGGCAACCTCGATGTACATCGAAGCCTCCGGTGCGCTGATGAACGCTGCCGGAGCGTCGATGCCCCGGCCGGGTTGTTGTGGGAGTTTGTTCAGCATCGAGAACGGGCGTCGGCGCCCGTGAGTCTCGATACGCCCGGTAAGGCCAACGTTCGGGTTGCGAAGGCGAATCGCATCGACGGTGGCAGCGAGAGCTTGTTGTGCTCCCTCGCTCAGATTGGCGAGCACCGCGACGCGTGGATGCAGTTCCAGTGCGCAGTCTTCGGACCGCGGAGAATCGACTTCAACGACCCGGATGGCCGGGTCGTGACGAAAAGGACTCTGGTCAGCCGCGCGAAGCCGTTCGCGGACCTCGTTTACTCGTTGTTGGTCGAGACTCACACCTCTACCGTCTCGACGCGCTGCTTCAGATCGTCGAGGGCTGCGTGCAGGATCTTCGCCTCGGCGCGGCGCTTAACAAACCCGGGAAGCGGGACGAGCATGTCGATCGACACGTAGTACAGAACTTCACAACGCGAGCCACCGTCGACGGATACGAACTCGTACTCGCCATCGATGCGTTCCATCACATCGCCTTCGATTAGGCGCCAAGACATACGCAGTGGATTCGAGCCGTAGCTATAGCGCAAGGTGTACGACGTCGACCGGCCCATCGCAGCAACCCGAAATGACACGTCGCCGCCGCGGCCGTCGTCGTCACTCGCGATGACCTCAACTTCTTTGACGTCAGTGGCCCATTCTGGGTACTTCTCGAAGTCGGTTGCTACCGCAAAACAGGCCTGGGGCGAGGCCTCAATTTCGGTTCGTTCTGCAGCGTGATCGGCCATGTGCGCTCCCATTATCTCCCGCAACTCGCACAGTACCCCAAACGGGCCGAAAAGCGGCTCAATCGCGCCGATGGAATGACCCAAACCTCGAACTCCAGAGAACCGCAACGCCCAGGCCGAACGTCGGAGCCAAAATTCCGAAGGCCTGTTCGGTGAAAGGGCGCAGCGACGCAAAGAGAACCGTGACCCCAATCTGGATGAAGATCATGGCCCACAAGAGGTTACGAACTCGTGCGGGAACATGGGTCTTTGAGATTGCCGCAAGACCTACGAGCGTCACGTCTTCGACGCGCGATCGTTGAATGCCGTTCCACAACCCGAGCGCCATGACGGCTGCCCCCGTAAAGAACAACACCACGCTCACGACCGAGTAGATCCGATCGATACGATCAGCGAGCAGCCAGGTAAGTGCGCTGAGCACGCTAAGGATCGCGGTGATGGCTACATCGAGACGTACGAGTACTTCGCCGTCGCCAGCCCGGTGGGCCTCGCTCGCCGTCACGGCGCGGTCCATACGTCGAGGGTGGATTGGAGCTGCATGGCTAGGACATCGTAGGAGAATTCACTCGTAGCTCGAAGCCGTGAGGCCGCACCCATTGACGCCCGTCGTTGAGGATCCGAGAGCAATTCGGCGAGGGTGGACGCGACCTCGCCGACCAACGCGTCGGCCGAAACGACCAGACCGGTCTGACCATCAGCGACCGCTTCGGTCGCGCCGCCGGAGTCTCCAGCGACCTGCGGCGTACCGGCAGCGGCTGCCTCAACAAAGACGATGCCGAAGCCTTCCTGTTCGAGGCCACCCCATCGATTCCGGCACAACATAGCAAAGACGTCAGCTGCGCTGAGCAGCGCGGCCTTGTCGTCGTCGCTGACCCGACCGAGCAGTCGCACCGGAGCGCTCAGCTCATCGATCCGCCGTTGCAGGCGAGTCCGGTCTCGACCATCGCCAGCAATACAGACGACGAGGTCAGGGAACTGCCTACGCAGACGTGCAGACGCGGCGATGAGGGTGTCCATCCCCTTTCGCGGCACGAGGCGCGACACGCTGAAAATGAACGGGGCATCGTGGGCAATCCCATACGACTGTCGAATCGCCAGTTGTTCGTCGCCGGGAAGCGGCTTGTACCGGTCGATATCTACACCGGGTGGGATCACCACATTTCGGAGCTCTCGACCGACGGCCCGCTCCGCTTCAGCCAGCGCATATTCACCCGCCGAGATCACGCCTGTCGCGTTGTCGAGCACCCGGGCCAGCGCTTGACGACTGCCGGGGATCCGGCCTGGGATGGTCACTTCGGCGCCGTGGAGCACGACGGCGTAGGGGCGCTTGAGGAATGGGCCGATGATGCCGAGCGGGACCGCAGGGTCGATCACCACAAGGTCCGCGTCGAAGGCTCGCGCGGCTGCGTCGAGTCGCTTGGCGAGCCAGGGGTAGGGCAACAGAACCGGTTCGCTGCTGCGGACAACTCGATAGGGCTGTTCAGCGTCAAAGGCTGCGTCGCCGGAATAGGGGGTGGTGTGGACCTCGAAACGTTCCGGGTCGAGCCGTCGCCACAGCTCCCAGAGGTATTGCTGGATACCGCCAAGCTTCGGGGGGAAGTCGTTGGTGACGAGAAGATGACGACCGGCCATCAGAGTCCCAACTCGTTGGCCGCCCAGGCAGCGTGTTCGACCAAGAGCTCGTCGTCGGAGGCCAGATACGTGCTCAACAGTTCACGTACTACCGGCGATTCGGCGTCACCGACGTTGCCAAGCACGACCAGCGCGTTTCGCCGTAGATAGCGCGGATCTCGCTTCGGGATGTACCAAACCCCGAAGCGCTCCATCAACGCATCGTCATCGAGCGTCAGCAACTCAACGACGGCGACTCGGGCCTCGCCGTCGGAGATCGGCGCCGGCTCTCGTCGGTCGGCGAGCAGGTTGGGTGGGCACGTGGCCTGGCACTCGTCACAACCATAGATGCGTCCGCCGAGCGCCGAGCGATACTCAAGGGGGAAGGTGCCAGTCGCCTGTACGAGCCACGCGAGGCACCGGTTGGCATCGATCACCCCATCGGCGACGATGGCACCGGTAGGACACTGATCGATACAGCGTCGACAAGTGCCACACTGATCGGCGATTGAGGTGTCCTCGATCGCCAGTGGTGCGTCGGTAACGACCGAACCGAGCACGACTTTGCTCCCGATCTCGGGTACGAGAATGTTGGCGCTCTTGCCCCACCAGCCGATTCCCGCCCGATGGGCGGCCGCCCGGTCAACCAAGGCGTTGTCGTCGATCAGTGTGCGCGTCTTCCAGCCATCGGCACGCAACCGCTCGCCTAGGGCGTCGAGGCCGGCCCGGAGCGCGACGTAGTGTTCTTCCCAGACGTACTCGGCTACCTCGGCTCGGAGCTCGGCAGTGTCGGCTTCGGGCGAGCGACGACGGTATGAGCGGGCGCCAACAACCAAGGCCTTAGCGCCGGGCAGAGCGCGGGTAGGGTCGGTGGCACGATCCGGATTCCGATAGGTAAAGGCCATGTCGGCACTCAGACCTTGGGCTTTGCGAGTGTGCAAAGCCTCCCGGACATCGTTGAAGACCTCGGCGGTACAGAACCCAATGCGATCGATCGAGTGCTGATCGGCAATCTCTGCCAATTCGGCTTTCAGCGGGGCCAGGTCCACCCATTAAGCCTACGTGGAGGTCGTGTGGCGCAACTCGGGCACGAGGCCGGCGTCTGCGAGCGCCTTTATGGCCCGAAAGTCGGCCAAGTCGATGACAACGGCCACCTCCGGTTCGCGGTCGCAAAGGTAGGTGACGACACAGTCGCCGCACGCGTCGGTGTCTTTCATGATGCAAGTGTCGCAGTCGATGGTGATCGAGTCGGTAGCCATGACCCAGACACTAGAGATCGGGTGTGACAGTCTTAGTTGCCGCCGAGGAACCCGCCAAGGGTCTCAGGATCTAGGCACCCCAGCAGCGCCCCGAGTGCCTCCGGTGGAAGTTCGCCGCTGCCGCCGCTTTGGACGAGTCCGCTCACGATCTCCGGTGATTGAAAGATCTCGTCGATGCAGGCGATTTCCTCTTCAGAGATGAGGTCGGTGGCACCGAATTGTTCAACCAAGAGTTCGCCGACACTGAAGCAGGCGAAGAGCGCACTGAACGATTGGGTGACCTCGTCGCCTTGGGTGGCGGCTGGGTCCGCGAGCAACGTGCTGTACAGACCGACCGCTGCGGGGCGGTCGAAGGTCTCGTCGACGCAGGTCTGATCGATGCCTGCCTGTAGCGTTGGATCGTCTCCGGCGAGTGCGCTGAAGACCACGTTGAAATCAGCACAATCCGCCAGCAGGTTGGCGCCTGGATCGATGGCTGCCTCGGGTGCCGGTTGTTCAGCGTTCGCATAGACAAGGGCAGCGATTCGGTTGGTTTGGTCGGCATCGTCAACCGCTATGGCGTCAAAGAAGCAGTCTCCAGCTTCGGCGCCGATCGCATCAAGGAGGTTCCCATTCGCCGCTGAATTCTCAAAGCTCCCAAGAAACGCCGGACGCGCTCGTTCTCCAGCGCAGTCGATGCCGACTTCGATCGTCTGTACCTGATCGCTGGGCGACAGAGTCGCGAAGTCACCGGTCTGGCCAAGACCGTCCTCTATGCAAGACGCGATGTCGTCCGATGGGTCTACAAGACTCTCACTGGTGATCATCGAACCGAAGTCCGCGATGCCAGCACTACCGGCCGTCGCGGGCGCGGTGGCCTCCGGCGCTGCGGTTGTTGATGTCGTCGTGGTCGTCGTCGTGGTGGTGGTTGGGGCTGCGGTAGTGGTGGTTGTCGTGGTCTCTTCCGGAGCTTCGGTCGCTGTCGACTCTTCGATTACTGAGTCGC
>CAYUKM010000091.1:0-8085 GCA_964445255.1 uncultured Acidimicrobiales bacterium
TGAGATCTTCGAGCCGCTCCTGCTCATCTTCGGTGAGCTGGCACCAATGCATCATCTCGTGGCGGAGAAGGTCATCCCACTCGTCCAAGAACTCTGGATACTTCGGGCTATGGCCGAACCTTTCCCTTACCCATTCAAGCATTGTGTTCCTTCATCCTGCTTCGTCCCAGCGCCTTGGCGGCCGAGGTCGTTGTGCGGATCAATACTCGCCGAAATCACTCGCTCAAACTCGTTCGGTCAGAAGTTTTTAATCACGGAAGCAACGGGACCTACAATCAGAGACCGACAGTCACGTAACCCGGGGCGATTCATTGAGTGATTTGAACATTGACGATCTGACCACATTAGATCGCGAACTATCCGCAGGAGTACCCTGCGAAGGCCACGCTGGGACAACGTCGATGCCTCACGAGATGTGCCGTTGATCGCCGATCTCGCGGTGTTCCTATTCGGAGTGGCCGCAGTCGTCTGGGTCTGGATCTCAGTCGTTCGGACCGTGGTCCTTCCTCGACCCGAACGGGTCTGGTTGACCGCTACCTCTTTCGAAGCGGCGCGGCGAATAACGCTGTTCCTCGCTCGGCGAACTAATCCGGAGAGAGCTCATCGACTCCTCGCAGCCTTCGCTCCAACAGTTCTGATCTTGTTGCCCCTTCTCTGGTCGATTGGGCTGGTCGGTGCCTTCACAGCGCTCTACTGGGCTTCGACCGACGGATCTCTGGCCGAGAGCTTCGACCTCTCGTTCTCCTCGCTCACAACCCTTGGGTTCGTGGCTCCCCCAAACCGCTTCTCGCGTACCTTGGCGTCAACTGAGGCGTTGATGGGACTTGCGATCATCGCGTTGATGATCAGCTTCTTGCCGACGCTGTACAGCACGTTCTCTCGCCGCGAGATAGCAGTTGGTCGACTCATTATCAGAGCAGGGTCTCCTCCGAAACCGGTTGAGTTCATAACCCGGCTCTCGGCTATCGATCAGCTCGATCACCTTGGCGAGCAGTGGGAAGCGTGGGAGGACTGGTTTGTTGAACTCGAGGAGACGCACACTACCTTTCCTGCTCTTATCTACTTTCGGTCTTCGAGTCCCGAGCGTTCCTGGCTAGCTGCCGCTGAGATGGCGCTCGATACCGCAGCGGTGGTCACCGCTGCCGGTCTCGTCGAAGGGAATGGGCAGAGCGAAACCATGCTCCGGTCCGGTTATCTGGCGTTGCGCTCAATAGCCGACTTTTATCGAGTCGAGCCGGAGAGCACCGATTCGGCGGCGTTGTCGGTGCAGCGGAGCGATCTTGACAAGATGCTTGACGACCTCGCAGCCGCTGGACTCCAGTTCTCGACCGATCGAGACACCATCTGGGAGGCCTTCGCCGGGTGGCGAGTCAACTATGACAAGGCAATCGTGGGACTTCGCGGCATGATCGTTGATTCGCCGAGCCACTGGCACAACGGATCAGGCAACGACAGATAACGGTCTCGCGAACAACGCCAACTTCCACGAGACTCGCGGTTTTCCTTCAAGACTTCGCTAGAAATGACCAATGGGAACAGCAGCGTTAGCACTCGGTCAACTAGTTGACCCTCAGGGGAACGAACTCGCGGAGGGACTGCGATGACCGACACCTGGGATGACTTCGTAAGCCAAGTCAGCAAAACGCTCACCGACCACCCATCCATTGGGCCGACGAGTGAAGGTGAGGTCGACCTCCAAGTAGGAAACGTCGAATTCGACGTTCTTCTCGAATCGACAGGCCCCGACCTCGAAAGCCAACGACTTGGCTACAGCGCCTTGTGCGACCTGCTTGCCACGCGACTCAAACAAGGGGCTGGTCAAGTGATGGGAACGCTGCTGATCGACGGTGACCCAGACCCTGAAGCGTTCGTCACCGGACTGACCGAGATGAAACGTTCCGACGGCACCTTCACTCCCGTACTGCCCGTCAGCCGCGAGCAGGCTGAGTCGTTGCACGCAAGCGAATCGACGCTCTATGAATTCATGGATCCCGCAACCGCAATCATCGACATTGCCGCATCGCGCGAACCAATAACCAAAGCGGTAGCCGAAACTGCGCTCGACGAACTCGACGAACTCGTCAGCCGATTCGTGTAAATCCCAGCGAGATCAATGGGGTGCTAGGAGCCGGGAAGACCAGACGATAGCGGCGTCGGCACCGTTGTGAAGTCTTCCATTGCTGGTATGTCAATACCTGCGACGACCGCGATGATGACGAGGCCAACGATCAAGGCGACGAGGATGAACCCGACTGCGCCCACCGCTCGCGTCGTGTCGGGGGCTATCTGAAAGTGAACTGGTTCAGGTGCGTGGTTCGTGACGGCCATGAGCTACGAGGCTGACGGTGGGAATGGTGGCGGCGTACTTGTTGGCGTGAAGAGGAGATCCTCCATCATCGCGGAGAAATCCATGACCCCAGTAACGGTGGCCAAAATGGCGGCAACCACGATGGCAGCAACCACGAAGAACGCAATCCCGACGACCGGACGTTTCGAACCGGGAACGACTAGATGCTCTACAGAGCTTGGGTTGTGATTCGTGGCGGCCATACTTCAGAAACGACGTGAAGGCCCCATTGATTCCGTAACAAAGTGAACAAGTGGCGAAGAAACAGCTGCGATAGCTAAATGTCCCGGCGAGTGGTTACTCGCCTTCCCACAGGTAGTGGCGCAACAAACCCTCCGAGGTGACCTCGACTTCGTAGTGGCGACGCCTCTTCGTCAGCACTACCCAACCAGACTCTTCGAGCGAGAGGAGCACCTCGCGTTGCTGGCAATCCAGCTTTGGTCGCCAGTCAGTCTCGTTGATCGCCCGCGCTAAAACGATTCTCCGCTCATCTGTCGTCACAATGAGTAACTATCGACGCCTACCAAAAATTACCAACGGAGACCATGACCGCACCCTAGATCTGGGGTTCAGCGACGCAAGATCTTACGAACCCGATGCCTTCATAAACCAGCTGCAAAGTCAGACGCGAAAGATGATCCGCTGGGAAGGCGTCATCATCGCAGGCGTGGGCGCCGTTCTCGGAACGGCGCTGGGTGTTGGCCTCGGCGTTCTCATCGTCAACGCCATCCCGGACGACTTCTTGAGCGCCTTTGCGATCCCCTGGATTCGTATCCTCATCATGGTCGTTGTCACCTCGATTATGGGCTTGCTCGCTGCTCTCTTCCCCGCTTGGCGCGCGTCACGGATGAACGTGCTCTCGGCTATCAGTCACGCCTAACAGCAGCACCGCGGCATCCTGCGTAGCCATCTCGGGCGGCCTTATGCTGAGACGATGAACGTTCTCGTCATCAACTTCGGGTCCTCGAGCGCAAAGTTCGCCCTTTTCGACGAAAATGAGGAGATCATCACCCAAGGCAAGCGAGAACGCCTGGGCCCTGATCCCACTCAGCACTCCGAAACCCACGCCGAAGCGTTGGCGGCGATCTTTGAAGCCGTAGGTGAGCATCAGGTCGACGCGATCGGCCACCGTGTGGTGCACGGGGGCGCCGAGTTCAACCAGCCAACAGAGATCGACGAAGCAGTGCTGGCTGCGATCGAAAAGCACATTCCCGATGCACCCATGCACAATCCGTTCAGCAAGGCGGGCATCGACGCGGCCCGCGATGCCTATCCGTCGATCCCTCACGTCGCCGTATTTGACACCGCCTTTCACGCCCGGATGCCAAAACGCGCCAGAACCTACGCGATCGACCAGGACGTCGCAGAGCGCCACGAAATTCGCCGGTTCGGCTTCCACGGGATTTCACACGAGTACGCAGCGGGGATCGCGGCCGAGTTCCTCCAACGTCCGCTAGACGAATTGCGCCTGATCACCTTGCACTTGGGCAACGGAGCGAGCGCCTGCGCGGTCGAATTCGGACGATCCACCGAGACGAGCATGGGCAACACTCCCCTCGAGGGTCTCGTGATGGGTACACGCTCGGGTGATGTGGACGCTGGTGTATTGCTCTCGTTGCTGCGCTCTGGCGAGTTCGCCGTCGACGAACTTGACGATTTGTTAAACAACAAGAGCGGCCTTTTGGGTCTTTCGGGCAAGGGCAACGACCTTCGCGAAATTCAGCAGGCCGCCGAAGAGGGCGACAATCGAGCTCGCCTTGCGATCAACGTATTTGTGCACCGGGCCCGCAAGTACATCGGCGCGTACGCAGCCGCTATGGGCGGTGTCGACGCCATCGTGTTCACCGGTGGCATCGGCGAGAACAGCGCCAGCATGCGTCGACGCATTCTGCAACGCCTTGAATTCTTGGGTTGTGTGCTGGACGAGGACGGCAACCTCGATGCAAGCATCAACAGCGACAAGGACTATGCCCTCGTCACCACTGAGCGTTCACGTGTGGAGGCGATCGTCGTAAAGACCAACGAGGAGCTGATGATCGCTCGGCAAACGCGTCGCGTCGTTGAAACGCAGGAGCCGCCGGCACCGAAATCGATCCCGATCGCAATCAGCGCACGTCATTGCCATCTCACCGAAGAGACCTTCGCCCAACTATTTGGCGAAGATGCCACACCCACAAAGAAGTACGACCTGTCCCAACCGGGTCAGTATGCGTGCAAGGAGCACGTGACTCTGATTGGGCCGCGCCGGGAGATCGAGCGAGTTCGTGTGCTCGGACCGCTTCGCGAAGCCAACCAGGTAGAGATATCTCGCACCGACGAGTTCTTCCTCGGCATCGATGCCCCGGTACGGCTCTCGGGCAACGTGCGTGGGTCGGCACCGATCACGCTCAAAGGTCCGAAGGGTTCGGTTCATCTAAACCAAGGCCTCATCTGCGCACACCGGCACATCCACATGAACCCCGACGATGCGAAGGCGTTCGACGTCGCCGACGGCGACGAGGTAGCTGTTGCGATCCTCGGCGGCCAGCGAGATCTCGTACTCGGCGACGTGAAGATTCGCGTGGACGAGAACTTCACACTCGAGATGCACATAGACACCGACGAAGCGAACGCCGCAGAACTCGGATCTCTCGCGACCGCGATCCTGCGACCGCTCGACGTCGATGACGACGACTTCCTCGTCTACACCTCGATCGACGCGACCGCCGGCCTTACCACCATGGAGAAGCAGACGATTCTGTAGTCGTCTAACTAGCCGACCAGGTAGACGAAGTCGTCACCCATCGAACTGACGGTGACGACATCAATTGTTCCATCACCGTCGAAGTCCCCAACGGCGATGTCTCTTGCACCCGAGAATTCGGGACCTTCGGCAACGAGCCCGGAAAGAAAGTTTCCGTTGCCGTCGTTATTGAATAGCCGCCAATTATCGGTGAATGGGTGTGTCACGAAGATATCAATGTCTCCGTCGCCGTCGGCATCGGCAACAGCAACCGTAGTGTTAGAGTTACCGCCGGCTTCGAAGATGGGCTCGTCCAGACCGTTACCGAAGACGTCTGCGAGCAATACCACCGCGGACCCGGCGCCAGCGGTGTCTATGCGAAGTTCGGTGAATTGTCCTCCAGGCTCGCCTATCCACAGCGTGTTAAGCAGATTGGGCCGAGCGAAGTGGATGTCATTGAGGCCATCACCGTTTCTATCCCCTATCGCTACCGAGGTTGATCTTTCATCGCCGAGAGGCATACCCGGTGAGTCAAAGACGATAGTAGACCCGCCGCCCGTCGTGCCTTGGTTCAAATGGAGGCGGTTTACCTGCGCGGTTGAACCTCCGACGTTCTCTCGTGCGACCACAATGTCGAGCAGGCCGTCACCGTTCACGAACCCGAGTGCGATCGCGTTCGCTACGGCGTTCGGCGCGGTGAATTGCGTGCCTTGGGCGGTGAATACGCCTGTTCCATCGTTTTGATAGACCCGTACATTTCCGTTTTGATGGGCAGTCACGAGATCGAGGTCCCCGTCGTTGTCGAGGTCGCCGAGCTCGACATCGTTTGTAGACAGCGCAACTCCGGTTGCCGGTAGGCCTTGTGGAACCTGGGTGAACCCTCCTAGCCCATCGCCCACGAATACTTCGAAGACACGGCTCGCAGCCTTGCCGACAACGATGTCATCGAAGCCATCGCCGTTGATATCGCCAGCGGCCACGGCCGTGGAGTTTCCTGACGTGGCGGGCAGAGCGCTCGCCGGACTTCGTTGGAGGGTAGCGCCCGGGGTGGGGTCGCAGACGTCGCCAAGGCCATCACCGTCGGCATCGAGTTGGAAGGGATCAAAGTCGAATGGACAAATGTCGCCCGCACTGATGGGAACACCGTCGTTATCGTCAGTCACGTTAAACGCGACATCGACGGTTGCCGTTGCTTGCCCGCCTTGCCCATCGGCGACTGTGTAGGTAAAGGAATCCATGAAGTTGGCGGTGGCCAACCCAACAAGGTCGTTTAGGGCGTATGTGATTGTGCCATTGCCTGCCGGGTTTGCGCTGCCGTATGTGCCGTCCACAAAGGAGCTGACAGACAGTGGGTCACCGTCAACATCTTGGTCGTTTCCGAGGACGAAGACGGAGCCGGCGACGGAGCCTGGCAACAACGAGACCGTCAACTGATCATCGACCGCGTTGGGTGCATCATTCACCGGGGTCACGGCGATAGTTACTTCTGCCGGAACCGAAACTAGCGATCCGCTGTCAGTAATTGTGTACTCAAAGGTGAACGGGCCGTTGAAATCGGTAGCTGGGACGTAAGTGAAGTCTCCAGTGATGGGGTCATAGGCCAGTGTGCCGATCTGGTTGCTTGTGGGGTTCGCCAGTAGCTGGACGCTGAGCGGGTCTACGGGGCTGTCGATATCGACGTCGTTCGCAGTGAGGTCCGATGCATTGAACGTGAGCTGCGTGTCCTCAAGGGTGGTAAAGAGCGCACCGGCGTCGTCCTGGGCAACGGGAGCGTCGTTCACCGCCAGAATGTCGACACTGATCGTGGCGACGTTCGAGACGAAACCGGTGGGATCAGTAGCGGTGTACGTGAACGAGTCCGCGCCAGCGAAGTCCGTGTCGGGCTGATAGGTCCACATGGAACCGTTCTGGGAAATCGTGCCGTTGCTCGGCAGGGTACCAATGGCGAACGTGAGCGGCGCACCTTCGGGATCGCTCGCCCATTGAGTGAGATCAATGGGAACGTTCAGGTCCTCAAGGGTCTGGAATTGATGGCCAAGCGCTACTGGCGGCTCGTCGGTGTCGGAGACCGTAATGACGAACGGTGCCGACCCGTTGTCGATGAGGTCGTTGGCCTCGACGTTGAGGGTGAATTGGCTCTGCGACTCGCTATCCAAGGGAGCCGCGACCGTGATATCGCCCGTGTTCGAGATAGCGAACAGGCCCGCTCCCCCGGTGGTACTAAACGTGAGCGGATCACCATCGGCGTCGTTGGCGAGAACTGTCCCCACAACGGTGCCCACCGGTGCATCCTCTGGAACTGTTGCTGCGCCAGAGGTTACGACCGGCGCATCCTGTATTGGCAGAACGGTGATCGACACCGTGGCGTTGACAGGGGGGGTTTGGTTGTCGGTTACGTCGTAGGTGAAGCTATCCGGGCCGAAGTAGTCGGCTGGCGGCGTGTAGGTAACCACGCCGTTTGCTTCGGACAGGGTGCCGCCTTGGACGGTAGTGTTGGGCACTATCCACAACAAGCTAGATCCGTCGACATCGAAGTCGTTATTGGCGATGTTGACCTGGCCGACCTGGTCTTCGTTAACGGTGAGTTGTTCGCCCGCTACTGTCGGTGCATCGAAGAACGCCAGGACCTCGATCTCGAGCGTCTCGGTGACCGGTGGGTTTATCTGATCACTCACTTCGTAGGTCAGGGTCTCTAGTCCGAAGAAGTCTTGGGCGGGGGTGTAACGAATACCACCAGCTTCAAGAGTCGCCACACCGTTCGTAGCTGCGGAGACAGCGGTTACTGCCAACGGGTCCCCCTCGGGGTCGGTGTCGTTGGCAAGGACATCGATCAGGATCGTCAAGTCCTCAAGAACCTGGACCTGGTCGGGCGAGGTGAGCGGCGCCTGATTGACCGGCGGGGGCGTGGTGGTAGTGGTGGTCGTCGTGGTGGTTGGCGCCGCGGTCGTGGTGGTTGGTGCTGCGGTCGTGGTGGTTGGTGCTGCGGTCGTGGTGGTTGGTGCTGCGGTCGTGGTGG
>CAYUKM010000091.1:8185-11980 GCA_964445255.1 uncultured Acidimicrobiales bacterium
TTGGTGCTGCGGTCGTGGTTGGAGACGCTTCGTTGACGTCGAGCACCTCAATCGGGATGGTTACCCGAGTCACTACAACCTCATCGGTCACGGCGAAGGTCACCTCATATCGTGAGCGTTGTTCAAAGTCGAGCGGCTGGACAAGTCTGATCGTGCCGTCGTCATCGATGGTGAAGTTCGCGGCGTCAGCACCTTCTAAAGCGAAACGCAGTGCGTCCCCGTCGGGATCGGAGAACCGAATCTGCGCGACTGCCGTTCCGGGGAGGGCAGACTCACGCACCTGCCCGCTTGGGGCGCCGTCGATCACTGGTGCGTCTTGCACTGGCGTTACATCGATGTTGACGACGGTTTGAGAGGTCATGCCTGAATCGTCGAGGAGTGTGTAGGTAAAGCTGTCCTCGCCATAGAAGTTCTCAGACGGAACGTAGCGGACCGCCTCGCCTTCAATGACTACCGTGCCGTTCTCCGGAGTCGTTACCTCGCTGATCCAGGGGACCGACGTAGACTCATCGTTGCCGAGGACCAGGAGAAGCGTCGACGAGTCCTCATCAACAGTGAAGGCATCTTCGGTTGCTTCTAAGACCGCTTCAAAAGCAATGGCGGGTGGAGGCTCCGGCGCTTCGGGCGGTGCCGCCACAACAGCAGCAACGGCTGCAGCAGCTGTAGTGACCGCTGTTGCCGCACCCGTAGTGATTTGCGCTGGGAGCTGTGCTGAGCCCGTGAGGTTGGTCAGCCATCCCCAAGGTCCCGCAACCGTGCGAAGGTCGCCGAGCCCGATTCGTAAGAACGCGGACACCATCTTGGGATCGAACTGTTCGCCAGCACAGGACGCCAATTCCTGGCGAGCGACTTCAGCGGACAACGGAGCCTTGTAGCTACGGGCACTGGTCATCACGTCATAGGCATCAGCAACTGCAACAAGACGGCCAGCAAAGGAAATATCGGTTCCCGAGAGTTCTTCGTCGGGATATCCCCCGCCTCCGAAACGAGCGTGGTGCTGCTCAGCGGCGAGAGCCCACTCCCCTAGCCAGTCCGCGATCGGTGCAAGGTAGATCGACGACTTGGCCGGATGGCTCTTGAGGATCTCCCACTCCTGTTCGTCTGGACGTCCGTCCTTATTCAGAATCTCCTCGGGTACCTCGAGCTTGCCGACATCATGAAGAAGCGCGCCCCAGCGAAGCTTGTCCATTTCCTCACCGGTGACTCCGAGTTCTTCGCCGAGTAGCTCGGCGTACGCCCGCACTCGCTCGGAGTGTCCGCGGGTAAGGCGGTCGTGACGGTTCATGTCCTTGAGCAGTTGGACGAGATAGTCTGCGCGCAGCGACGCGGCCGAACTGTCTCCGCGCTGAACGGCCTCGTGAACCTCGCGCAGCATCTTTGCCGAGCTGCCACGACGCAGCGCTGCACGCGAACGCGACGGCGCTTGGTCCGGAAAGACCAGGCTCAACGTCATCAACCCAGCGATTGGCGTGAGGACGCGGGCTGCACGTACCAGCACGTAGAGCAACACATTGGCAGAGAGGAAAACGAGACCAATCCACAACCAACGATTCAGACCCAGTTCTTCTGGTGGAAACCAACGTCCCATGCCGAGCGTGAAGAGCAGCGAAATCGCCAGAGGAAGCACAAGAATCGAGACGCGCAGAGCTTTGGCCAAGCCCGGCCGTTGCTCCCACCTACGGACAGGTCCGCTATGTCGCTCCGCGCCCTGTGTTGGGCCATCGCTCGAAGGCATACCTTTTTCATCGGCCAAATTAGTTAGAACTTCAGGAACAATGACCAAATGACCTACAGAGGTCAAAGCGCCACTTTTGACTCCACCCAGTCCCATAGCGCACGGCGTTTCTCCGGTGTGTCAGAAGCTCTTGTGCTCGGGAGTTTATGGATACTCCGCTGCTCTCGATCGTGCCAAAACTTGCCGTTCGACCGTGTGGCTGCATCGTCGGAGGCGAGCCACACAAGAGTGTCGGCACCCTGCGCTGGCGTTCGGAGTATCGGGCCCATCACCGTGGCGAATCCCGGGATCGCGTCGTCGACACCTGGAGTATCCACCCACCCAGGATGAAGCGCATGGAACGTGACCTGGGGATGGCGCTCCGCCCAGAGCTCATTGAGGGTTACCTGTGCGCGCTTGGCCTTCGCGTACTGCTTCGTGCCGCTGTAGCGAGCGGGAGCCATCTCCAAGTTCGAGACGGACAGCGCAGCGCCGTACATGCCTCCAGAGGACATCGTGAGCACACGGGCTCCACCGTTGTCCTTGAGGCGGTCGATCAGCAGGTGAGTGAGCAAGAAGGGGCCAACGACTTGGCTAGCCACCGTAGCCTCGGTCCCATCGGTCGTAGTCCGCCTGGGGTTTATCAGTGCTCCGGCGTTGTGCACGAGCACATCGAGCCTGTCGAAGCCCGCGAGTAGTTCTCCTGCGAGTATCTGAACTTCGTCACGTTCGCCCATGTCGGCGGCGATTTGGCTGATCCGCTGATTCGAACTTGTGGCCATCAACTCTCGAACTACCGCTCGGTTCTTCTCTGCTTTGCGCCCGGTGATGATCAGCGTTGCTCCCGCATCCGCGAATTGCCGAGCAGCCGCAAAGCCAATGCCAGAGGTAGCTCCCGTTACTACAACGACCCGACCGGTTAGGTCGTAGCTCGACAGTGGCTTCCAGTCATCGGTACGGCTTCGAACTTCGTAGCCAATACGCGAGAAGCTCGTCACGATTGGCCCTTCAACCAAGTTGTCGATCAGCGCTCGCAGCATGGCCCGTTTCTAGTCGTTTCAACCCGGCCCGTCGTACCGTTCCAGGACATTCTTTCGATCTAAGACAATGTATTCGTATTCAACTGATGGTTGTGGTAACAAACTTGGAAGCGCTTGCGAATTTGGAAAGCAGGCCACCTTCATCCGAACCTCAAGTCTCTGAAGCACCTGATTTTTCAGCGCCAGACCAATCTTAGACGTCGTTGGCAGTACCGGTCGCAGAGCCTTGTGGAACTTTCTGGGACTGGCGAAGAAATCGACAATCGTGAGTCTTTTGCTCCTTGGCCCACTGTTTGCAACAAGATATTCCGTGAAAGCGTTTCCAAACTGGCGCGAACCTGCAAAGATGATGCTTTGACGGGGTAGAGCGGGTATCTGCGTTGGTCTTTGGTGATGAGCGAGACATGAGCAAGAGAGAGGTCACACTTTCAGACGTCGCCGAGGGCGCTGGTGTCTCCTTGGCTGCGGCTTCCCGCGCGCTCAATGGCAAGGATGGTGTACGCCCTGAAGTGCGCAAGCACATTCAACAGATCGCTCACGAACTCAACTATCGACCGAACAGAGCGGCGCAGTATCTAGCGGGTGGCCGAACGCGCGTCATCGGCCTGCTTCTCAAGACCGAATGCCTCCACGGAGACGTCTATGCAGCAAGTCTCTTGGAAGGGTTTGTGAACAATGCGGTCGACGTCGACCAAAGCATCATTTTGATCGGTGATTCTCAGGCCCCGAATGTGTCGGTTCGCAAGCTCGTTCGAGACGGGATTATCGACGGAGTAGTGATCAGCGCCGTCATGGCTGGCGATCGCTGGGTTGAAGAACTGCTCGATGCTGACTTCCCGGTCGTGTTGGTTGGGCTGCACCCGAAACGCGCGGACGTGTGTGTCATCGACGTCGAGAACACACACTCGAGCGCCGCAGTCGTCGGTCATATGCTCGACAGCGGATGCGAGCGAATAGCGATGATCGCTGGACGTGAAGGCCGGGTCGATGTCCAGCTCCGTCTCGTCGGCTACCAAATCGCTCACAACAAGCGAGGCCAAC
>CAYUKM010000092.1:0-3487 GCA_964445255.1 uncultured Acidimicrobiales bacterium
GCACGAAGGGCGTCCAGATCTCGACCCTGGGCGATCAGATTTTCGTCGTCGCCCACGACCCGAAAGATCGGCCGCAGATGATTGGGGAGGTTCGTCGTGTCGAGCGCGTCGGGCGGGACGGGCACGTCCTTGTAGGCCCGAAGCGCGGAGCGAACCGCATCGGTCACGGGACCATCTTCGGTCTCCAGGTCGCCCATGATCGCAGCGACCGTGTCTGGGATGGGCACGAACGGCTTACGGATCGCTTTCGGCATCGAGCGGATCAAAGCCGTCACGAGCTCCGCTCGCAAGCCCGGCACGTTCCACTCGAAGGCTGTGGCGTCGACGTGGTCGATGAGCGCGACCGGCACGTTCACCGTGACGCCATCGTTCGCCGACGACGCGTCGAACTCGTAGTCCATCGCGTACTCGACATCGCCGGTCGTCCACCGCTCGGGAAAAGCCGCATCGACAGTGTCGTCAGCCTCAGCCTGGAAAATCTCTTCGAGTTTGAGGTCGAGCAGCCGCGGGTTGTTCTTGCGTTCCTTGTTCCACCAGCGGTCGAAGTCCGCGCCGGAGGTGACCTTGGACCCGATGCGCTGGTCATAGAAGTCGTAGAGGACGTCGTACTCAACGAACAGGTCTCGGCGCTGCCGGGCGCCCAAACGGCGCACTTCGTCGAGCACGCCTTCGTTCTGGGAGAAGAACGCGTGGTGGGTGTCCCACTCCCCTTCGATCAACGCGTGGTGGATGAACAGTTGGCGGGCCTCGTCACGATCGACCCGGCGATAGTTCACGCTTCGGCCTCCGACGAGCGGGACCCCATACAGCGAGACCCGTTCGACGGTCATCGCTGAGCCCTTCTCTCGATTCCACACAGGTTCTTCATAGGTACGTTTGATCAGGTGCTCGCCCGCTCGTTCGGCCCACTCGGGTTGAATACGGGCAGCAGTGTGGGCCCAGAGACGGTTGGTCTCGATGAGCTCGCCTGCCATAACCCAGTTCGGAGGCTTCTTCCCAAGGGCGGATCCCCTGCCGATCATGAAGCGGGCGTTGCGGCCACCCATGAACTCGTTCGACGACTGGTCCTTCAACCCGATCTGCGACAGCAGTCCGGTGAGCAGCGTTTGGTGAATGACGTCATCGTCAGCTGGCGCGGTGTTGACCTTCCACCGCAACGAGTCCACAGTCCGTTCGAGCTGGCGCACGATGTCTTGCCACTCCCGAATGCGGTTGAAATTGAGGTACTCGCGGCGACACATCTTGCGAAACTGGTTGCCCGAGCGAGCCTTGCGTTCGGTTTCCACGTACTCCCAGAGCCGCAACCAACTCAGAAAGTCCGAGCCAGGCTCGCGGAAACGGGCGTGGCTTTGACCGGCTTCCTCGCGCTTATCCTGCGGACGCTCCCTCGGGTCCTGCACCGACATCGCCGCGGTAATGATCATCACCTCGCGCAGACAACCGGTTTCGGCACCTTCGATGACCATGCGACCGAAACGGGGGTCGATCGGGAGGCGGGACAGATCTCGGCCGATGTCGGTAAGCCACCGTTTGGTCTCGGCATGGTCGGGGTCGACCGCATCAAGCTCTTCGAGCAAAGCCACACCATCGCGAATGTTTCGCAGCTCGGGAGCCTCGACAAACGGAAATCGCTCCATGTCCCCAAGACCGAGCGAAGCCATCTGCAAGATGACCGACGCCAGGTTCGTGCGGGTGATTTCCGGTTCAGTGAATTCGGGTCGAGCATCGAAGTTCTCTTCGGCATAGAGCCGAATGGCGATGCCGTCAGCTACGCGACCACAGCGCCCGCTGCGCTGGTTTGCCGAAGCCTGCGACACCTCTTCAATCGGAAGCCGCTGCACCTTGGTTCGATGGCTGTAGCGGCTGACTCGAGCGAACCCGGGGTCGACCACATAGCGAATGCCCGGGACCGTGAGCGAGGTCTCCGCGACGTTGGTGGCGATCACGATGCGACGACGGACGCCCTTGCGTTTGCGTTCGAACACCCGATGCTGCTCGGCGGCGCTCAATCGCCCGAACAACGGCAGAATCTCCACGTCGCGCAACTTGGCGTCGGTGAGCGCATCGGCAGCTTCGCGAATATCGCGCTCCCCTGCGGAGAACACCAAGATGTCGCCCTCGGCCTCGTCCTCGAGTTCGTACACGGCCTCGACGATCGCCTCGGGGGTGCTGAGTGGTTCGCCCGTGGCCTCGTCCTCAGGCGGCCGATACCGGATCTCCACGGGGTAAGTGCGCCCAGAGACCTCGATGACCGGCGCCGGCTCACCGCTGCTGTTCGCGAAGTGGGCCGCGAATCGTTCGGTATCGATCGTCGCCGACGTCACGATGATCTTCAGATCTGGGCGCCGTCGAAGGAGCTGCTTGAGATAGCCGAGGAGAAAGTCGATGTTCAGGCTGCGCTCGTGCGCCTCATCGATGATGATCACCGAATACTTCGACAACTTGCGGTCGTGTTGCATCTCCGCGAGCAATATGCCGTCGGTCATTGTCTTGATCGCCGTGCGCTTCGACACCTTGTCGGTAAAGCGCACCTTGTAACCCACCAGTCCACCGAGCTCATCACCCAACTCCGACGACACGCGCTCCGCGATGCTGCGAGCCGCTATCCGTCGCGGCTGGGTATGGCCGATCCAGCCCTCGTTGTGCAGACCCAGCTCCAAACACATCTTGGGCAGCTGTGTGCTCTTGCCCGAACCGGTCTCGCCCGCTACAACGACCACTTGGTTCTCGCGAATCGCCTCGATAATCTCGCCTCGACGCTCACTAATCGGCAGATCGGACGGATACGTCACCACCAATGTTGGCGCAGTTCCGTCGTTCCCCATCGAGTCCCCGAGGGCTTAAATCCAGCGGCGGGTCTGCGCGGTGAACGCCTCAAACTCATCACCGAACTTCTCTGCGAGCACTCGCTCTTCGGGAACGATCTGCATCCGAGTAATGAGCGCCCCAAAGACGATGGCGCCCAAGATCGCTCCAGCGATCGTGCCGCGCCACAAGCCCCAGCCGATCAACAACAGCATCAACCCGAGATACATGGGATTACGGGTGAACTTGTAAATACCATCGGTGATCAAGGTCGACGCCTGCGACACGTTGTGCGGATCGAAGGTGGTCTGAGCCTCTCGAAAGGCCCCGAAGGCCATCAACGCAACCACGACTCCGGCACCCAGCAAAATGATGCCGGCTACTCGACCCCACCCCACGGCCAACGAGTCGCCGAAGGAGACGTCGACAAAGAGCACCACAAGTGCACCCCACGCCCACCAAATCACCGGAGGGACTTTGGTTTCGAGACGGCTCACTCTTCCTCGCCGGTCGACGCCAAACTTGCTTCCAACGCCACAATCGATGCCTCCGCGCCGTCGAGGTCACCGCGCTGGATCTGATCCATCGCCTCCTGCAAACCCGCAAGCTGACCTTCTAGCTCATCGACTGTGTTTTCCGAACCCTGCACCTCGTCCAGGCCGCCGGGCGTATTAGCGGCGGC
>CAYUKM010000092.1:3587-11947 GCA_964445255.1 uncultured Acidimicrobiales bacterium
TTCTGTGTTTTCCGAACCCTGCACCTCGTCCAGGCCGCCGGGCGTATTAGCGGCGGCTGAGTTTTCCGCACCGCTCGGGTCCGCCATGCCGGCGGCCGTGGTATCGGCGGCTGGGGCTTCTGTGTTTTCCGAACCCTGCACCTCGTCCAGGCCGCCGGGCGTATTAGCGGCGTCATTGGCATCGGGCACAGAGTCGTCAGTGGAGGTCTCGACGTCCGCGTTTAGCTCGACGGCGCTGGTCTCGTGGAGTGCATCATTCGCGTGCATCCACGCAGCCTAACGAGACTGGTCGAATACGGCTTGTCAGAGAGTTCTACGCGGCGTTTCGGCGACGGTTGCCCCGGCGCTCATCACCCCATGACTGATGTCGTTCCAGACCGCGTTCGGTCAAGTGATGGCGATAGTTGAAACCGTCAACCTCTAGCACGACCCAGCCCATGCCTTCGAGATCCTTTAGCGTCTCGCCCTCAGGGCTGGCAACCTGTGGCTGCCAAAAGGGTTCGCGAACGACACGAGTGAGTACTTCGCGCCGCCAATCGAATGCTTCCATTCCTACCCATCGGTAGGAATGCCGCAAAATTTAGTACGATCGACCCATTATCTGTCAATTACTCGAACAACTGACCGATTGCGCCCGGAATCAGATCGGGCAAATCCCCCGCGATCAACCCACGAGCAGGCCCTCTCCCCCCTGCACGACCGTGCAGGTGCGCAGCAGCCGCGGCAGCCCGCAACGGGGGCATGCCTTGTGCGAGGAGCGCGCCGATCATGCCCGCCAAGACATCACCTGTCCCCGCTGTGGCGAGCCGAGAATCGCCAGATGTCGTCAACAACGCCCGGCCTCCAGGTTCGGCTATGACCGTGGTCGGGCCTTTCAGCACCACGGTTGATTTTGCGCCATCGGCCAGCTCGAGCGCAGCGGCAATGCGATCCGGCTCCGGTCGCCGGCCCATCAGACGTTCGTACTCACCGTCGTGGGGAGTCAAAACGGTGGGGATCTCGCTTCCGGCAACAACATTGAAGTGATCGACGAGGGCGGTCAGGCCGTCACCGTCGATCACCGCTGGCACTGGCACCGACGACAGAACGGTCCGAACGAACTCGATCACCGCTTCCCCGGTACCCAAGCCTGGGCCGACGACGACCGAGCTGAACCGGTCGACGTCGAACCGTGGGCCCTTGCCAGCGAGCGACGCAACCACTTCGGTCGGCACGTTCGGGTCGGTTCCCGCCGCAGAGTCGAGGTGCACGTACCCGGCACCGGTGCGAAGCGCTGCCCGACATACGAGATGTGATGCGCCGGTCATACCGGGGGAACCGGCGACGACCAGCACGGCGTCGTTCCACTTGTGAGCGTCCCGGCTCCGGGTCGGCAACCAGGCACGGACGTCGTCGTCGGTCACTGCATCGACCAGGGTCTCGCCTGGGTCGAGCCCAATGTCGACGATGCGAACGTCGCCGCTGTGCTCTGCGCCTGCACCGAATAACAAGCCGGACTTGAGTGACATCAGCGTCAAGGTTGTGTCGGCACGAAAGGGCGTTCCTACCGCCTCGCCCGTCCGGCCATCGATCCCCGATGGAATGTCGATCGATACCACCGGCGCATCACCGGGGTCAGGGGCCTCGAAGGGTCCACTAATCCCAATCCCGAACAAGCCATCGACGGTCAGATCGGCCGGAGGCAGTACTGCGGGTAGATCGTCGAAGGAGAAACGTCTGACCCGTACCCCTTGACGTTCGAGGATCGCAACGGTCACCTCGGCATCGGTGCCGTTGAGTCCCGGACCGATGAGCACGTTGATGCGGCGACCATAGGTCCCACCCAGGATCGCGGTTAGTTCCCTTGCGAGGGCCTCCCCGACTCGAGCCAAGATCGCGTCGAGCGACTCACGTTCAAGAGCTCGTTTATCGACCGCCTTGACCTGTGCGGGTGTGAGAACGGGCAAACTCATCGCCGGTCGACCTACAGCGCCACAGCGATCGCTTGCGCGATCGACTTGGTGTGGGTGAGTGTGATCTTCATCTCGGAAATGCCAAGCTCCGCGGCTCGGGCTGCGGCCGTTCCGTGGAGCACGATCGACGGTGCCCCGTTGTCCGCTTTGACGACTTCGACGTCGGCCATTGCGACCTCGCCGAGTCCGACGCCCATCGCTTTCATGACCGCTTCTTTTGCCGCCCAGCGGACGGCGTAGCGTTCGGCCGAATCGTTCTTTGCATCCACGTAGTCCTGCTCAGCTGACGTGAAAGTACGGTCTTTGATTCCAGGGGTCCGTTCGAGAACGGTTCGAAACCGTTCGATCTCTACCAGATCTGTGCCAATCCCGATCACCCCCAGACAATAAACCGAGGAGGGCCACCGGACCTAGTCCCGCAAGTGCCTGGACTGAGTGAAGCTCGCCCGAACCCGCAGGGTTCGCAGCGACCTCGCCGGTTTCCGGGGATCTGGGCGGAAGTCCGAACGAAAGCACAGTTCTGGGCGGAAGTCCCAGCGAGAAACAGTAGTTTCGAACATATGAGTGATCACGAATGGGGCTTTCGCACGCGAGCCCTTCACGCGGGGGCCCAACCCGACCCGTATTCGGGTGCCCGAGCAGTACCCATCTATCAGACCACCAGTTTCGTCTTTGAAGACACGCAGGATGCAGCCGACCTGTTCGCGCTGCAAAAGTTTGGGTCCATCTACACCCGCATCGGCAACCCGACCCTGTCAGCGTTTGAAGAACGTGTGGCAAGCCTCGAGGGCGGCATCGGTGCGGTCGCGACTTCGAGTGGACAGGCAGCGGAGTTCCTCACGATGGCGGCGCTCGCCCAGGCGGGCGACAACATCGTCGCCAACGCCTCGCTCTATGGCGGTACGGTCACCCAGTTCGACGTGACTCTACGCCGCCTTGGGATCGACACACGATTCGTTAACGCCAATAATCCCGATGCCATCGAAGAGAAGATCGATGACAACACCAAGGCCATCTTCACCGAGATCATCGCCAACCCGTCGGGTGAGGTTGCCGATATGAAGGCCATCTCGACGGTCGCGAACCGCCACGGCATTCCGTTCGTCATCGACAACACTTTCGCTACCCCGTACCTATGCCGCCCGCTTGAGCACGGCGCGGACATCGTGGTGCAGTCGGCCACTAAGTTCCTCGGTGGTCACGGAACCTCCATCGGCGGTGTCATCGTCGATTCCGGCCGCTTTAACTGGGCGAACGGCCGCTTTCCCGTGATGACCAACCCGATCCCGAGCTACAACGGGATTCGTTGGTGGGACAACTTTGGTGAGTACGCCTTCACCACTCGGGTACGCAGCGAACAACTTCGAGACGTCGGCGCATCGATGTCGCCATTCAATGCGTTCCAATTGCTCCAGGGCATCGAGACGTTGCCTCAACGGATGGGCGAGCACGTCGCCAACGCCCAAGAGGTAGCCGAATGGCTCGACGCCGATCCGCGAATCGGATGGGTGAAATATGCGGGTCTTCCGGATTCGCCGCATCGAGCACTGGCGCAGAAGTACGTACCGATGGGCCCCGGCGCTGTCTTCACCTTCGGCGTCGAGGGCGGACGCGAAGCGGGCGGCCGGTTCATCTCCGCCCTGCAGATGATTAGCCACCTAGCCAACATCGGCGACGCGAAGACGCTCATCTTGCATCCAGCCACCACGACGCACCAACAGCTCAGCGACGAACAGCTTCGCGCTGGTGGTATCAGCGACGACATGGTCCGCATCTCGGTCGGCCTCGAAGACGTCGAGGACATAATCTGGGATCTCGATCAAGCACTGGAGGCCGCAAATGGCTGAATGGGATCATCCGCCAGTTGAGGGGTGGACACCACCGACAGCACTCCAGCGAAAGGCGATCCTCGACAACACGCAATCGATCGCGATCGTTGGTGCCAGTAAGAACCCGGCCCGAGCATCGAACTTTGTCGCCACCTACTTGTTGTCGAGTTCTACCGACTTCACGGTCTATATGGTCAACCCACGAGAGACAGAGATTCTCGGCCTGCCCGTGTACCCGTCTCTCTCCGAGTTACCAGAGGTACCAGACCTCGTCGACGCGTTCCGCCGCAATGAAGACCTCCCCGGCGTCGCAGAGGAAGCCGTGGCCGTAGGGGCCAAGACGTTCTGGGCGCAGCTCGGACTATGGAACCCTGACGCGGCGCTGACCGCGACAGACGGTGGTCTCAACGCCGTTATGGACCGCTGCACCAAGATCGAACACGCCCGCTTCGCTGGTGGGCTACATCTGGCCGGCTTCAACACCGGCGTGATTAGCTCCCGCCGCCGCGCCAGCTGAGATTTGTACGTAAAAGGTGACCGTAGAGGTCTCAAATCACGTACAAATCTTTAGCGAGTACGGGGTCTACGCATCGTCGACTCGGCGACCGTAGGTGACCCCGGCGCCATCGCTCCACGTTTGGAGCGCTATCAGTAGATCGTTCATAGTGGCGTAGCGGTCATCGGGGTCGCGAGCGATGCAGCGCATGCAGATTGCTTCGAGCTCTTCGGGGATCTCTAGATCGAGATCCGGGCAACGTTCGCTCGGGGGGAGTATCTCGGCTTCAAGGACGGCCGTCAACATCGCGTGCAACGGGCCACGCTCAATCATCTCCGTCCCTGTCAGCACCTCGTAGAGCACCGCGCCAATGCTGTAGATATCGGTGCGGTGGTCGAGGTCGGGCGACTCCTTCACTTGCTCGGGCGACATGTAGAACACGGTCCCTTGCAGCTTCCCTTGTCCGGTGAGCGACGGCTTAGCGGCCTCATCGGTGTCGAGCAGCGAATCTTCCTCGCCGGCCATGCCCCATACCTTCGCAAGGCCCCAGTCCAACACCAGCACCTCACCGAACGGACCGATCAGGATGTTGGCTGGCTTGATGTCCCGGTGGACCACGCCATGGTTGTGGGCGTAGTCGAGTGCATGGCCCACCTGGATCAACACGTCGATCACGCGTTGCAATGGCGCTTCGTTCCACTCCTCGATGGTTGCTTCGCCCTCCAAGACCTCTCGCAGCGTCGAGCCTTCTACGAGCTTCATCGTGAAGTAGTAGTTGCCCGATGTGTCTCGGCTGAGTTCGTAGACCGGGATGGTGTTCGGGTGCTGCAAGTTCGCCGTGACGCGGGCCTCGCGAAGAAAGCGCTGCTGCTCGTACGGATCGTTCGCGAACTCGGGGCGAAGCGTCTTGTACGCAACCACCCGGCCTAGGTGGAAGTCCTTGGCCGACTTGATGATCGCCTTTCCGCCCGTGGCGATCGTCTTGAAGTACGCATAGCGCGTCTTGTTATTGACGGCGTTCTGCGGCAGCGGGCCATCGGTGTCTTTGAGATACAGGACCGGATACTTATCCTGTGGTTTCGGGAACGGCTGCTCCATGCCCGGAGCCTAAACCACACTCACGTCAGGAAACACCAACACCAGGATTTGTGAACCCTGAGGCACCGTATAGGTGCCTAGAAGGTCACAAATCCTGGGCGATGCGATTGCCGGCTTCTTTGGCGGCGGCGAGGATTTGATCGAGGTCGACGGTGGTGAGGGTTCGGTCGGCGACCACGTGGCTGCCGGCTACCCACACGTCGGTGACGGCTTGTGGTGAGCCTGCCCACACGATGTTGGCGAAGCGGTCCTGTTCGACCCCGGGCGCGAAGCTCGGTTGGTCGAGATCGATGCGAATGAAGTCGGCCCAGGCGCCCGGACGCAGTTCGCCGACGTCGGGAAGACCGATCGCTGCGGCCCCGTCTTTGGTCGCGAGCGCCAGAGCCCCCGCTGCCGTCACGGCACCGGGGTCGTGCGCTGTTCCACGTGCGAGTAACGCCGCGAAGCGTAGGTCCTCCCACATGTTGAGGTTGTCGTTGGAAGCCACCCCGTCGGTACCGATCGCTTGGCCAACGCCAGCTTGTGCCCACGAAGCGACGTCGGCGATGCCAGAGCCAAGCTTCAAGTTCGACATCGGGCAGTGCACTACCGATGCGTTCGCTTGGGCGAGCAAACCAAGGTCGATCACATCGAGCCACACGCCATGGGCTGCGACCGTCGGTTGCGACAGAACGCCCGCATCAGCGAGCACCTGCGTGGCAGACCGGCCGTGGGCGTCGATGACCTGTTGACGTTCTCCCTGGGTCTCTTCGAGGTGCACGTGGATCATCGCGTCGACCGACGCGGCAGCTTCGGCGAGCTCGGTGAGTCGTTCGGGCCCCAGGTCGTACACCGAGTGCGGCCCGAACCCGCCGGTCACCCGAGCTTCGGGGCTCGAATACTTCGTACAGAACGCCGACACGGCGTCGAGGCGAGCGGTGAAGGCTTCCGGTGTGGGCGAGACCGCTCCCAGGACTCCAGCCATCACCTGCGCACGACCGCCGGTCGTTTCAACGGCGTGTGCGACTTGATCTTCGAACATGTACATCTCGACGCTGGTGGTCACGCCCGAAAGCAACATCTCGCACGACGCCAACTGCATGCCGACCACAACATCATCGGGCGTCAGTCGGCCCTCACGAGGCCATACGCCTTCGGTCAGCCACTGCATCAGTGGCATCCCGTCACCGGCCGACCGTACGAGGGTCATCGGACCGTGAGCGTGGGCGTTCACCAGGCCAGGCATCAACGCCCCACTGAGTCGGTGGACCTCGCCGGTCGTCTCGTCGAGCTCGCCGACTGCGCCGACGGCGATGATTCGTCCCGTTGCGGAGTCGATGTCGATCGCGCCGTTGGGAATCACCATCCCCTTCCCTTCTCCTGGGATCACGTAGTCAGCGACGAACCGGTGAGTACTCATGTGTCGATCCTTTCGATGACTGCGCCGATGAGCCGTTCAAGATCTGGGCGGGCGGCTTCCAGCATCGCCAGGATCTGTTCGACAGTGAAGTCCTCGGTCCCGAGTCCAGCGGCAGCATTCGAGATCACACCGATCGCCGCGTACGGCAATCCAATCTCGTTTGCCAGGACTACCTCGGGGCAGCCGGTCATCCCGACGAGCGATCCGCCGACGGCCTTCATCATCGCGATCTCGGCTGTGGTCTCGAATCGAGGACCGTTGGTCGCGCAGTAGATGCCCCCATCGTGCACGGGCAAAGACAGAGTATTCGCAGCTTCGGCGATAACCGCCCGCAGAGTTGTGTCGTACGGGTCGCCCATCTCCGTGTGCTGCAGTTCTCCTGGCGTGTCGAAGAACGTATGGGTTCGTCCGGTCGTGAAATCGATGAAGTCATCGATGACCACGAAGTCACCTACCGACATCGCGTCGTCGATGGCCCCACTCACGGCCGTAGCCACGATCTTGGTTGCGCCCCGCGCTTTGAGCGCCCAGATGTTGGCACGGTAGTTGATCAGGTGCGGCGCGATCGAATGATCGGTGCCGTGGCGAGGAAGGAAGAGTGCGGGCGTGTGCCCATTCCAAGACCCCGACGTAACGACCGCATCGCCATAAGGCGTGGCTACGGTCTCGGTGGCAGGGTCGGCGAGAGCGTCCAGGGCGTAGAACCCGCTGCCGGTAATGATGGCGAGCATCTAGTTTCCGATCGGCAGTTTGGAGCGGAGCGCCGACAACTTTGGGCGTCCGGCGTGCTTGATGGTCACGCTCAAGAGATACCACGCCGCCAAGATCGTTCCCTTTATCGTGCCGCTTATCTTCGACTCCCCCGCGTTTCGCACCTGCCAGGTGACCGGCACTTCGACGATGCGTGCATCGCGGCGAGCGGACTTGACCATCATCTCGGTAGGCCAACCGAATGTCATCTCGCTCATGTCGAGGGTCGAGAGCAACTCGGTACGGATCGCCCGGTAGGGCCCGAGGTCGGTGACCTTCACGTCGTACAGCGTCGACATGATGGCCGCTGTAAGCCAATTGCCGAACCGTTGATGCGGCCCCATGGCGCCGACTTCCATCGTGCCGAGCACTCGTGAGCCGAGCACGAGGTCGGCCTCGCCACTGGTGATCGGCGCGAGCAAGGCGGGAAGCTCATCTGGCCGTGAACTCTGGTCGGCGTCGATGTACACGATCACCTCAGCGCCCTCAGTCACTGCGCGCTTGGTACCAGCGGCGCACGCACGGCCGTACCCGGCCACGGGTTCGGTCACCACCACGGCGCCGTGCCTCGCTGCAACGTCGCCGGTGCCGTCGGTCGACCCGTTGTCGACCACGATCACGAGATCGACGTCCTGCTCGCGGAGACCATCGATCACAGCACCGACATTGTCCGCTTCATTTAGCGCGGGGATCACTACCGCGACCATCGACCGGCTTCGCGTTCTCTCTTCTCCCATTCGAACAGGAATGTATCGCTACGCAAACCCGTATTCGCCATGGACTGGATGAACCGCTCGAGATCGTCGGGCACGTCGACATCAAACCATTCACGGCCG
>CAYUKM010000093.1:0-11878 GCA_964445255.1 uncultured Acidimicrobiales bacterium
CCACTGAGCGCCGCGGCATCGGCTGGCATTGAGCCAGGCGACCGAGTACTCAGCATCGACGGCACACCAACGCCGTTCTTCTCCGATGTGGCAACTCTGATCCCTGACATCCGAGGCCAAGAAGTGGAAATCGTCGTCCTCCGAGACGGCGAAGAGCAAGCGCTCCAGACTCGTATTTGGGAACGGCTCACCAGCGAAGGTGCAGCAGGTCTCAACGGTGTCTACCTCGGCGAGATGATCGTGTCGCTCGAAGGCACGCCGGTAGCGAACTACGACGAGTTCGTAGCGCTCGCACAAGGCCGAATCGGCGAAACGGTCGAGGTTGAGGTTGTCTACGACTCCGAGATTCATCAGGAGCGAGTCGATATCAACTCGCTCGCCACCGAGAACGCCGTGAGCGGTTTCTTGGGTATCTCCGCTGGAACCGCTCAAGACGAACCCCTCGGGGTGACATCTGCAGCGGTTCGAGCCCCCGGACAGATCGTTGAACTCATCGGCGCGATTGGCCAAGGAGCCAGGCAGACCATCACTACCGAGAACGGACTGCGTAGCCTATTCGCTCTCAGCCCGGTCGAAACCGATCTCACGAATGACGCCAGTGTCCCGTCACAGATCAACCCCGCCGACCTCCGTCCTCGCGACACCACCGACGCCAACCGCCCGATCTCGATCGTCGGTGTCGTACGGCTCTCCAACCAGCTTGAGACCCAGGCGATCCTCGGCTTCTTGGCCATCATGAACCTCTTCTTCGGGCTGTTCAACCTGGTGCCGCTGCTGCCTCTCGACGGCGGCCACATTGCGCTCGCCACCTACGAGCGAATCCGCTCGTTCGGACGCAAGACGGCCTACCACGCTGACGCAGCAAAGCTGCTGCCACTCACCTACGCGGTAGTCGGACTGTTCTTGGTGGTCGGCATGATCGCCATAGTCAGAGACATCGTCGACCCAATTCAGCTTTAACTCGCCGCAAGGCGAAATCCGGCCCTGGCGGGCCTCGATTCGCGCTGCGGTTGGCCGGAGGCCGGGTCCGCTCGCACCGGCTTCGCAGCTGCGAGCTACCCGAGGTCCTCGATTAGCTCCGCGTGCTCTGCGGATTGGGCAACCCGCCAGCGGCTCCGCCGCAATTTGCTGGAGGGCGCAGCCCGGGAACAACAGCGGCGTTAGGTGACCATCTACACTTAGGCCCGTGCAGTTTGACCGGGCGTTTCCTCGAAAAGACACCAAGCAGATCATGGTGGGCGACGTTCCCGTGGGTGGGGGAGCGCCGGTGACGGTGCAGTCGATGACCATCACCAAGACCGCTGATTATGAGGGCACGCTGCAACAGATCTACGCCCTCGCTGGTGCAGGTGCTGACATTGTGCGCTGTACGTGCAACAAGCCCGAGGCCGCCGAGGGGCTCGCACGGATCGTGCCGCGCTCGCCCGTGCCGATTATCGCTGACATCCACAACAACCATCGCATGGCTCTCGCTGCGCTCGACGCCGGCGTCCATGGCCTGCGCCTGAACCCGGGCAACATCACCGACCCAAAGAAGATCAAAGAGGTCGCTCGAGAAGCGAAGGATCGCAATGTGCCGATCCGCATCGGCGTGAACGGCGGCTCGCTCGACAGTTCGCTCTACGACCCGGAGAAGGGCGTCACCCCCGAAGCCATGGTCGAGTCCGCCCTGCGTGAGATCAGCTACTTCGACGAGGTCGGCTTCGATCTGGTGAAGATCTCGGTCAAAGCATCGAGCGTGCCGCTGATGATCGAGGCCTACCGCCAGATGTCGGAGGCCACCGACTATCCGCTGCATCTCGGGGTCACCGAGGCCGGTCCTCCGCCGGCGGGCACGATCAAAGCCACCGCAGGCATCGCGACGCTCCTGGCCGAAGGCATCGGCGACACCATTCGGTACTCACTGACCGCCGACCCCGTGCTTGAGGTCAAAGCCGGTCGCCAGCTACTCGAATCGCTCGGTCTCCGAGAGCGCAAGAACGTCGATCTCATCGCCTGCCCGAGCTGCGGACGCGCGGAGATCGACGTCTACAAGGTCGCCAACGATGCCATGGAGGCCTTCGAAGACCGCGAGATCCCCCTGCAGGTGGCGGTTATGGGATGCGTCGTTAACGGGCCGGGCGAGGCCCGAGATGCCGACTTGGGCATTGCAGCGGGCAACAAGCGAGGCCATCTCTTTGTGAAGGGTGTCAACGTCGCGGTGGTTCCCGAGGACGAAATGGTCGATCAACTCGTCGAGTGGGCCGTGTTCCTCCATGAAGAGGGCGTCGAGGCGGCGATGGCTCGGGCCGAGTCCACCCGAGACGCGGCCCGCAAAGCTGCTGAAGAGGACCGGGCTCGAAACCTCGACGAGCGAGGCGAGGATGCGAACGCGTCCGAGGTAGCGATCGACCTCATGCGCAAACGGTAGCCAATGGCTGATGTTGCCCTCCCGCTAAAGACCGCGCAGGACGGCTTCCCGGCGATCTGTGCCATGACCGGCGGCCGACCAGACGGGGCCATGCCGGTATCGGTTGGGCGAACCCTGACGCGGTGGAGTGCCCCCGAGGTCCGGATCCCATTGACCGAGGAGATCTTCAAACAGTGGTCTCGACGTCAAAGCGTGCACATCAAGGGGCGAGGCGTCGCGTCGGTCCTCACTGCAGTCGGCGTTGTTTTGGCGTTTCGGGCCACGTTTCCGGCCCTCGCCGTGATCGCGGTGGCGATAGCGATTCACCTCGTTGATCTCTGGGCTGAACGCTCGGTTAAGTCCTACAGACCAGATCTCAAGCGCAACGGGAGCCAACTCGAGCTTCGTGGAGTTCATGATCGCTTCGCTGAAGCCCTTGTAGAGATGGGTGGCGAGCCCCTCCTCTGATCGATTCGAGTCCGTAGTTTTACCCCGGATTGCTAAGAAGTCCGATAGCATACGATCGCACGCAAATACGGGTCCTTCATCGGAACTGCATTTCGAGCGTGGGCTTCCGAGCCCACGCTCTTGTTGTTTCGGGACCAACTTTCGTCTCTCAGATCAAAGGAGGCCGCAAAAAATGAACGCATCGGGCTCCACACCGCCGTCTCTTGAACGCTTTGCCAGCTTGGTCGAGCCGATCGCTGACGATTTTGGTGTCGAATTGGTTGATATCGAGAGTTTGCAGGGCGTCGTTCGCGTCGTGATCGACGAGCCCGATGGCCTACATAGTCAAACGCTGGTCGACGTCACCAAGGCTATTTCCCGGATGATTGACGCCGAAGAGCCGATCCCTGGCCGTTTCACCCTCGAAGTCTCCAGCCCTGGCGTGGAGCGTCCTCTTAAGCGCCCGACCCACTTCCGCCGAGCGATCGGGGAGACGGTCAGCATCAAAACGATGCCCGAGGTCGAAGGTGAGCGCCGAGTAGAAGGCGAGCTCACCTCGGCCGACGACGAAGGCATCACCGTTACCGGTGATCACGGAACAAGAACGTTGCGATACGGCGAAATTCGCACAGCCCGAACCACCTTCGAGTGGGGCCCTGGGCCAAAGCCAGGCGGTAAGAAGAATGGTGCTTCCAAGGGCCAAAGCGCCAATAAAGGAAAGGTCGGTTCATCATGAACGCAGAGATGCTCGAAGCCCTTCAAGCGCTCGCCCGCGACAAGGGAATCTCCGTAGACGCACTCTTTGCAGCGCTCGCTGACGCGCTCGAATCCGCGTACAAGCGCATGCCGGACGCGGAACCGTACTCATGGGTCACCATCGACCCCGAGACGATGGATATTCGCGTCATGGCCCAAGAAACCGACGAGTGGTACGAACCAATCGGCGAAGAGTACGACGTAACCCCGGAGAACTTCGGGCGTATCGCAGCCCAGACCGCTCGCCAAGTGATGACCCAGCGCATCCGCGAGGCTGAGCGGGAACTCAAGTACGAAGAGTACGCAGGTCGCGAGGGCGACATCGTCACCGGCATGATCCAACAAACCGACGCTCGCTACACGTTGCTCGATCTGGGCCGTGTCGAGGCGTTGCTGCCGCAGTCCGAACAAGCCATGTTCGAGCGCCCCGAGCCCAACGCCCGCCTCAAGGCCTACATCGTCGAAGTACGCAAAACGGCCAAAGGTCCACAGATCGTGGTCAGCCGCACCCATCCAGGCCTCGTTCGTCGCCTTTTCGAGCTCGAAGTCCCAGAGATTGCCGACGGCATCGTCGAAATCAAGGCCTGCGCCCGCGAACCGGGGCACCGCACCAAGATCGCTGTCGCATCCAACGACGCCAACGTCGACCCAGTCGGTGCTTGCGTTGGCGCCCGAGGCGCTCGCGTCCGTCAGGTCGTTACTGAATTGCGGGGCGAGAAGATCGATATCGTTCCGTTCTCCGAGGATCTCGCCGACTTTGTGATGAAGGCGCTTTCGCCTGCGAAGGTCAAAGAGGTTCGACTGATCGAAGAGACCGGCACCGCCGAGGTCATCGTTCCTGACTTCCAGCTTTCACTTGCCATTGGCAAGGAGGGGCAAAACGCCCGCCTGGCCGCTCGACTCACCGGTTGGCGAGTCGATATCAAGTCCGAAACGCAACTCGCACAAGAGGAGGCCTACGGCGACGTCGACTGGGCCGAGGGCGAATGGGTTCAGGACCCTGAGACCGGCGAGCAGGTCTGGAAACCAGCCGACGGTGGCGAAGGCCTGTCCGCAGATGCCTGGAGCGACGCTGCCGACAGCGACGAAGAAGAGCCACTCAAAGAGACCGATGCTGGCGACGAAGCAAAGGCTTCAGATGAGGCCTCTGAAGAGGAATAGGCATAGGCTGGAAAGCTGAATCGAAATCGATTCAACCGTAAAGGACTGAAACAACCCATTGGCAACAAAAATCCGCGTCTACGAACTCGCTAGAGAGCTTGGGATCAGCAATGCTGAGACCCTCGATCTTTGTGGCGCGCTCGGAATTGGGGCGAAGAGCCATTCATCGAGCATTGTCGACGCTCAAGCCGATCGCGTGCGCCGCAAGGCCGAGCGCGAAGGATTGGTTCGCGAGACGCCTGCCGAGGAAGAAGAAAAGCCAGCCGAGGAAGAGAAACCGGTCGAGGCTAAGCCAGTCGTTTCAACCAAGAAGCCTCCTGCGAAGAAGAAGGCTGCGGCTGCCAAGCCGGCTCCTGCACCGGAGCCGGTCGAGGAGCCAGCCGAAGAGCCCGCTCCTGCAGCGGTTGTTGAACCGGTCGTTGCCGATGAGTCTCCGGTCGACCCAGCACCGGCGATGCCTGCCGATACCGACGTCGACCCTGACATGGCGATGCCAAAGAAGGTCGTGTCGTCGAAGAACTCCCGTCGTGCGGTCCCTGAGGGGCCCGTAGCGCCGCCTCCGACGGCTACACCCAAGCCGCCGAAGTCCGACGCTGAACCAACCGCAGAGTCAAAACCCCCACGCACCCCGATCGATGCTGATCCGAAGAAGACGCCGCCGCAGGCCCCCACGGGTCCGACGTCGCGCACGGGCAAGCCAATCCCGCCGCCGCCTGGACCTCCGCGTTCAGCTTCCGGTAAGCCAATCCCACCACCCCCTGGCCGCCCAGGTGGACCTCCCGGTGGTGGAGGCCGTTCTGGAGGCCCTGGTGGCAACCGCAGCGGTGGCTACAGCCCACCGCGTGGCGGCGGTGGAGGCCGCCCAGGTGGGGGCGGTGGACCGCGCCCGGTTCCTGGCGCAGGTGGACCTCCCGGTGGTGGCGGTGGCCGCCCAGGTGGCGGTCGTCCCGGTGGCCCAGGTGGCCGTCGTCCGCCAAAGCGCAAGGGTCGTCGTCGTCGCAACCGCGAAGAACTCCAGCCGATGGACGTTCCGAGCTACAGCTCTGAGGACGCACCGGTCCCAGAGGGCACGGTCGTCATCGAACGTTCGATCACCCCGCTCGACCTTGGACCGAAGTTCAACCGAACCGTCGCTGACGTCGTCAAGTTCATGATGCAACAGGGCGAGATGGTCACCGCGACCCAGTCGCTTTCTGACGATCTCATCACCAAGTTCGCTGAAGATCTCGGCGCCGACATCAAACTCGTCGATCCGGGTGAGGAGCACGAAGAAGAGCTCCGCAAGATGCTCGGTATCGAGGAAGAGGCCGAGGAAGAAGTTGCCGCTGATAGCGATGCCCCGTTGCGTCCACCGGTCATTACCGTCATGGGCCACGTCGACCATGGAAAGACAAAGCTGCTCGATCAGATTCGCCATGCCCACGTGGCCGAGCACGAAGCCGGGGGAATTACCCAGCACATCGGTGCATACCAGACGTTCCGCCACGATCACAGTTTGACCTTTATTGATACCCCAGGCCACGAGGCATTCACAGCGATGCGTTCCCGTGGCGCTAACGCAACCGACATCGTGATCTTGGTCGTAGCTGCCGACGATGGTGTTATGCCTCAAACCGTTGAGGCGCTCAACCACGCGAAGGCCGCTGAGGTGCCGATCATCGTGGCGGTCAACAAGATCGACCGCGAGAACGCAAACCCACAGCGTGTACTGACACAGCTCACCGAGCACGAACTCATCCCCGAGTCCTTCGGTGGCGATGTCATAACCCAAGAGATCTCGGCTCTGCAGAACATCGGTATTGACGACCTACTCGACCAGATCCTGCTCGTCGCCGAGATCGAAGAGCTCCGAGCCGACCCTGACACCCGTGCCAAGGGCGTGGTCCTCGAAGCGAACCTCGACATCGGGCGTGGCCCGGTGGCGACGGTGCTCGTGCAAGAAGGAACCCTCAGAGTCGGAGACCCGATGGTCACCGGTGCTGCATGGGGTCGCATTCGTGCGCTCATCAACGACAAGGGAGAGAACGTCAAAGAGGCCGGCCCATCCACACCGGTTCAGGTGCTCGGTCTCTCCGATGTTGCCGAAGGTGGCGACGAGTTCAACATTGCCCCGAGCGAGAAGATTGCCTCCAAGGTTGCCGATACCCGCGAGCATTATCATCGCCAGTCCAGCCTCGGCCGAGATGCCTCGGCAACCAGCGGCGGTGCTCGTCTCGAAGACATCTTCGAACAGATTCAGCGCGGCGAAGCCGCAAATCTCAACCTGGTCATCAAAGCTGACGTGAACGGTACGCTCGAAGCGGTCACCGATTCGCTGAAGAAGCTTGAGACACCTGAGGTCAAGCCCACATTCGTGCATCGTGGCGTCGGTGGTATCACCGAGAACGACATTGCGCTCGCCGGAGCGTCGAACGCCACGATTATCGGATTCAACGTTCGTCCGGACCGCAAGGCCCGCGAGCACGCCGAGGCAGAGAACGTCGAGATCCGAACCTATGAGATCATCTACAAGCTCCTCGAAGACATTGAGGCTGCGATGGTCGGTATGTTGGCCCCCGAGTTCGAAGAGGTTGTTACCGGCGACGCCGAGGTGCGCGAGATCTTCTCGATCCCACGCATCGGCAAGATCGCCGGTTGTTACGTCCAGAACGGTGTCATTACTCGTGGCTCCAAAGTGCGTTTCATTCGTGACGGCACGATCATCTGGAAGGGCGACATCAAGACGCTTCGACGGTTCAAGGAAGATGTCAAAGAGGTCGCTGCCGGCTTCGAGTGTGGCATTGGCTTGTCGGACTTCCAAGATCTCAAAGATGGCGACGTCATCGAAACCTACGAGGAGCGCGAGATCGCTCGCTCGATCTCGTAGCCAGCGGCGATGCACGTGCTGGCGCTCGAAATGCGCTTGCGCTTCCCGCAGGCGCAAAGTCTTAAGGACAAACGCTCCATGGTGAACCCGATCATTGACCGATTGCCGCGCCTAGGCGTGTCGGTAAGCGAGGTCGGTGATCTCGACGAGCACCAACTCGCCACCATCGGCGTCGTGACCGTTTCGGGATCAGCGCGCACCGCTGAGGAAACGATCGACGCAGCTGAACGGGTGGTCTGGGGACGCCCTGATCTCGAAGTGCTTGACGCTGAGCGGACCTGGATGGAGTTTGACTAGATGAGTTCACGTCGCCGCCATACACGATCGTCTCGGGATCCCGGCGCACAGCGTGCGTCCCGGCTGAACGAGCTACTGCGCGAGATCATCGCCGAGGAGCTTCGGCGCATCGACGACGAGCGCCTCGAATGGGTTTCGGTTACACACGTGCGTACCGATCGCAGCCTCGACCAGGCAATCGTGTCCTACACGGCGGCACTCGGCGACGGCGACGATGAAGCCGAGCTTATTGATGTGTTCGAGGAGTACCGACCACGCCTGCAGGCGGCGATCAATCGACAGACGAATCTTCGTCGCACACCGCCCTTGATGTTTCAACCTGATGCGCAGTTGCGTTCCGCGAATCGCATCGAGGAGTTGCTCGCCAGCGAGCGCTCTCGTCCGGGCAACGAACCAGAAGCCGCCACCACCTCAGAAGAGGAGTAGTCCGGTGGGTCGCAAACGCCGCGACGACGGCCCTACCGGCTTCGTGATAGTCGACAAGCCCCGGGGGTGGACATCGCACGACGTGGTCGCCAAAGCGCGCGGGGTTTTCAAGACACGGAAAGTAGGTCATTCAGGGACTCTCGACCCCGATGCGACCGGCGTGTTGCTGCTCGGCCTCGGCAAGGCCACACGCATCCTGCGGTTCCTCGATGGGCAACCCAAGGCCTATACCGGCGACATCCGCTTTGGGAGCGAGACCGATTCTCTCGACTCGACCGGAGTCGTAACCAAGACACATGACATGGGCCCCATCGATATCGAAGCTGCTCGTACGGCAGCTGAACAGCTCACCGGGGACATCATGCAGGTTCCGCCGATGGTGTCGGCCAAGAAAGTCGACGGCAAGCGCCTGCATGAGCTGGCCCGCGAGGGGATCGAGATCGAACGAGACCCCGTACCCATCTCGGTCTACCGCTACGACCTCGAACCGACCGACGATCCAATGGTCCTTCGGGCGACCGTCGAGTGCTCTGCTGGTACCTACATTCGGGTTCTTGCAGCCGACCTCGGGGCGCTGCTCGGCGGCGGAGCTCACCTGCACGGGTTGCGTCGCACCGGGATCGGTTCATTCACCGACGATCGGGCGCAACCCCTCGAAGAGGCCGAGGTACGCCCAGCCGCAGAGTTCGTAAGCGATCTCGGCGTGACCGAGGTCGACGACGACACCGCGCTCGACATTGCTTTCGGTCGAGTTTTTCCTGCGTCGCGCATTGGTGTGTCCGGAGACGGGCCGTACCCTCTAGTCGATGCGTCCGGACGTCTCCTGGCGATCTACGAATCGCATCGAGGAGAAACGGTGAAGCCAGCGGTTGTGCTGGTTGAGCCACCGGCAAAGCCCGTTGAGGAAACCCCGTGAAGATCATTCGAGATAGCGACGACACGACCGTCGAAGCGTCCGTCTGCACCACCGGCGCCTTCGATGGTGTTCACGTTGGACACCAGGCTGTCGTGAACGAGGTGAAGAACCGTGCCGAGTCCCTTGGTGTTGCATCTGCGGTCGTAACGTTCGATATACATCCGGCGCTCGTAGTACGTCCGGAATCAGCGCCGAAGCTTCTCACTCGTTTAGAACGAAAGCTTGAGCTCCTAGAGGAGTTAGGTGTCGATGTCGTCTACGTCATCGAGTTTGATGCCGAGCGCGCCGCGACGACCGCGGAAGAATTCGTCGAGGATGTCTTTGTTGGACGCCTCGGTGCCAGGGAGATCCTCGTTGGGCGCGATTTCAAGTTCGGTAAGGGTCGGGAAGGGACCGTGCAGTTCCTAGAGGAAGCTGGCGCCCGATTTGGGTTCGCCGTCGAAGGGCTAGACCTGGTGCTCCATGAACCCACCGCCACCGAACACGTATCGTCGACGGCGATTCGTCGTGCACTCAACGGTGGGGACGTCGAGCAGGCCAACGCCATGCTTGGAAGGCCATTTGAACTCTTGGGCGAGGTCGTCGAAGGCGACCAGCGCGGTCGCACGATCGGCTTTCCGACCGCCAACGTTGTCCTAACTGATGACCTGGCTCGCCCCGCCAACGGTGTGTATGGCTGTACCTACGTCTTACCCGATGGCTCCATCGCTGGAGCCGCGGTAAACGTTGGCGTCCGCCCGACCTTCTACGAGCAGGCTGATGCTGCAGTCTTGGAAGCTCACCTCCTCGATTTCCCTACCGATTCTTCCGAGCCGGTAGATACCGACGCAGTGTCGGGCTGGGAAGCGGGGAACCTCTACGGCACCCAGGCTCGAGTCCAGTTCCGGCACTTCCTCCGAAGCGAACGCCGCTTCAACGGCATCGTGGAACTCAAGGCCCAACTCGATGACGACATCGCAGCGACCCGGTCACTTCTTCATTAGCTAGTCAGCTGCGTGATCGAGGGCGCGTTCTCGGAGCCCCCAGGCCTTCGGCCCACTAGGCGCGGTGTTTTCGTGAGCTTCGTGATGATCGGCACGATGATCGTGCTCAACCTGTTTATCGGGGTGATCATGACCTCCATGGACGAGGCCCGCGCCGAGGCAGCGCTGCTCGATACGGGTAATTCGTCCTCCAACGGGTCCCCACGGCCCGACGACCAAGCCGAGGTGAAGGAACTCCTGTCCAAGCTCGACGAGATGTCGCAGACCATCGAAGCGCTCAAGTCGAAGGTCGCGAGTCCTTCCCTCTGACCGATGTCGAGCGAGTGCAGGAGATCTTGGCTCAGCTCCAGTCGTAGGGGCAGTGACGGCAACGGTTGCTGCAACAATTTGGCTGCGTGCGTAGACCTTGTGCGTTGAAGACGAACAAGCCAGAGGCCGGGTCGATGTAGCCCAGTTGGCCGGCCTCGACCGACGCCGCGTGAGCGGCCATGATCTCGTCGAATTGCGGGTGGTCCGGACTCAGATGATCGGGAGCTGGGGTCTCCCAGTCATCGCGCAGCGGCAGTTCGGCAGGCACGGCCCGACTCTATCTAGCTAGCTGGGGGAGTCCAGATCGCACCTTCGGAGCCTTCGCTTTCGAGACCACCCCACACGATGAGTTGAGTGCCGGTCCATACGGTGCTTGGGTTGCGGACGCCGGTCATGGGCCAATCGTCGAAGTGGTGCCATGCACCCGAAGCAATGTCCATAGCAACGGGCGGTTGGTCAGGGGAGAGGACCACCAGCCAATCGCCAGCGGCAGCGAGCGTAACGTCGCCGAAGTCGCCGGTCGGGATGCTGTCGACGAGTGCCCACGCTTCACCATCGCTGCGGTATATCTCGCCGGTTCGTCCGTCCTTGCTCGATAGCACGAGGGCCACGATCGCATCGTCGACGACGGTTGTAGTCACCTGGCTGTTTGTGGTCGGTGCCGTGAGAAATTGAACCGTCATGTCGTCGACTTTTGTCGGGTTGACGAATGCACAAAAGCCCTCGGCGTCACAACCGACGAACCCATCGCCGAACGAGGCCACGCTCACCGGAGCAAGGAACTTTAGGTGCATCGCTTGGCTCCAGTCGTTTACGTCAGGGAGGAACTCTGCGAAGGACAGAAAGGCTGGACCAGCCTGGTCTACTGGACGCCGCTCTGATCCGACGGCCCAAAGGCGACCGTTCACCTCGACGATGAAAGACACCACCACCGGTGGCCCAGGCAGCTCAGTGGAACTGCCGTCTCGCAGGTTCACCCGCAAGAATGATCCTTTGGCAGCAGCGAAGATCTCATCGCCCGCGGCGGCGATGCCTGCAAGGCCGGGATGGGTGAAGGACGGCGTGCGAGCTCTTTCCCATGAATCGGTAGCGGGGTCGTAGAACGCGCCGCTACCAACCGCAACAATCTCGTCGCCGTTGCCGGTTCTCCCGGCCCAGAACACTGCCGCTTCGCCGTTCCACGTCGCGACGCCGCCTATTCGCGGAGCAATTGGAGCGTTCGCTATCGGACGCCACGACCCGAACCCGGTGGGGGCGGCCGAAGTTGCGAGCGGGTTCGTAGCGCGACCGAGCCTGAACCATCGCCCAGCCGCGACCACGCCTACACC
>CAYUKM010000094.1:0-9335 GCA_964445255.1 uncultured Acidimicrobiales bacterium
TTTTTTTTCAAGCAGAAGACGGTATACGAGATAGCGTAGCGTCTCGTGGGCTCGGCACTCGCTTCGTGAATTCTGCGCGAGAGCGCGCTGACCACTCACTACTGGCTCCTAACTGTCGACGAAAGACGTATACGTCTACAGGAGGAAGCCGTGAAGCAGCCCAGCATTCAAACCAAGCGTTGCCCGAAGTGCAGCCGAGACATGGTGGCTCTACGGCTGACCATCGATGACCAGCCGCGGACGCTCCGGTCCTGCTCGCACTGCGATCTCCGCATCTGGGAAACCGAGGACGGTAACACCACTCTCGATAGCGTCCTGACCCAGCTCGCAGAAGCTGAGGACAGCTGAACCCCACTGGGGCCAACGAAGATGGGAGAATAACGGATATGTCCGTAATCGCCTCTCCCTCCGAAGTCTCCGGTGACATGACTGTCGACGACGTGGGGGACGACGTCGAACTTATCGATGAACCCGGTAGCGATGATCAGCCGCCGCCCCCGGCTAGCCCTCCAGAAACCGAAGGCGCTCCAGATTCCTTCGAAAAAATCGTCACGGCATCGGTCGTGGGACTTTGCTGCGCCTTCGTCTTTTGGCAGCTCCAACCCAACCTGATCCTGGCTGACACCACCCCGACCGGTGGGGACATGGGCGCACACGTGTGGGGCCCGGCCTTCCTTCGCGACGAACTCTTGCCGCGGTTCCGGTTGAGTGGATGGACCCCCGACTGGTACGGCGGTTTCCCCGCGTTCCACTTCTACATGGTCGTTCCCGCACTCGCTATCGTTGCACTTGATGTCGGATTGCAGCCCATCGCGGCCGCAATCCTTTTGGTTGCGGTTTTCGGTGGTGCGGTCGTGCTTCGCGAGAAGGGTCGCTCCGATCTGGCCCGCTACGTCACGATCGCGGGCTTCGTCCTGGCACCACTCGTTATTAGCCTGCCCTACAACGTTGCGTTCAAGTTGATCGCGGTCAGCGGCGTGGTGTTCTTCCCCGTAGGCGCTTGGGCGCTCGGTCATCTTTCCGGGCTCCGGTTCCCGGGCCCGGCGGTCTTGGCGCTTTCAAGCCTGGCCTTTGCGTTCGATCGTTCGTTCAATATCTATGGCGGCAACATCGCATCGACGCTCGCTGGTGAGTTCGCAAACTCGATTTCGCTGACCTTGTCGCTCGTGGCGCTTGGGTTCGTCATTCGAGGAACTCGCACGGGACAGTATCGAGCATGGGCGGGTGTGTTCATTGCGCTCACCGGTCTGAGTCACTTGCTGCCAGCGTTCTTCTTGCTCGCCGGGGTCCTTGTGGTGATGATTTTCCGCGTGGCCCAGGGGCGCTTTCGGTCCGTGCCATGGATTGTTGTCGCAGGCGGCTTGTCTGCGCTTCTGTCCGCATTCTGGGTGCTGCCGTTCTTCTTGCGCACGAGCTTCTTGAACGACATGGGATGGGAGCGGATCGAGATCGTCCACTCACCATTGGTCACCCGGTCGATTCTGAACCCGGCAGACACACTCACCGACTTCCCGCCACTCCCGGTATTGCTCACCCTGGCCGCAGTCGGCTTCGTCTTCACGATCGTTCGACGAATCGAGCTCGGCGGCGTGCTTTTCTTTACCGCGATCATCATGGCGTTGGGATTCGTCTACTTCCCCGATGGCCGTCTATGGAACGCTCGCATCCTGCCCTTCTACTACCTGTCGGTGACTCTGCTCGCAGGCGTGGGCGTGGGGCAGCTCATTCGCGAACTGGTCAAGACTGCCGCCGTCATGCGCGCCGCGATCGCGGTGTCCTCAGCGATCGTCTTAATTCCGAGCAGCATCCGCGGATCCGTCGTGTGGCCGGAGCCCACTGACGCTCTTACGTACTTCACTGAAGCTGGCGGTTACGCATTGCGGGTCCTCGCCATCACCATGTTGGTTGCATCGATCGGTACGTCGGTAGCGGTCGGCCTTAGCCGAGTGGTTCCCGCTGGACTTGTCGCAGGTTCGATCGCAGCGCTCGCTGTCTTGCTCATCACCCCGGCTCGAGATGTCTTCTCGGGAGAACTCTCCGGTGGAAGCCTCGTGTGGTGGGTTGCAGTGTTCCTCGCAGCGCTGGTTGCCATCGGCGCAACCTTTGCCTGGCCCTTCTTGGTTGGCCAGAAGTCGACCGTCGCTCTACCAGATGCGCTACCAGACAACGACGAGATCGCTGTCATCCCCAAGAAGTCGTGGTTCGGTCCGCGGAACCTGTCCGCGTCATATGCCGGTGCCGCGATCGTGGCCGCCGCGAGCGTGTTTGTGCTCTTTGGCCTGTCGTTGCAATCGCTCGGCGGCATTGACGAAGAGGAGGCCGGCTTCGCATGGGGTGCCTTCGGTCAAGAGATCGTCAGTCAAGACGACAGCTTTATCGACGGTTGGGCCGCATGGAACTTCTCCGGGCTCCAAGGCAAGGCCGCTACTCCCCAGGCACAAGGCAACGTTGGCCAGGGCGGTTGGGACGAATACAACTTCGTGCAGCGCACGATGCAAGGTGTCGGCGAAGAGATCGGTTGCGGACGAGCGATGTGGGAATTCGCACCGGAACTGAACCGCTACGGCACGACGATGGCGATGATGTTGTTGCCGTTGTGGACCGACGGATGCATCAGCTCCCAAGAGGGATTGTTCTTCGAAGCAACGCCGAGCGTCCCCTACCACTTCTTGTTGCAGAGCGATCTTTCGGCCCCGGCGACGCAGATCGGCACCGGCGGTTCATTCGGCGGTCCGTCCCGGGCGATGCGCGACCTTCCATATCAAGACTTCGATATCGATCGTGGCGTGGAGCGCTTGCAGGAACTTGGTGTTCGCTACTACATGGCGTTCTCGCCCGAGGCAGTTAACGCCGCCCGCCTTCACCCCGAACTCCGAGAGGTTGCGAACGCCCAGCCTTGGGTTGTCTTTGAGGCCCAGTCGCAATTGGTTGAGCCATTGGATGTGTCGCCGGTCGTGATCGATGGTGTGCGCGACCACCAAGACGAATGGCTCGATGTCGGCGTCGAGTGGTTCACCGCAGACTCCGCCGTTCGCCCGGCATCCTCAGGACCGGCCGAGTGGCCTCGAGTGGACCGCGAGATCGTCGAACGTTACGAAGCCCCCGACACCCGGCTCGCCGGTTCGATCGGTGAAGGCGACGCCGCGTTGGCGAACCTTCTCCCCGAGGTGGGTATCGCCGAAGAAGTGACCGTATCGAATGTCCAGACCGACACGGACCTCATCTCGTTCTCGGTCGATCAAATCGGTACGCCAGTGCTCGTGCGTTCCTCGTTCTTCCCGAACTGGGAAGCAAACGGCGCCGAGGGGCCGTTCCGGGTAGCACCAAACTTCATGGTCGTCGTACCGACCGACACGGACGTCGAATTGCGTTTCACCCGAAACGCCACGGATTGGACGGCTATCGCGCTGACCATCGCCGGTGCGATCTTGTTGGTGGCCGTTGGCCGCAACCGGTTGCCGTCGTTCCTCGATGGCGAGCGGCGCATCGGCGCATGACACGCAGGCTCCGGTTCTTCGTTGCCGTTGCGGTAAGTGCCACCCTGATCGATCTCTTCACGTACCTGGGACTCACTGAGGCCGGGTTTCGATGGTGGGCAGCCGACGTTGTTGCCCTAGCGCTCGCAGCGGTCTTCGGTGTGAGCGCGCATCGTCGTTTCACGTTGCGGAACGACCCGAATTTGCGTTGGATCCATCGTCCCTTGGCGTTCACCTCATCGATCACCGTAGCTGGGGCCGTCGATCTAGTGGTCCTGTGGGGCTCCGACACCCGAGGTCTCCTGGCCAAGGTGATCGCGATCGCCGCTGCGGCGCTCGTGCGAGCCTTCTCGAACCGGTTGTTCCTCTTCAAGGTCGTTCGAGACGAGCAGCGACTGGGGGCATCGCGCCCTGCGCCTCAGGACCCGCTGCGACTGTCTGTCGTCGTGCCGGCCTACAAGGAGGCCGAACGAATCGGAGAGACGGTCCGGACGTTGCACGATCATCTAGCCATGCTCGTCGAACCAGATGATTTCGAGATCATTGTTGTTGACGATGGCTCGGGCGATGGAACCGCGACGGTCGCCGAAGCCACTGGCCTTGCTCGCGGCGAAGTACTCGAACAGAACCTTGGCAAGGGGGGAGCGGTTCGTCACGGCATGCAGGTCGCACGTGGGCGCAGCCGTGTCTTCCTCGACGCCGATCTCGCGTATGGCCCCGACGAAGTTATTCGCCTGATGAGCGAGCTGGAACAAGGTTGGGACGTCGTGGTGGGATCCCGTCGCGACTCGCGCCTCGTTACCCACACCAGTGCCGGTCTCGTCCGTGATATTGGCGGGCGCCTCGTCAATCTCGCAACCCAGGTCTTGCTGCTAGGTCGCTATCGAGATACCCAAGCGGGCTGCAAGGGATTCCGTGGCGACGTCGCCGATCTCATCTTCGCCAAAACTCAGCTCAATGGCTTTTCGTTCGATATCGAGATCTTCCATCTGGTCGAGCGCTGGCGCTTGACCCTCAAAGAGATTCCAATGACCGTCGCCGAGACGGATAGTTCAACGGTCAACCTCGTTCGTGACACGATGCAACTACTCGCTGACATCGGTCGGATTCGCCGGTGGTCGGCTCGAGGCGTTTACACCGATCCTGAGGCACTGCTCGGTCTTCCCGCGCCGGTTGAAGTTGACCACTCGCTTCATCAAGGTGCGAGCGAAAAGACCGATTGAGATCTATGACCATCGATGCAATCTTCAAAGCCTACGACGTGCGAGGTCTCGCTCCAGAACAACTCGATGCGACCCTGAGTCGTCAGATCGGCGCGGCATTCGCTCGCTTCGTTGCTGACTCGGAAGGAGCGGAGGCGATCGTGCTCGGCCACGACATGCGCCCCACCGGTCCGCAGTTTTCGGCTGCCTTTGCCGAGGGCGTGATGAGCCAAGGGGTCGACGTCGTGGACATCGGCCTGGCATCTACGGACATGATGTACTTCGCATCCGGGTCGATGGATCTGCCCGGAGCGGTCTTTACCGCTTCGCACAACCCCGCCGAGTACAACGGCATCAAAATGTGTCGCCGCGGTGCGGCTCCGCTCGCTGGGGAGACCGGTCTCGATGCGATCAAGGAGATGTCTCGCTCGCTGCTCGACCCGGTCGATGCTCCAGGAAGTAGTCGGTCCGCCGAGATGCTCGACGACTTTGCGAACCACGTGCTGTCCTTCATCGACGTATCTGCGCTGCGGCCCCTCAAGGTGGTTGCCGACACCGCCAACGGCATGGGTGGGCTCGTCGTACCTGCGGTCTTCGACAAGCTCCCATTCGATCTTGAGATCATGTATCCCGAGCTCGATGGAACCTTCCCCAACCATCCCGCCGATCCGCTCAACGAAGAAAACCTTGTCGACCTGAAGGCTCGGGTACTCGAAGTGGGGGCCGATATTGGCCTCGCGTTCGATGGCGATGCCGACCGGGTCTTCTTAGTCGACGCGAAGGCCGAGGGTGTTTCCGGTTCGCTCACCACGGCACTCGTCGCTCGCGAGGTCTTGGAGACCGAGCCTGGGGCGACCGTGCTCTACAACCTGATCTGCTCGAAGGTCGTTCCCGAGATCATCGCCGAGAACGGCGGAACGTCGGTCCGTACCCGCGTCGGGCACAGCTTCATCAAAAAAGTCATGGCCGAGACCGGCGCCGCATTCGGTGGCGAACACTCCGGTCACTACTACTTCCGGGACAACTGGCGCGCTGATTCTGGGCTGATCGCAGCCGTCGTGGTTTTGGCCGCGATGTGCGCAGCCGACCGCCCACTGGACGAACTCGTCAAGCCGCTCCGGCGCTACTCAGCCTCGGGCGAGATCAACACCAAAGTCGACGACACGAACGCCGTGATCGAGCAGGTCGCGGCCGCCTATAGCGACTTCGACCAGGACCGTATGGACGGACTCACCGTCGACTGCGGCGACTGGTGGTTCAACCTGCGCCCGTCGAACACCGAGCCGCTGCTGCGCCTGAACCTCGAAGCGGCCGATGAAGCTGCGGTAGCTCAACGAGTCGGAGAAGTTCGTTCGAACTTTTAGAGATATGCGGGAACTCCGGTGGAACGTAGAACTTCTATGACATCATCACCCTGACAGACGGCTCGGGAGCCAGAATCGAGATGCGAAAGCAGGGCGCCGAGTAGTATTGCTTTCATGGCTTTGGCTCAACAATTGCTCGATATCTTGGCGTGCCCGAAGGACAAAGGGCCGCTGTACTACTTCGAGGACGAAGACACGATGTACAACCCCCGTTTGAAGTTGCGCTATTCGATCCAAGACGACATCCCGGTGATGTTGGTCGACAAGGCCGAGACGCTCGACGACACTGAGCATGACCGTCTCCTAGCCAAGGTCGAGTCCGATGGGCTAGCCCTGACATTTAGCGCCGATAGCTAAAGACCAAGCCAGGCACGACGATCGGAGCACGGTGGAACGGTTGATCGGGGCGACTCAGAACTATGCGTGGGGTTCGAAGAACCTGCTTGCCGCGCTGCGAAACGAACCGCCGGCCGAACAACCTGAAGCCGAGATCTGGTACGGCGCTCATCCCGGCGCATCGACGTTGTGCGAGGATGGAATGTCGTTGCTCGAGCGCATCGAAGCAAACCCGGTCGGGCTACTTGGGCAACCAATTGTTGACCGTTTCGGCCCAAAGCTGCCGTTTCTGTTGAAACTGCTCGCGGCCGATTCACCATTGAGCATCCAGGCGCACCCGTCGATCGAGCAGGCACAAGCCGGGTTCGCAGCCGAAGAGGCAGCGGGCATCGACCGGAGCGACCCGCGTCGCTCATTCCGAGACGACAACCATAAGCCTGAACTCATCTGTGCGCTCACGCCGTTCGAAGCCCTGGTGGGGTTCCGGGATGCCGATCGCACGACAGCCCTCTTTGAAGCCCTAGAAATGAGCTTCATCCCTTCGTTCGAGAAACAGGGTCCGAAGAAGGTGGTCCAGTGGTTGCTCGACGGCAATCGCTTCGATGACGAGGTCGACCGTCTTAAGTTCGCTGATTTTGTGCAGGAGATGGTCGATCACACCGTACGTGCTAGTGCTGCGTACGCGGGTGACGAGTGGGCCGATGAGTGTGCGCTGATCGGTCGCCTCGCCCAGAAATACCCGGGCGACCCGGGGATCATCGTCGCGGCCATGTTGAACTACGTTGTCTTGCAGCCCGGCGAAGGGCTGTACCTCGGTGCCGGAAACCTGCACGCGTACATCAGTGGCCTGGCCGTCGAGATCATGGCGAACAGCGACAACGTGCTGCGCGGAGGTCTCACGCCAAAGCACGTCGATGTTCCCAACCTGCTCAACGTCGTACTGCCCGACGCATTCGAACCTTCCCTCGTGCAGGTCGACAGCGACGGGCGATACGTGACTCCTGCACCAGAATTCGAACTTCGGCGTCTGAGTCCTGCAATACAGCCTCAAATAGAGGGTCCGTCGATCGTGCTATGCACCGGCGGAGTAATAGTCATAGAAAACGAGGACGGAGCGTCCCTCAAGCTCTGTCCGACCGAGGCGTGCTGGTTTCCCGCAGGTGAACGCGGAAAAGTCGCAAACTTCGACGGCGACGGCTGGCTAGCAGCGGTCGGGTCCTAACTTCGTAAGCCGGCGGCTTGAGCGATACACTCCTTGATCGGCTGAACAGACGTTTCCGAGGCCAGTAGGCCACAGCCGAGAACCGCCGCTGCTATCGAGCGCAGCACTTCAAGGAGCCCTGGTATGTCTGAGCATGACTTCAAAGTTGCCGACCTGTCCCTCGCCGAATTCGGCCGAAACGAAATTCGCCTCGCCGAACACGAGATGCCGGGGCTGATGGCCCTGCGTGCCGAACTCGGCGATGAGCAGCCACTGAAGGGCGCTCGCATTGCCGGCTCGCTACATATGACAATCCAGACCGCTGTGCTGATCGAGACCCTCACCGCGCTCGGTGCCGATGTTCGCTGGGTTACGTGCAACATCTTCTCGACTCAAGACCACGCCGCAGCCGCCGTTGCCGTTGGTCCAACCGGCACGATAGAAGCCCCAGCGGGCATTCCTGTCTTTGCCTGGAAGGGTGAAAGCCTCGAAGAGTACTGGTGGGCAACCGAACAGCTCTTTCATTGGCCAGACGGTCAAGGCCCCAACCTGATTCTCGACGACGGCGGCGATGCGACCATGCTCGTCCACAAAGGCCTCGAGTTCGAAAAGGCTGGTGCCATTCCTGAGACTCCAGAAGACGCATCCGAAGAAGAGGGTGTCTTCATGGAACAACTTCGCTCGATCGCCGCAGCAGAGCCAGAGTTCTGGACCCGGATCGCTCCTGAAATCCGCGGCGTTTCTGAAGAGACGACGACCGGCGTGCATCGCCTCTACCACATGCAAGAAGAAGGCACGCTCCTGTTCCCGGCGATCAACGTCAACGACGCGGTAACGAAGTCGAAGTTCGACAACCTCTACGGCATTCGCCACAGCCTCGTCGACGGCATCAATCGCGGCACCGATGTCATGTTGAGCGGCAAGACCGTCGTCGTCTGCGGCTATGGCGACGTCGGCAAGGGCTCTGCGGCTTCACTGAAGGGCCAAGGCGCAAAGGTCATGGTTACCGAAGTCGACCCGATCTGTGCACTGCAAGCGGCGATGGAAGGTTTCGAGGTCGTTCGCATAGAAGATGTCATGGAAACCGCCGATGTCTTCATCACGACCACCGGCAATAAAGACATCATCATGGCCGACCACATGGCCCGCATGAAGCACCAGGCAATCGTCGGCAACGTTGGCCACTTCGACAACGAAATTGACATGGCCGGCCTCGAAAAGATGAGCGACGTCCAACGGACCAACATCAAGCCACAGGTAGACGAGTACGTGTTCCCGGACGGCCATTCGGTGATCGTGCTTTCCGAAGGTCGCCTCTTGAACCTTGGCAATGCCACTGGTCATCCGAGCTTCGTCATGTCGTTCAGCTTCACCAACCAGGTGCTGGCACAGATCGAATTGCACAAGAACGCTGAGTCCTACGCAGGGCCGCCGCCACAGGTGATCACCTTGCCAAAGCAACTCGACGAAAAGGTTGCCCGACTTCACCTCGAGCACCTCGGCGTACGCCTCACCGAGATGAGCCAAGACCAAGCCGACTACATCGGCGTCCCCGTAGAAGGCCCCTACAAGCCAGATCACTATAGGTACTGATCTGCAAGCGCCGAGCGGCTCCGCCGCGATTTTCGGCGCTCGCAGATCAGCGATATCTCGCCGCAATCGCACATTCGGCTTCGCCTCGGTGTGCTCTGCGGATTTGCAAAGCGCCGAGCGGCTCCGCCGCGATTTTCGGCGCTCGCAGATCAGCGATATCTCG
>CAYUKM010000094.1:9435-11782 GCA_964445255.1 uncultured Acidimicrobiales bacterium
CCGCAATCGCACATTCGGCTTCGCCTCGGTGTGCTCGGCGCTTGCAAACACAGTGAGCGGTCGGTGTGACTTTAGGCTGGGATTGGCGCGCGGGTGGGTGGCGAGTATGTGTCAATTCTGTTGCGGCCGGGAAGTTGTCAGTGGTGATCCCTAAGGTGGCGGTCGTGTGGTTGATGGGTAGTGAATGTGTGGTGTGCGGCGTTCCCGCACGCGGGGTATGCGGCGCTTGCACCGACCGCTTAGAGCCCCCCGTCGTGCCGCCGCTTCTCGCCGTCGAGTCCGCCACCGTTCTCTGCAGCTATGAAGGCGTCGGGGCCGACTTGATCCGGGCCGTGAAGTACGGAAATCGTCGTCAAGCGATTTCGCCCATGGTCGACGCACTTGCACTGAGCTTGCCCGACCGCATCGACGCAGTCGTGGCAGTGCCATCGAACCCGGTCCGGGTTCGTGAGCGGAGCTATGACCTGACGGCGACTCTGGCAACGCGAATCGCTCAGCGAATCGACGCCCCTGTTATCACCCCACTCGTTCGAGTATCGCCCGAGTCCCAAACGGGAAAGGGCCGTGACGAACGCCAACATGTTGAGTTCTGCTCTAGCGAAGCTGTCCCTGAGCGCGTACTGCTCGTCGACGACGTCGTTACCACCGGAGCGACCGCAGTCGCATGCGCCATAGCGCTCGGTCTCGCAGGCGCACGCTCGACCACATTCGTTGCGTTGGCAGCAACGCCTGCGAACACAAACAATCTCGCGACGAGCTCCTAACAATCTCCACTGCAAATCTGACATTCAAGGTTTTGTCTTGTAGTGTCGAATGTCACAGTTAAAGAACACACCTGGAGGTGCTCATGCAGGTTCACATCAGCTCCCGCCGGACTCGAGTTAGTGATCGTTTGCAAGATCTGACTCGTTCCAAGCTTGAGAGGCTGGACAAATATGTCCCTGGCCTAGAGCGCGCTGATGTGCACTTCCACGAGGAACGAAATCCTCGAATATCGGACAAAGAGGTGTGTGAGGTCACCGTCGAAGGCGGTGGACATCGGATGCGAACGAAGGTCACCGCAGCCGACCCGTACACCGCGATCGATTTGGCGACGTCGAAGCTGGAGCATCAGTGTCAAACAATCAAGTCGAAGATGCATCGCCACGAACACTCGGGCGTCGAGACCATCCGAACTGATGCGGTGATGCCGATCGCTCCATCCCAAGCGCAAGCTCAAGACAATGTGTCTCGGATCGTGAAGAAGAAGCAATTCGCGATCGACCCGATGTTTGCCGATGAAGCAGTGCTGCAGATGGAGTTGCTCGGTCACGACTTCTTCCTGTTCACCAACGCCGAGACCAATCGCTCCGCCGTGGTGTACTTGCGAGATGACGGCGACGTGGGGCTTATCGACGCCGAATAAGCCCACGGCCGCAAAGTCACGAACAGTGGCTGGCTCGCGCCGCACAATGAGAACCGCATGAGAAACTCCGTCGTGACACGGACCGATCAGTTTGCACAGGTAGCCTGAGAAGGCTATGAGCATGTTCAAAAAGGTGTTGCGCAGCGGTGAAGGTAAGAAGCTGCGCGCCCTCGAAGCGATCGTCCCCGATGTCAACGCGCTCGAACCCGAGATGCAAGCCCTCTCGGACGAGGCGTTACAAGCAAAAACGGGTGAGTTCCGCACCCAGTTGGAGAATGGGGCCACCCTCGACGACCTCCTCGTTGAGGTGTTCGCAACCGTACGAGAGGCATCGGTACGGACCCTCGGCATGCGCCACTACGACGTGCAGCTCATGGGCGGCCTCGCGCTGCACCTTGGCTGGGTCGCAGAGATGCGTACCGGCGAGGGCAAGACGCTGGTCTCGACCCTTCCCGTGTACCTCAACGGATTGAGCGGCGAAGGCCTACATGTCGTCACCGTGAACGACTACCTAGCTGCCCGTGACGCGGAAAACATGGGCCAGCTCCATAAGTGGATGGGCCTCAGCATCGGACTGATCATCCCAGGCAATCGAGATTCCAGTTTCAAGCGCCAGCAATACGCCGCTGACGTTACCTACGGCACCAACAACGAGTTCGGCTTCGACTACTTGCGCGACAACATGGCCATGACCGCCGCAGCGCGAGTTCAGCGTGGCCACAATTACTGCATCGTCGACGAGATCGACTCGATCTTGATCGACGAAGCACGCACCCCGCTCATCATCAGTGGCCGGGTCGCGGACGCTGCCCAGATCTACTACAAGTTCGCCAGCATCGCTCGCTCATTGCAGCGTGACGTCGACTACGACGTCGACGAAGAGAAGCGCATCGTTGCGCCGACCGAGGCTGGCATTCACGCCGTCGAAGGTGCGCTCGGCAT
>CAYUKM010000095.1:0-11748 GCA_964445255.1 uncultured Acidimicrobiales bacterium
GGACTCGGTGCCCGAACCAAGGCGGTACGCATAGCTACTCCGCCCTTCGGAGGATGGTCACGGACAACGGCGGCAGGGTTGGCCAGATGGATTGTTCGTAGCCGTTGAAGTGCTCGGGGTGAGTGTCGTAGCTCGAGGGCCGCTGGTAGCCCGAGCCGCCGAACTTGACGTCGTCGCTGCACAGCACGACGTCCCACTTGCCAGCCACGGGTGCGCCGGTCATGACGTCGTGACGGGGGACTGGTGTGGCGTTGAGCGCCACGATGACGATGTCGCCAGTGCCGTCTTCACGCATGAAGGTCAAGATGGAGCGCTCGTTGTCGTTGGCATCGATCCAGCGGAAGCCACCCGACTCGGTATCGAGTGCGTGGAGCGCGGGGATGGTCCGATATGCATGGTTGAGCGCCATCACCCATTGGAGCATGCCCTCGTGATTGGGGAAGTCGGTCAGGTGCCATGGAAGGCTGTCGTCGATGTCCCACTCATCCCATGAGGCGAGCTCGCTGCCCATGAAGAGCAGCTTCTTTCCTGGAGTCGTGTACTGATAGCCGAACAGCGCACGCAGGTTCGCGAACTTCTGCCATTCGTCACCCGGCATCTTTGCGAGCAGCGAACCCTTGCCGTGGACGACTTCGTCGTGGCTCAGAGGCAGGATGAAGTTCTCGCTGAACCCATAGATCGAACGAAACGTCAGTTTGTTGTGGTGGTAGCTGCGATGGATCGGTTCCTCTTCGAAGTACGAGAGGGTGTCGTTCATCCAACCCATGTCCCACTTGTAACCAAATCCGAGGCCGCCGTAGTTGGTTGGTCGGGTCACCCCAGGCCACGCAGTCGACTCCTCGGCGATCATCAGCACGTCGGGGAAGTGGCTGTACATCTCGTGGTTGAGTTGCTGAAGGAATTCGATCGCCTCCAAGTTCTCTCGACCGCCGTAACGGTTCGGGATCCATTCGTTGCCCCGGCTGTAGTCGCGATAGAGCATTGATGCCACGGCGTCGACACGAATGCCGTCGATGTGGAAGACCTCCAACCAGAAGCGGGCGCTTGAAAGGAGAAAGCTACGAACCTCATGGCGGCCGTAGTTGAAGATGGAGCTCTTCCAGTCGGGGTGAAAGCCTTCACGAGGGTCGGCATGTTCATAGAGCGATGAGCCGTCGAAGGCGTTCAGTGCGAAGGCATCGGTGGGGAAGTGCGACGGGACCCAGTCGAGGATCACGCCGATTTCGGCATTGTGTAACGCGTCGATCAAGTCCATCAGCTCTCGCGGCCCGCCAAAGCGAGATGTAGCCGCGAAGTAGCCGGTGGTTTGGTAGCCCCAGGACGTATACAGCGGGTGCTCGGTGATGGGGAGGAACTCCACGTGGGTGAACCCCATGGCCACAACGTGTTCTACGAGGGCATCGATCAGCGCGGTGTAACCCAAGAACTCGTTGTTGGGAACACTGCGGCGCCACGAGCCAAGGTGGACCTCATAGATCGAAATCGGCTGGTCGACTCGATGTCGGTGGCCGCGTGAGTGCATCCATTCGTCGTCGGACCAGTCGTGGGTGAGGTCGCTCAGAATTGATGCGGTTGACGGAGCCACTTCGGCTTCGAAAGCCAGAGGGTCGGCCTTCTCGACAACCGTTCCATGAGCACCGACGACGCGGTACTTGTATCGGACTCCCGCCTCCAGGCCCGGTACGAAACGTTCCCACACTCCGCTGGAGCCGACGCGCGTCATCTCTTCGCCTGGGTGGGTCCAATCGTTGAAGTCACCAATGACACTCACCGCTTGGGCGTTGGGAGCCCACACCGAAAAACGTGCTCCCGCGACCCCATCGCGATGGACCGGGCGTCCACCCAGGTTCTCCCAGAGGCGGGTGTGGTCGCCAGCGTTGAAGAGGTATTGGTCTACTTCACCAAAGCCCTCAGAAGCACCGCGCTGGTCTAGATCGTCGTGAGTCACTAGTCGAGTCTTGCCGATTTACAGAGCGTCAGGGTAAATGCGTGGCTACTTACGCGTCACGGCGTTTGCGTCGATGAGTTTTTCGTAGAGATCCATGTATCGGCGGGCAGGCTTGGCCCACGACCAGTCTGCGGTCATGCCACGACGTTGAATTGCGCTGCGCCGACGAGGGTTCGACCAGCCCCGTGTTGCTCGATGGACAGCATCGAGAAGCGACACCACAGTGGCATCTTTCGCGACGTAGCCCGTTCCAACTCGACTGTTTATATCAACGTCGAGCACGGTGTCTCGCAGGCCACCCACATCGGTGACGACCGGAATCGTTCCACAGGTCATGGCCTGCATCTGGGTAAGTCCACACGGTTCGAATCGGCTCGGAACCAACAACATGTCGCTACCGGATACGACGAGATGGGCAAGCTGCTCGTCATAGCCGTCGAATACATGCACTCGATCGGGGAAACGGGCCTCGGTTAGGCGGGCCATTCGTGCTAGATCGATCGAGCCCGAACCAATGACTACGAGCCGAGCATGGAGGTTCTCGAGGAACGGAGCCAAAGACAGCGCAAGATCGATGCCCTTTTGATGATCGAGGCGGGCGACAACACCCAGAATGGGTCCCTTGTCTTCGACGAGGTTGGTGCGCGACAGCAGTTCTTTGCTGCACAACTCTTTACCGGTGAGATCTGTTTGGTCGTAGTTATAGGGAAGCAACGGGTCACTGCTTGGATGCCAGAGACCGAGGTCGATTCCGTTGCGAATGCCGACGAGGTCGTCACCACGGGCGATCAAGCGCTCATGCAGTCCGAATCCCGTTGCCGGCTGAACAGCCTCGGCAGCGTAAGACTGGCTTACCATGACGACCTTGTCCGCCAAGCTGATTCCGCCGGCGAGCGAATTGAATGCGCCCTTCTCGAGGAAGGCTCGGCCGTGAACGCCGATCTTTTGAGCCCAACTAGCGTGGGTGGCTCCTTGGTGGGCGAGGTTATGGACGGTCAGGACCGACGGCATCCCGGCCGGAAGTCGACCAATAGCGCTGGCCGTGTGCCAGTCGTTGCAGTGCACAACATCGGGCTTGCGGACCGCAGCAAGCTGCGCAAGCGCGGTCGCGAACACCATGAAGTAATGGTCGTTGTTGCTCCATCCCTCACGGGTAGCTGGGTCGACGTAGGGATGGGGGCGCTCGCTGCCAGGAAAGGACAAGAGCGTCACCTGGCCAACGAAGTCGGCCCACCCACGACGTACGGTTACGGGCGGACACCAGTCCGGCAGGTGCTCAAGTTCGGCCTCGATCACGTCGCGCAACTCGATCAGTCCGTAGTCGGGCATGACCAGTTCGACTTCTGCACCCATGGTGCGAAGCATGCCTACGAGTCCTGCAGATGCTTCGCTCAAACCGCCGACCTTTACAAGCGGCGCAATTTCGGTTGAGGCGAAGATCGCGGTGGGACCAGAACTCTCGACCTCAGGGAGGTTTCGATCGTTTCGCCGGTCTTCCACTTCGTAACTATCGCCCACAAAGTTAGATAACAAAGCACATCTCTATCGGAATTCAGATTTTTGCAAGCCTTAGGAAGTTCTTAAGGTTTTGCCAGGCCACGTCGTGTCATCGACGCACTAAGGGATTGTCCCCACTCGGAGATTGTTCTCCACTCGTCGGAAGACACTCCAACAACAACAACGACGACTCACAATCCCGCTCGCTAGGACGATAAGACAAACATGTCAACGGCAACGAACGCGCCCCCGGCCTACCCGACCATGCCCTCATCGATCGAGGGCCTCGGCATTACTCCGAGCCTCATTGAGGACATCATCTTGCAGCGACTCGTCATGGACGGTCGCTCGTCGGTTACCCGAATGGCTCAAGCCACTGCGCTGTCAGTAGGAGTTGTTGACTCCACGGTCGACGGAATGCGACAGCGGTTGCTCCTTGAGATCCAGGGCATGGATGGGCGCGACTACATCCTGGCGCCAACGGAGAAGGGCAAAACCGAAGCCACCAACCGCGCCCAGGCAATGATCTACGCCGGTGCGGCGCCCGTATCGCTTGATGACTACGACGCAACGGTTAACGCACAACGAGGTCGCGCTCCAATCAATGCGACCACGTTGGAAGAAGCGTTCAACGATCTCATCATTCCCGATGGCTTCTTTGATGAGCTTGGCCCAGCCCTCGTCTCGAAGGGCGCCGTCTTCTTGTACGGCCCTCCCGGAACCGGAAAGACCAGTCTCGCCGAGCGCATGATCAAGATGTACAAGGACCCCGTCCTCATACCACGGGCCGTTGAATTCGATCAGGCCATCATCACGGTCTTCGATCCATCGATTCACGAGCCGGTTACCCCCCAGCCTGAAGGGCTAGACGCTCGTTGGGTTCTGTGCCTGCGTCCATGTGTGATCGTGGGTGGCGAGCTCACCGAGAAGCAACTCGAACTCGAGCGAGACCCATCGTCGGGCGTCTACCGCGCTCCGCTACAGATGAAGGCCAACAACGGCATCTTCGTGATTGACGACTTCGGTCGCCAGAAGATGACTCCTGAAGCTGTCCTCAACCGTTGGATTGTTCCGCTCTCACGCGGCATTGACTTCCTTACGCTTGCTCACGGTGCGGCATTGACCATTCCATTCGATGCGAAGGTCGTGTTCTCGACGAATATGCGTCCCGACCAACTTGGCGATGATGCGTTCGCTCGTCGTATCCCCAACAAGGTGTATGTCGGTTCTATCGATGACGCTGGGTTCGACCAGATCCTCGCAGCTGTCTGCAAGGGGATGGGAATTGGTTGCAATCAAGAATCAGCGAACTATCTCCGCAATCTGATTCGTGAACAGACCGGAACCGAGCTGCGCCCTTACTATCCAGCTGACTTCGGCAAGACGCTTTTGGCGATCTGCGACTACGAAGGGCGCCCTAAGGTGCTCGACCGTGACGCAATCGATCGCGTCGCGAACATCTACTTCACCCGAAACGACAACGCCGAGGTCTGGGAGACCCAAGCCGACGTCGCTGCGTAGTTTTCCGCGCCGCTCGGCTGTCTAGGCCGGTTGGCGTGGTGTGTGCGGCTTGGCCGCTCGGTTGTCTAGGCCGAATCAGACGACCCGTACGACGGTGGTGTGATAACCCTCTGCGCCGTCTGGTGCAGGAGCCACAGGGAACGGCGACTGCGTGAAGCCGGTCTTGTCGGTGGCTCGTACCCGCATGACCCATTCGCCGGGGGTGGCATCCCAGTCGTGGCGCCATTGCACCCAGGTTTCATCGGATTCGGTGTTAGCGAGCTGCACAGGTTCCCAGAAGTCCTCGGAGAACGCTTCGTTCGCTCGAACGACGTTTGCGTCTTCGATAGAGATCTCGACTTGCTCAATTCCAATTGTCGGGGACCATGCCACCCCGCCGATCGCAACCGACCCGCTGTTGACGGTCGAACCGCTAACAGGCACATCGATCCGTGATTGGGTCTTGACCGGGCCTTCCTTGCTCCAACCACGAGGCTGCCAGAATCCGTCGACACCGATCCAGTCAGTGACCGAGATTCGCTCGATCCACTTGGTGGCCGAAACGTAACCGTACAAGCCAGCGATCACGAGTCGGGCGGGGAACCCGTGGTCGATCGGAAGCGGCTCGCCGTTCATCATCAGTGCGAGCATCGCGGTACGGCCGTCATAGGCCAGCGGCAGCGGGAACCCGCAGGTGAATCCGTCGACCGAACGGCTAAAGAACTGGTGCTGATCGTTGGTTGGATCCTGCACACCTGCTTCGTCGAGAAGCTCCGTTACCGGAATGCCGGTCCAGATCGCGTTGTCGACCAAGTCGCCGCCCACGGGATTCGACACACACGACAGCGTGACTTCACGCTCGACAAGATCACGATTGAGCAACTCTTCGTAGGTGTAGGAAATCGGGTTGTCTACGTACTCGCCGTCAATTGACGGCGAGTACGTAGACAACCCGATTTCCTACACCTACGAAGAGTTGCTCAATCGTGATCTTGTCGAGCGTGAAGTCACGCTGTCGTGTGTGTCGAATCCCGTGGGCGGCGACTTGGTCGACAACGCGATCTGGACCGGCATTCCGGTAACGGAGCTTCTCGACGAAGCAGGTGTGCAGGATCCAACCAACGATCAGCACCAGTTCTTTAGCCGTTCGGTCGACGGATTCACCTGCGGGTTCCCGCTGCCGCTGGCCTATGACGGCCGTACCGCGATGCTCGCACTGATGATGAACGGCGAGCCGCTTCCGATCGACCACGGGTTCCCCGCCCGACTCGTGATCGCTGGCTTGTACGGTTACGTTTCGGCCACCAAGTGGATCGAGCGAATCTCGGTCACTGACTGGATCGGTGTCGACGGATTCTGGCAGCCTCGTGGTTGGAGCAAGGAAGGCCCGGTCAAGACCCAATCACGGATCGATGTGCCTGTTAGCGGTTCGACCGTCAACAGCGGGTCGGTTGCGATCGGCGGGGTGGCATGGTCCCCGACAATTGGAATTGAGCAAGTCGAGATCTCTATCGAAGACGCAAACGTCGTTCGAGCGAACGAAGCGTTCTCCGAGGACTTCTGGGAACCTGTGCAGCTCGCTAACACCGAATCCGATGAAACCTGGGTGCAATGGCGCCACGACTGGGATGCCACCCCCGGCGAATGGGTCATGCGGGTACGAGCCACCGACAAGACCGGCTTCACGCAGTCGCCGTTCCCTGTGGCTCCTGCACCAGACGGCGCAGAGGGTTATCACACCACCGTCGTACGGGTCGTCTGATTCGGCCTAGACAACCGAGCGGCCAAGCCGCACACACCACGCCAACCGGCCTAGACAGCCGAGCGGCGCGGAAAACTACGCAGCGACGTCGGCTTGGGTCTCCCAGACCTCGGCGTTGTCGTTTCGGGTGAAGTAGATGTTCGCGACGCGATCGATTGCGTCACGGTCGAGCACCTTAGGGCGCCCTTCGTAGTCGCAGATCGCCAAAAGCGTCTTGCCGAAGTCAGCTGGATAGTAAGGGCGCAGCTCGGTTCCGGTCTGTTCACGAATCAGATTGCGGAGATAGTTCGCTGATTCTTGATTGCAACCAATTCCCATCCCCTTGCAGACAGCTGCGAGGATCTGGTCGAACCCAGCGTCATCGATAGAACCGACATACACCTTGTTGGGGATACGACGAGCGAACGCATCATCGCCAAGTTGGTCGGGACGCATATTCGTCGAGAACACGACCTTCGCATCGAATGGAATGGTCAATGCCGCACCGTGAGCAAGCGTAAGGAAGTCAATGCCGCGTGAGAGCGGAACAATCCAACGGTTGAGGACAGCTTCAGGAGTCATCTTCTGGCGACCGAAGTCGTCAATCACGAAGATGCCGTTGTTGGCCTTCATCTGTAGCGGAGCGCGGTAGACGCCCGACGATGGGTCTCGCTCGAGTTCGAGTTGCTTCTCGGTGAGCTCGCCACCCACGATCACACATGGACGCAGGCACAGAACCCAACGAGCGTCTAGCCCTTCAGGCTGGGGGGTAACCGGCTCGTGAATCGATGGATCGAAGACCGTGATGATGGCCTGATCGAATTCAACGGCCCGTGGTATGAGGACGGGGTCCTTGTACATCTTGATCATGCGCTCGGCGAGACTGGTCTTTCCGGTTCCGGGAGGGCCGTACAAGAAGACGGCGCCCTTCGAGACGAGGGCTGGGCCAAGCTCATCAAAGAAGCCATCGGGAATGATGAGATCGTTGAACGCTTCTTCCAACGTGGTCGCATTGATTGGAGCGCGACCTCGTTGTGCGTTAACCGTTGCGTCGTAGTCATCAAGCGATACGGGCGCCGCACCGGCGTAGATCATTGCCTGGGCGCGGTTGGTGGCTTCGGTTTTGCCCTTCTCCGTTGGCGCCAGGATGTAGTCGCGCCCATCCATGCCCTGGATCTCAAGGAGCAACCGCTGTCGCATTCCGTCGACCGTGGAGTCAACAACTCCTACTGACAGCGCAGTGGCTTGAGCCATTCGGGTAACCGACGAGCGACCGTCCATGACGAGTCGCTGCAAGATGATGTCCTCAATGAGGCTCGGAGTAATGCCGAGGCCCTCGATCGATGAGGGCATGGTCGGGTAGGCCGGGGGCGCGTTCGTTGCCGTTGACATGTTTGTCTTATCGTCCTAGCGAGCGGGATTGTGAGTCGTCGTTGTTGTTGTTGGAGTGTCTTCCGACGAGTGGAGAACAATCTCCGAGTGGGGACAATCCCTTAGTGCGTCGATGACACGACGTGGCCTGGCAAAACCTTAAGAACTTCCTAAGGCTTGCAAAAATCTGAATTCCGATAGAGATGTGCTTTGTTATCTAACTTTGTGGGCGATAGTTACGAAGTGGAAGACCGGCGAAACGATCGAAACCTCCCTGAGGTCGAGAGTTCTGGTCCCACCGCGATCTTCGCCTCAACCGAAATTGCGCCGCTTGTAAAGGTCGGCGGTTTGAGCGAAGCATCTGCAGGACTCGTAGGCATGCTTCGCACCATGGGTGCAGAAGTCGAACTGGTCATGCCCGACTACGGACTGATCGAGTTGCGCGACGTGATCGAGGCCGAACTTGAGCACCTGCCGGACTGGTGTCCGCCCGTAACCGTACGTCGTGGGTGGGCCGACTTCGTTGGCCAGGTGACGCTCTTGTCCTTTCCTGGCAGCGAGCGCCCCCATCCCTACGTCGACCCAGCTACCCGTGAGGGATGGAGCAACAACGACCATTACTTCATGGTGTTCGCGACCGCGCTTGCGCAGCTTGCTGCGGTCCGCAAGCCCGATGTTGTGCACTGCAACGACTGGCACACGGCCAGCGCTATTGGTCGACTTCCGGCCGGGATGCCGTCGGTCCTGACCGTCCATAACCTCGCCCACCAAGGAGCCACCCACGCTAGTTGGGCTCAAAAGATCGGCGTTCACGGCCGAGCCTTCCTCGAGAAGGGCGCATTCAATTCGCTCGCCGGCGGAATCAGCTTGGCGGACAAGGTCGTCATGGTAAGCCAGTCTTACGCTGCCGAGGCTGTTCAGCCGGCAACGGGATTCGGACTGCATGAGCGCTTGATCGCCCGTGGTGACGACCTCGTCGGCATTCGCAACGGAATCGACCTCGGTCTCTGGCATCCAAGCAGTGACCCGTTGCTTCCCTATAACTACGACCAAACAGATCTCACCGGTAAAGAGTTGTGCAGCAAAGAACTGCTGTCGCGCACCAACCTCGTCGAAGACAAGGGACCCATTCTGGGTGTTGTCGCCCGCCTCGATCATCAAAAGGGCATCGATCTTGCGCTGTCTTTGGCTCCGTTCCTCGAGAACCTCCATGCTCGGCTCGTAGTCATTGGTTCGGGCTCGATCGATCTAGCACGAATGGCCCGCCTAACCGAGGCCCGTTTCCCCGATCGAGTGCATGTATTCGACGGCTATGACGAGCAGCTTGCCCATCTCGTCGTATCCGGTAGCGACATGTTGTTGGTTCCGAGCCGATTCGAACCGTGTGGACTTACCCAGATGCAGGCCATGACCTGTGGAACGATTCCGGTCGTCACCGATGTGGGTGGCCTGCGAGACACCGTGCTCGACGTTGATATAAACAGTCGAGTTGGAACGGGCTACGTCGCGAAAGATGCCACTGTGGTGTCGCTTCTCGATGCTGTCCATCGAGCAACACGGGGCTGGTCGAACCCTCGTCGGCGCAGCGCAATTCAACGTCGTGGCATGACCGCAGACTGGTCGTGGGCCAAGCCTGCCCGCCGATACATGGATCTCTACGAAAAACTCATCGACGCAAACGCCGTGACGCGTAAGTAGCCACGCATTTACCCTGACGCTCTGTAAATCGGCAAGACTCGACTAGTGACTCACGACGATCTAGACCAGCGCGGTGCTTCTGAGGGCTTTGGTGAAGTAGACCAATACCTCTTCAACGCTGGCGACCACACCCGCCTCTGGGAGAACCTGGGTGGACGCCCGGTCCATCGCGATGGGGTCGCGGGAGCACGTTTTTCGGTGTGGGCTCCCAACGCCCAAGCGGTGAGTGTCATTGGTGACTTCAACGATTGGACCCACCCAGGCGAAGAGATGACGCGCGTCGGCTCCAGCGGAGTGTGGGAACGTTTCGTACCGGGCCTGGAGGCGGGAGTCCGATACAAGTACCGCGTCGTCGGTGCTCATGGAACGGTTGTCGAGAAGGCCGACCCTCTGGCTTTCGAAGCCGAAGTGGCTCCGTCAACCGCATCAATTCTGAGCGACCTCACCCACGACTGGTCCGACGACGAATGGATGCACTCACGCGGCCACCGACATCGAGTCGACCAGCCGATTTCGATCTATGAGGTCCACCTTGGCTCGTGGCGCCGCAGTGTTCCCAACAACGAGTTCTTGGGTTACACCGCGCTGATCGATGCCCTCGTAGAACACGTTGTGGCCATGGGGTTCACCCACGTGGAGTTCCTCCCCATCACCGAGCACCCGCTGTATACGTCCTGGGGCTACCAAACCACCGGCTACTTCGCGGCTACATCTCGCTTTGGCGGGCCGCGAGAGCTGATGGACTTGATCGACGCGTTACACAATGCCGAAATCGGCGTGATCCTCGACTGGGTCCCGTCGCACTTCCCCACCGATGCCTTCGCACTGAACGCCTTCGACGGCTCATCGCTCTATGAACATGCCGACCCTCGTGAAGGCTTTCACCCCGACTGGAAGAGCTCCATCTTCAACTACGGCCGCCATGAGGTTCGTAGCTTTCTCCTTTCAAGCGCCCGCTTCTGGTTGGAGGTCTTCCACATCGACGGCATTCGTGTCGACGCCGTGGCATCAATGCTCTATCGCGACTACAGCCGGGGCAACGAATGGATCCCGAACCGTTACGGCGGTCGAGAGAACTTGGAGGCGATCGAATTCCTTCAGCAACTCAACCACGAGATGTACAGCCACTTCCCCGACGTGCTGATGATCGCCGAGGAGTCGACTGCGTGGCCTGGGGTGACCCGACCAACCAACTACGGCGGCCTCGGATTTGGTTACAAGTGGGACATGGGTTGGATGAACGACACCCTCTCGTACTTCGAAGAGGAACCGATCCATCGCAGCTACCACCACAACAAACTGACGTTTCGTTCGATCTATGGGTTCAGCGAGAACTTCATCCTGCCTCTGAGCCACGACGAAGTCGTCCACGGCAAGGGTTCGCTGCTCGCAAAGATGCCGGGTGACGAATGGCAGAAGTTCGCGAACCTGCGTGCGCTGTTCGGCTATCAGTACACGACTCCAGGAAAGAAGCTGCTCTTCATGGGCAGCGAGCTCGCCTCATGGGATGAGTGGGACATCGACGACAGCCTTCCATGGCACCTGACCGACTTCCCCAATCACGAGGGCATGCTCCAATGGGTGATGGCGCTCAACCATGCATATCGGACCATCCCCGCGCTCCACGCACTCGATACCGAGTCGGGTGGCTTCCGCTGGATCGATGCCAACGACAACGAGCGCTCCATCTTGACCTTCATGCGTGAAGACGGCACTGGCGACATCGTCATCGTGGCGCTCAACGCCACACCAGTCCCCCGTCACGACGTCATGACCGGCGCACCCGTGGCTGGCAAGTGGGACGTCGTGCTGTGCAGCGACGACGTCAAGTTCGGCGGCTCGGGCTACCAGCGGCCCTCGAGCTACGACACTCACCCCGAGCACTTCAACGGCTACGAACAATCCATCTGGCCAACCCTGCCGCCGTTGTCCGTGACCATCCTCCGAAGGGCGGAGTAGCTATGCGTACCGCCTTGGTTCGGGCACCGAGTCC
>CAYUKM010000096.1:0-11699 GCA_964445255.1 uncultured Acidimicrobiales bacterium
GCGCCTTGCGCTTCGAGGACTTCTTCTCGAGCATGTGGTTGCGGTTGGCCTTGTTGCGCCGGAGCTTGCCGCTACCGGTCTTCTTGAAACGCTTTGCAGCGCCACTGTGAGTCTTTTGCTTTGGCATTTGTTTCTCTCACTCTTCTTCGGAGGATGCTGGTGCGCTATCGGCTTCGGCTTCGGCTAGCTCGGCTGCTTGTTCAGCAGCAGCAGCTTCTTCCTTAGCCTTTTCGAACGCAGCGAGTTTCTTCTTGTCTGGACCGAGCACCATCACCATGTTGCGGCCTTCCAGGTTCGGACCGAATTCGACGTTGGCCAAGTATTCCACCTGATCAGCAACGTCATCGAGGATGCGACGACCCAGTTCTGGGTGCTGCATCTCTCGACCACGGAACATGATCGTGACTTTGACCTTGGAGCCTTCGCCGAGGAACTTCTCGACCTTCTTCGTCTTGGTGTTGAAGTCGCCGATTCCGATCTTGGGCCGGTACTTCATCTCCTTGACGGTGATGTTGGTGCTCTTCTTGCGAGATTCCTTCTCGCGCTGAGACTGTTCGTACTTGTACTTTCCGTAGTCCATGATTCGCGCAACAGGTGGGTTCGCTTTCGCGGCCACCTCTACCAAATCGAGACCGAGGTCGCCCGCCATGCGGAGCGCTTCGGGAGTAGGACGAACGCCCATCTTCTCGCCCTCGGGACCAACGAGAAGCACTTCGCGTGAGCGAATCCTCTCGTTAACTCGGGCGTCGGGCCTGTCAGCTATGACGATCACTGCTCAAGGGCAGATCCTTTCTCTGTTCACCGCACCGTGCTGGGTGTCCAGGCCGGTGATGGTGATGTGTTCGGGTTTCCGATTCTCACCACACCAGGTCTGGAGTCCAGGCCGGTGGTAGTGAAGTGTTCGGGTTTCTCGCAGGTGTTGCTTTGGCCTGATCGCTGTTGGGAGGCACGAGGTCGCGCAGTTCGAGTACACGAAAATCTCCGTGTGGTCTTTCGCCGTTACGACCTAGTGCACCCGCAAGTGGCCAGGTGGGGCCGCGAGGCCCACTTCCAGAACAAGTTTTGCAACGCTCAGCATAGGCTAGACCGGTACAAAACCATCGAATTGACGATTGGACGACAAAATCATGAGTCTCTGGACCCCAGGTGGCGAGCACGAAGTGCCACGAGATCAGCCCCAGCAAACCCCACCTCCTGCAGCTGAGCCTGCGACATCGGGAGCACCCGGCGCTCCTGAGATTGATGAAGAAGCGCTCGCCGCAGCCCTCGGCATCCCCTCCCTCGACGAGCTAAGTGACGAGGAACGGGCGCAGCTCGAGCAAGCCGTCGTCCAGATGGCCGAAACCGAACGGCAATTGGCCACCACTCCCCCGGAGGTCGTTATCGCCAACCATGCGATGGGCATGTACGAGCTCGCCGCCATCCACCTTCGTCAGAACCCTCCGAACCTCAACGAAGCATCGTTGGCGATCGACGCACTCAAAGCGTTGGTCGACGGGCTCGACGACCGCCTCGGAGAGAACGAGCCGACGCTTCGTGCAGCGCTTCAGCAGCTGCAGCAGGCGTTCGTGGCCGCCAGCGGCGAGTCCTAGTCGTGCGGATAGCGATTCCGTCCAAAGGACGACTCCGAGAGTCAGTTCTCGAACTGCTGGCCCACGCGGGCTACTCCAGCCGAGCGTTCAAACACAAGAACGCGTCGGCGGAGATCAACAACATCGAGTTCATCGAGATGCGCCCCAGGGATGCAGCCGCATGGTTGGGCGAAGGTCGCCTTGACGCCGCGTTTATCTCGACCGACACCGCTCTTGAGAACGGGATCGAGGACTGGCCGTCGATGGACCTTGGTTTCTCGAAGTCGGACTTGATCGTCGCGGTCAAGGAAGACTCACCGTTTCAGACGTTGGCCGACCTCGGCGGCGCGACAGTAGCGACCCACCTCCCGTGCTGGACTATCCGCTGGCTCGAACAATCGGGTGTCGATGCCAAGGTCGTACACATGGGCGGCTCGCTCGAAGGTGTATGTGCAGTTGGCCTCGCGGACGCAATCGTCGACCTGCGAGAAACGGGCGGCAGCCTGCAACGAAATCGACTCCGGGTCCTCGAGGAGGGCCAGCCGTGTCAGGCGACCTTCTCGTGGAGCAAGGACATCGACGACAAGATCGGTCCGCTTCGCCTCCGGCTCGAAGCAGCGATAAATGCCCGCCAGACCCAATACGTCATGTTGCACATTCCGAAGGACAAGCTCGACGAGCTCTCCGAGCTGCTGGGCGGGCTGGCTGCACCAACCGTCTTACCGCTATCGGGCCGTGACGACTTGGTCGCTGCGCACATCGTTGTGAAGCGCAAGGTCCTATGGGGCAACCTCACGTCGCTTCGTAAGCTTGGCGCCACCGATATCGTCGCCCTGAACACCGACGCCATCGTCCCCTAGCGGCTTGACTGAGTACGCCTAACCACCCGTCGCATAGGCATCTACGAACCCTGCGGTTCGAGAACCCGTCCACCAAAATCATCGATGACCCTACGAGCGCCGAGCGGCGTCTCGAGGTCCAAAGCGATGGTATCGCCACAGTCATCACCGCCCTGGATATCTGGAATTCTGGCAACTAGGCGAAACGTGACCGACGATTCGGATTCTGCCACTATTGCAGCGGGATCGCCATTGCACGCGGGTACATCCAAAAAGATCTGCATTCCATCAGCGGAAACCGCAAAATCTCCCGTGGCGGGCACCGCCAAGCGGTCGCCATCGTCACGGTTCGATCCGTCGAAGTCGAGGAGTTCGAGGCAGAACAGTGAACGTTCATCACCGGTACGTTCGATCGTGATCCGCTCGGGTTGTCCAAAGTCGCCTTCCGTGAACTCGGTTAGCTCAAACCCATCGCTGAGGCCTGAGACAACTGCGAGCAAGTCCGGAATCGATGGAACGTCTCGCGACAAGTCGCTCAGGTTTCTTGGGGGCTGAGACCCCACAACCCACGCTGAGGTCGGCTCCTCGGCGACGAAATTCAACCCACAGACTTGCGTATACGTAAACGCGTATGACTCGAAGGCCTCCGCATCCCATCCGAAGGTCTCGCCACCTGCTGCAGGCTCGGCCTGCGGGATCGAGTCGGACCCCCCGCACGCGGCCAACGCCATCAATGCGACCATAAACCACAACATGTTGCTGGAGCGCACCCAAGGGACCGACATGGCTCCATTGTCGCACCAACGGTCAGCCATTCGGTCCCATGTTGCGAATCTCAGGCACTCCGGTCGATCTCGAGACGGGTGCGCAAGTGCTGGTCCTGGAGAAGTTGGAGTCGAGCAGGTGCGTCACCCACTGACCTGCCGCTAGTTTCACGGCGACGAATCTCGTTTCGCAAGGCCGCGATTTCGCCCTCGAGACGGTGTTTACGCTCGATCAGTTCGGTCCGTGACGGCGACTTACGTCTCAACCACCGGCGCATGGCTATTGAGCGGCGTAGCGGATGCGGATGTCCTCGCCGAGCTGGGTGACATCGATAAAGCGACCACGCTGAATGTCGACCATCGATGACGCACCCTCACCGGCAAAGATGCTGCGTCCGTGGTCGCCGCCCATGATCGCGGGGGCCATGTAGAGCCAGTCCTCATTGACCAGGCCTGCGCGATGGAACGAACCCGCGGTCGATCCCCCGCCCTCGACCATGACCTGCAAATGACCTCGCCCGCCGAGGTCATCGAGAAGCGCTCCGAGGTCGCCGTCCCAAGACTCGTACGGCGCGGTCTTGGCGCCACTTTCTAGGTCGGCGGCGGTCGACCCGAGAACGACGCGCCAAGGATCGAGTGACGGCAGCGACTCATCTTGTTCGGCTGGCGTGAAGTCCCGAACGGTGAGCGACGGATTGTCCGCACGCACGGTCTGGCTTCCGACGATGATCACGTCCGATTCCGCACGAAGACGATGGACGTCGCGGCGAGCTTCCTCCCCCGTGATCCACTGGCTGGTTCCATCGGGAGCGGCGATGAAGCCGTCCAGGGTCATGGCGAGCTTGAGCACCACGTGCGGGCGGCCGGTCGTCCGGTGGGTCAAGTAGGGGGCGAGCTGGGTGGCCACCGCATCGGCTTCGACACCCAGGGTTACGTCGATGCCCGCTTGCAGTAGTCGTTCCATCCCCGGGCCGCCCACGTTCTCATCGGGATCGAGAATGCCGACGACCACCCGCGCTACCCCGCTGTCGATAATCGCGTTTGTGCATGGCCCCGTGCGGCCGGTGTGGTCACAGGGTTCGAGCGTCGTGAAGAGTGTGGCGCCGTGAGATGCGTCGCCGGCGGCATCGAGGGCTACCCGTTCTGCGTGGCGGCTACCAGGGGCTTCAGTTGCACCGTCGTACACGGCCCCGTATGTGTCGACGAGAACAGCCCCGACCCATGGATTCGGTCGGGCTCGGAGGCGGGCCGTACTTGCGTTCGCAATGGCTCGGCGCATCATCGACGCGCGGAAGGCGTCGCTGTCAGTAACCAGTTCAACCATGTGATGAATCGGAGGGCTTCTCAGGATGCGGGTGCGGGTCCTTGTTATCGACCATCAACCGGACCGCGTGCGGAATGATATCGGCGACGGCATCGAAAGTTTCGACGCAGCCCTTGGTCGAACCAGGCGTGTTGATCACCAGCGCCTCACCGATCGTGCCACAGACGCCGCGACTCAGACGGCCCAATGGGTTCACGAGGCGCATCGCTTCGGCGAGGCCCGGTGCTTCGCGATCAATGGCGGCCTTCGTGCCTTCTGGGGTCAGGTCTCGTGGCCCGAAGCCCGTGCCGCCGGTAGTGACGATCACACCGTTGAAGCCTTTGGCCAGACGCTGCAGCGTGTCTCGCACGGGCTCCATGCCGTCCTCGGTGACTGCCCGTTCGACGACCTCGTAGCCGACGCTCGCGAGATGTTCTTCGAGCGTCGCTCCTGAACGATCCTCTCGGGTGCCGTACACCACCCCATCGGAGACGGTGACGATCTTGGCCTTGGTTGGAGGATGCTCGCTGTCCATGCCCGCACTGTAGCGGGCAGGCGTTGGCGCTTTGGTTACCTCGGGAGCAGTTGGTCGAGGGCGTTGCGCCACTGTTGGTAGCTGGTGGGATCCATGCCGCCACCTGCGGCTCGGGTGACTCCGCCGTGGTGATACACCACACCCCCCGATGTCATGCCGGGCAGGCCCTCGACAGGGTTTGGGGTCGTTTCCAAGAAGTGCAGCTCATCAGGGTGCACCATGCGACTCATCCACTCGGCGGTGTCAAATGCGTTCTCGCCCCAGACTTCGTTCGATGTATCGACCTCCGGCATCTTGAAGACTTGGAAGGTCAGCCCGTCGACGATGAATCGGGGCAGGTCCACAGCCATCGCCATTGGGTGAACGAAGTTTCGTTTGCTCCGAGCACCAGAAATCACCGCGTATCCCGAACGGATCGGGTCCACGAGTGCATCGAACCAGTCGGCCGAGATCGGCACGCAGTCCGAGTCGAGGGTGATGGCGATGTCGGTCTCGCAGCCGTAGAAGGCCAGATCAAGGGCGATCGAGTGCCCGACGTTGATCGGCAATGCAAGAAGGTCGACGTCCTGGGTCTCCAGCCATTGCCGGCTTCCGTCGTTGGACCCGTTGTCGACCACAGTGATCGGCACATGCCCAGGGGAGAGCTCACGAACCGCAGCAATGGTGTCTTGGAGTACCTGGCGGGTGTTCCAGTTGACGATGATGATCGTCTCACCACGACGAAGGTTTCCGACGTTGCGCCGGGCACGCATTCGAGCAGCCTTCACGGCCAGGTTCCATGGCCGATTGAACGCCAAGTCGTCGAGGGCATCGGCGTCCCACGGAGCGGGACGCGCCGGTGTTCGACCCTGTATCGCACGGGCGCGCTTGGCCAGCGCGGCGACACCCGCCGCTCCAGTTCGGGCGCCAGATCGTGCGATTGAGGACGGACCACTCATAACGTCTGCCAATCGGCATTCGTCGCACGCTCTTGAACCCAAGCCGTCTCTACATCGAATGAGGTGGGCTGAGCTACGATGAGCAGCCGTGGATGACGACCCCGTATTGCGTGACTGCCGATCGAGTATCGACAACATCGATGCCGCGCTCGTGCACTTACTTGCGGAACGATTCAAGATCACGAAGCGGGTGGGCGAGCACAAGGCTGAGGCGGGCTATCAAGCCGCAGACCCTGACCGTGAGCAAGTGCAGATTGCGCGCCTGCGATCCCTCGCCGACGACGCAGGGCTCGACCCGACGTTCTCGGAGAAGTTCCTGAGGTTCATCGTCGACGAAGTGATTCGCCATCACAACTCCGCCAAGGACGACTAGACCGGTGGCTGCCTCCGCTCAGCCTCGGGATCTCGATAGCCCGCGAATCCGTAGTCATATCGAGGCCGCCCTCTTGGACGTTGCCGCCATACGGAGCCGCGGTCGCTTCGGCACGCAACTCGAGGAGGCAATCGGCGAGCTCTCGGGAACCATCGTCGAGTTGGGCCCGGGCACCGGCGCCAACCTTAGCTACTACGCACCTAGCGTGCACGTGATCGCCGTGGAACCGAATCCGGTGATGCGAGACAAGTTGGCAGCCAACGCTCGTCGCTTCGGCGTCGACATCGACATTCGCTCGATCCGTGGCGAGCGGATCGACGTCGACGACAACAGCGCCGACGCAGTCGTGGCCACGCTGGTGTTATGCGGCGTTGACGATCCCGCTCAGGTGATCTCCGAAGCACATCGAGTGCTGAAGCCCGGAGCTTCGTTCTTCTTCATGGAGCACGTCGCCGCACCCGAAGGAACCAAGACGCGCCAGGTTCAAGCAGCCGTCAAGGTGCCGCATCGCTGGATGTTCAACGGCTGCGAAGTCGACCGCGACACAGCGTCGCTGTTGCGGGACTCGGCGTTTTCGTCAGTCGAGATCGAAGAGGTCGACTGCGGAGTCGGCGACCTCTACGTACGGCACCGAATCATTGGCCACGCCGTTAAGTAGGCGTGGCTTCGGTCAGCCCAGTATTGCGCCGAGCAGTATGAAGTGTTGCCCGCAGCCCCGTCGTTTCGCCGATTTGTGACATAGCCATATGTCGGCCGCTCGCGCTATCCGCCTTTAGGAAGACACTCGGTACATGAACGCCGCCATACCGTCGCCTTCGAAGGTGTCCGGCAGCAACCGGCCTCCCCTGCCGTGGGGTTCCCATGGACTAACGAGTGGCTGGGGTTGGAGTTGGGGCAACTCCGCGGCGATACGGTCGTCGACCGCTGTTGATTCAGCTGCGGTGAGGGTGCACACCGAGAACACGATCTGCCCACCGGGTTTCACCAGCTTGGAGGCCGATTCGACCAGTGCGAACTGGAGGCCAGCGAGGTTGTCGACATCAGCTGGAGTAATGCGCCACCGAGCGTCGGGGCGGCGACGAAGCGACCCCAGCCCCGAGCACGGCGCATCGATAAGAACCGCGTCGGCACACGCCTCCCGGTAGGGCGGATTCGTCGCATCGGCCACAACCGACGAAAGGTCCGCACCGGTCTCGCTCGCAGCGGTGGCCACGAGGCCGGCCCGGTGTGTGTGTAAGTCGGAGGCCACGAGATGACCCGTCTCAGCAGCACCGGCGATAAAGGTGGCCTTGCCCCCAGGGGCCGCACAGAGGTCGAGCACCAAGCCCTCAGGCTTCACCAGCGCTGCCACAGCCTGGGAAGCGAGGTCCTGGCGGTAGCCGTCCTCGCGCGTGTGGGTGACCGCTGGCTGGTTCATAGCTTCGAGCACTGCCGTGGTCCGGTCACCGAGGTCAGCCTGGAGCCGGTCGACGATCCAGTTCGGGTAGCTCAGTCGGTGGCCATCGGTCGGCCACTCGGGGTCGCCGCCGCTCGACACCTTTCGGAGCACAGCGTTCACAAAGCCACGGCCCCGCTTCGGCGTGGCAGCCACGGTGGAGTCGACCGCGGCGTGCGCTGGCACTCGCATGAACAACAGTTGGTACACGCCAACCCGCACCGCCGCCCGCACCCGGCTGTCAACCTCGTCGCGGTCGATGAAACGGTCAGCGGCGAAATCGAGGGCACGCTTCATTCGGGTACTGCCGTAGCTCAGCTCGGTAACGAAGCCACGGTCTCGGGTGTCGAGCTCGGACTCTTCCAACAACTTCGGGAGCAGGAGGTTCGCGTAGGCCCCGTCGCGTTCAACGCGTTCGAGTACTTCAATGGCGAGGCGCCGGGCGGCTACCCCATCGGTTGATTCAGCCATGGACTGCGTCAGCTCGCAGGCTTTGAGGGGTCGTCCTCATCGCCAAGGGTGTCGAAACGTTCTCCCTCTGGCTGGGCGCCGTTGGCCCAGTCGGTCGCATCCATGCGCGGCTTGCCGGCCGGTTGCACGGTGATCAGGCGCAAACCCTCGTCGCCAGTCCCCACCACGAGGTCTCGGATCTCACCTACGGGATGACTGGCTTCTGCGGGCTCCGCCATATGGACCTTGAAGCGATCGCCGTGAAACATCGTCCACGCGTTTCCGACTCGAACGATTCGGTCGAGTTCGATCGCGGGGCGGTGCCAGTCAAGAAAACGGTCGAGAACCGTCAGCTTCTTGGCATAGACGATCTCGCCGGTTTGTGGTGTTGGATCGGTGAACCCGTTGCGCATCGTCTCGATCAGCACTCCGGCACCAGAAATGGCCATGGACTGCCACAGCGTCAGCAACGTCTCGTCGAGGTGGATCGGTACTGGGTGCAGCGCCCAAACATCGCCCTCGTCGAGGCCTTCGGCCACACTCATGATCGCGATTGCGGTCTCGGTGTCTCCCGCAAGGATGGCTCGCTCGACCGGCGCTGCTCCCCGCCAGCGAGGCAGGTCCGAGAAATGGATGTTGACCATGGGGATTTCGGCGAGCACGTGCGGGCGGATGATCTGCCCAAACGCCACCACGACGGCGAGATCTATGGGGTTCTCGGCGTGGACTTCCAACAGGTCGTCAACCTCGGTGGTGACCGGGATACCGAATTCGAGTGCAGCTGACTTTACCGCGGTGGGCGACTTCTTTCCGCCCCGACCACGACGCTTGTCCTCGGCGGACACGACCATCGGAATCTCGTAACCCGCGGTGTGGAGGGCCTTGAGCGTGGGCACCGCAAGCGCGGGGGTGCCTAGAAAGGCGACACGGCGAATCGCGTCGGGATCAGCGGGCGGCAGCGGTAGGGACACGAGATGGAGGCTACGGCAGGAAGAGCCCGCCATTTGGCGGTAGTTCGAGGCCGAGTTCATCACTCATTGCGCTGGCGGCGGTGTCACCAGCCTCGGCTCGTTGGCGCAGGACCTTCTTGGCTTCTCGCTTCTGCTCGTCGTCGAGATGCTCCACCAGCAGCACACCATCAAGGTGGTCCATCTCGTGCTGATAGAGGCGGGCTTCGAGCTCGTCAGCTTCGATGTTGACCTCATTGCCGTCGAGATCGAGCCCTCGTATGTGTATCAGTTTTGGCCGAGTGATCGTCCAGGAGAGACCCCGTACCGAAAGGCAACCTTCGAGGTACTCCCACTCGCCGTCGCTCTCGATGATCTCCGGGTTGATGAGCACGCCCGGCGCTTCGCCTTCTTCGAGGTCGTACACGAACAAGCGCTTTCGGACACCCACCTGGGGTGCCGCGAGGCCAAGGCCGGGCTCGTCATACATCGTCAAAAGCATGTCGTCGACCAACCGCACCAGCGCGCCGTCGATGTCGGTTACCTCTTTGGCGACCTGTTTGAGGACTGGGTCGCCGTATTGACGAATGCGGTACGGAGCGCTCACGGTTCCAGGCTACCGTTGCGACGTGGTATCAACGGACACCAGTGACGGTCACTACTTCGAGAGCACGCCGTCGGTCGCCTCCAATCGACAGACCATCGAACTCGTGCTGGCCGACGTGTACCTAGAGCTCACGACCGACACTGGCGTGTTCTCTGCTAACGCCGTCGACAAGGGCACCCGCTACCTACTTCGCTCCATGCCCGAAGTGTCCACTCTCAGCACTCCCCCGCAGTCGATTCTCGACCTCGGATGCGGCTATGGTCCGATCGCGTTGACCATGGCCAAGCGCATTCCTGATGCACGCGTTTGGGGCGTCGACGTGAACGAGCGGGCGCTCGGGCTAGCGACGGAGAACGCAACGGCAAATCGGGTCGACAACGTCACGTTCGGCACCGCGGACGCGATCGATTCTGGACAGCACTTTGACCTGATCGTGTCGAACCCGCCGATTCGCATCGGCAAGGCCGCACTCCACAAACTTCTGAGCACTTGGATGCCTCGCCTTAGCGCCGACGGTCGAGCTTGGATGGTTGTGCAAAAGCATCTGGGGAGCGACTCGCTCGCGACTTGGCTGACCGAACATGGCTGGCCAACCACCCGCCTCAGCTCGAAGTCCGGGTTCCGCATCTTGGAGACTCGGTTGGAGCAGCCATGAAGAACCTCGACCCCACCGGCTTGAAGCGACTCCACCGAGACTGGCGCCGCAAGACCACCCAGGAGATATCGCTGATCCTCGACAGCGTCCAAACGCCGTACAACGTGGGCACGATCCTGCGGACCAGCGCGGCGCTTGGCGTCGGCGAGATGTGGCTGGTCGGAGCCACCGAGTCGCCCAATCACCCGAAGACCAATAAGACCGCTATGGGCACGCAGCGCTACGTCGAGTGGACCGCCGTCGAGACGCCCACCGAAGCCATCGATGCGGCCCGTGCCGCCGGCTACACCATCGTCGGCATCGAACTCGCCGACGGCGCCTCCCCCCTCTACGAACTCGATCTCTCGGGCAAGGTCTGTCTCGTCGTCGGCCACGAAGACCGCGGCCTCTCCAAAGACGCACTCTCCCTGTGTGACGCCGTGGGCTACATCCCCCAAGTCGGCAAAGTCGGCTCACTCAACGTTGGTGTTGCGACCTCCATCGCGATCGCAGAAGCCCGCCGCCAAGCCTGGACCACCCCCCAATAGAGAATCTGTGGTCCGTTTCCGGTAACTGTTGCCGGTTTTGGACCACAGATTTTCTAGAGGGCCTGCACCTCGACGAGGGTGTCGCCGTAGTTGGAGCCATGGCCGAACTCGGTATCGTCGGCGTTGGTGAGATCGTTCACAGAGCCCGCCTCTGACCCGTAGGCGTCGTCGACGTAGCCCCACGGAACGACGGCGACACCTGGCCGGAGGCGGTCGCTGAGAGCAACTGGCAACGTGAGCGAGGCCCGATCATTGAACACGCGTGCGAAATCCCCGTCGGACAGGCCTCGGGCGTCCGCGTCGATGGGGTCCAACTCGATGTGGGGCCGAGTCTCTCGCCCGGCGTGGGCGGCAAGGTTTGAGTACGACGTGTTGAGGAATCGGGTGGCCTTCTTGGGTGTCTGCAACATGAGCGGGAAGCGCTCCATGAGTGCACTACCGGGTCCTTCGGCCACCGGCACCCATTCGGGCAATGGGGTGAGGCCGGGCACCCCGTGCGTCTCCGCGACGAAACGTGCCCGCCCGTCAGCGGTCCGGAATCCGCCTTCGGCGTACGGGAGGTGGTCCTTTGGGAAGTCGCTGACCCGAACGAAACCGTCGGCCTTGAGTGCGTCCATATCGACGTGATCTGCGACGCCGATATCGATCTGCGCCTCGTCGCTCAGATGCAGTTCCGGTTCGGTGAACCCAAACGCCGTTGCGAGCCGACGGAACATCTCCGTATTTGGCACGGCCTCGCCCAGCGGTGCCGTGGC
>CAYUKM010000097.1:0-11634 GCA_964445255.1 uncultured Acidimicrobiales bacterium
CCATGGAAGACGAAGACGAAGAGGCCATGGAGGATGACGAAGACGCCATGGAAGATGACGAAGAGGCCATGGAAGACGACGCCGATGACGACACCCTCGCTCTGGCAGATATCTCCACCAACGTGAACCTCGAGTTCGAAGGTCTTGAGCCTCTCGGGGACGCCTTCGTCTACGAAGGTTGGGTAATCATCGACGACGAGCCGTACAGCACCGGCCGTTTCATCGTTGACGCCGACGGCAACAACGAATACCTAACCGGTTCGGCAATCGAAGACGTGTCGGGCGCATCAACGTTCGTCCTGTCGATCGAACCTGCAGAAGGTGACGATCCCGCCCCATCAACGGTCCGTCTTCTCGCTGGCGACTTCGTCGACGGTGAAGCCGACCTCTCGGTCGGTCACCCGGCTGCGCTTGGCAATGACTTCAGCGATGCCTCTGGTCAGTTCATCTTGGCAACGCCGAGTACCGAATCGACCGACGACGAGCTCTACGGAGCCTGGTTCATCGACATCGTCGATGGTGCCCCGGTAGCCGGTCTCGACCTTCCTGAGCTTCCCGAAGAGTGGATCTATGAAGGATGGGTCGTCATCGACGGTCAAGCCGTCAGCACCGGTCGCTTCGTCGACCCAGCCGGACCCGACGACTTTGACGGCTTCGGAGGAGACGATGCCCCAGCTCCACCGTTCCCGGGTGAAGACTTCATCCAGAACGCTCCCGAAGGCCTTGAGTTCCCTGCGAACCTGGCCGAGTCGACCGTCGTGATCAGCATCGAGCCTGCTGACGACGACAGCGCCGCACCGTTCACGCTGAAGCCGCTTCTGGCTGAGGTCCCAGCAGATGCTGAAGCAGCTGACGAGATTCAACTCGGAAGCGGCCCTGTGCTCACCGGCGAGGCAACACTCGGCTGAGCTTCCTCTCCTGCTGCACCGCCTATCCCTTCATAGGTAGTAGTCGCACGAAGAAGCTCCACCAGGCGCTCACACCTGCCTCCCGTAGGGAGCCGGTCCCTCGACAATGTCGAGGGACCGGTGTTCTTCGACTACCGGGCCAGCGGCGCTCGAGGCTTGCCCGATGGCGCGTGCCTCGACGTCGAGGGCTGCTACTGGTCGGCATCGGTTAACGGGTGGGCGCTGACCCGGATCACCCCCGACGGTGACATCGATACCGTCATCGACCTACCGGTGGCCATGCCGACCATGCCCGCGTTTGGTGGGAACGACCTGTCGACGATCTTCGTCACCAGCATCGACGGGGGAGAAGTCGACTCGGCGCGGAGCCAAGGGGTTCCCGCCGGGAGTGCTGGCGGTCGACGCTGGGTTCCAGGGCGTTCCCGAAACCCGATCCGCGCTCTAGCTACTCGACGACGACGCCCTCGAGCTCAGGGTTCGGTGGGAAGTCATCGGAGGCCAGCTTCTCCAAGGTGTCGACCAGGATCTGGCTGATCACGATGTTGCGGTACCACTTGCGGTTTGCCGGCACCACGAACCACGGCGCGTCGGGCGTCGATGTTTCCATCACCATGTCGCCAAAGGCTGTTTGGTAGTCGTCCCAAAGCTTGCGCTCTTCAAGGTCGCCGAACTCGAACTTCCAGTGCTTGGCGGGGTCATCGATCCTGGCCTGGAGTCGCTCGCGCTGCTCGTCCTTGGAGATATGCAGAAAGATTTTGACGACCGCGGTTCCTTCGTCGGTTAGCATCTGCTCGAAGTTGCGAATGTGCTCGTAGCGCTTGCGCCATCGCTCTTCGGGGACGAGGTCTCGCACCCGAACGACCAACACATCCTCGTAGTGGCTGCGGTTGAAAATGTTGATGTGGCCCGCCGCCGGGGTGTGCTGGTGAATTCGCCACAGGTAGTCGTGCGCAAGTTCATTCGAGGTTGGCTTCTTGAACGAGGCGATGTGCACTCCCTGTGGGTTCGTCTTGTCGAACACCGCTCGGATGGTTCCGTCTTTGCCGCCGGTGTCGGTCGCCTGCAGCACGAAGAGCAACTTTTCTTTGCCGTAGGCGTACAGCTGCTCCTGTAATTCCTCAACCCGATTGTTTAAGGCCTTGAAGATCGGCTTGGCGTCCGCCTTGGTGAGGCCGCCGTTGGCGTTCTGGTCGATGCTGTTGAGCCCAGCAAAGGTGGCCGGCTCAACGCGATAGTCGTCGTAGGGGACGTGAGTGGTCATGCGAAGTCCTTTAGAAGATAGCGGTGAAGATAAACCGGAGGACGAGGCGGATAACGAGGCCAATCACGATGACGACGGCGGTGGGTACAGATGGCAGGTCAAGTCCCGCCCGGATTGCCTTAAACAACACCCAGAAGTACCACAACAGCGAGAGCAAACCGATGAAAGGAATGACGGCCAGCCAAGTGACAACGGCCGCAAACCCGGTGACTCGGAGCATCTCGCCAAGCGTCGATTGGGCGTTGAAGAAGCGAACGCCCACGAAGTTGATGATTGCAGCAAGGGCAACCCAGCTCAACAGGGTGGACACGATGCCCACGATGAAGATCGTGAAGAAGGACGAACTGCCGCCGACGATCGAGTTGCCGAGCCCGCCGCCAATCCCGGCAAGAACTGCGGAGACGGCAACGACGATCCCGGCTTGCACTGTCGCGGACTGGTCATGCTCGACTTCTTCGAAGGTGGCGACGTCGCCTTTGAATGCGCCGATGAGGCGTGGAACCATGATTTTCTCCCAGCTAGCGGTCGACGTGCCCGTACGGTGCGCTGACCCGATCGGGACCGATCGTAGCAGCACTGACGGTTCGACTCGCAGGGTAAGTGACCGGCGGGTAGGTTCTGGGAATGCAGTTCGCCTTTACCGAGGAACAAGAGCAACTTCGAGGGTTCGTCCGCCAGTTCCTCGAAGAGAAGTCCTCCGAAGCTGCGGTCCGGGAAGTCATGGAAACCGAGTCGGGATACGACAAAGCGGTCTGGGCACAAATGGCCGAACAGATGGGCCTCCAAGGACTCGCCATTCCTGAAGAGTACGGCGGCCAGGGCTTCGGTTGGGTTGAACTCGGGATCGTTCTGGAGGAGATGGGGCGAGCACTGCTCTGCGCCCCGTTTTTCTCTACCGCTGTTCTCGCGACCTCCGCCTTGCTGTATGCCGACGATGCAGACGCAGCTGGGGAATACCTCCCGAAGATCGCGAGCGGCGAACTCATCGCAACGGTGGCCCTCATTGAAGAGAGCGGCAGCTGGGAAGAGGCCGGAGTTACGGCCACCGCTACGAAAGACGGCGACGACTGGAAGCTGGACGGCGCCAAGCACTACGTCCTCGACGGCCACATCGCAGGCCTACTGATCGTCGTTGCCCGAACCGATGCTGGCGTGTCGCTGTTCGCGGTCGACGGCGACGCGTCCGGGCTCACTCGAACCAAGCTCTCGACAATGGACCAAACCCGCACGCAGGCCAAGATCGAACTGTCCTCCACGCCGGGGCATCTGATCGGCGCCGACGGCCAAGGATGGGAGACGATAACGAAGGTTCTCGAACGCGCAGCGGTAGGGCTCGCAGCAGAACAGGTCGGAGGAGTCGAGCTTGTCATGGAAATGGCAGTCGCCTATGCGAAGGACCGAAAGCAGTTCGGTCGTCCGATCGGCTCTTTCCAAGCCATCAAGCACAAGTGCGCTGACATGTTGCTCGAAGTCGAGGCAGCGAAGTCCGCCGCCTATTACGCCGCCTGGTGTGCTTCGGTCGACAACGACGAACTCCCTGCCATGGCGAGCCTGGCGAAGAGCTACTGCTCCGAGGCGTATTTCCGGGCCGCGTCAGAGAACATCCAAATTCACGGTGGGATTGGTTTCACCTGGGAGCATCCAGCCCATCTGTATTTCAAACGCGCAAAGAGTTCAGAGCTGCTGTTTGGCAACCCGACATATCACCGAGCCCGCTTGGCCGAGGACATTGGTTTGTAGGCCAAGAGGCCCAGCATTTCATAGGAAAGCGTACTCAACCATAGAATGGCAAGCGCGGGTACTATCGCAGTTGTGCCCCTACCTGTGGGCGTATGAGGAGATGTAGGTATGCAGTTCTTTGCCGATGTTGCTGTTGAAGCAGCAACGCTCGCTGGCAAACACTTAGCTAGCAATTTTCGTAGCCACCACGCATCGGTCTTTGGCACCGACATCATGTCCGTCGGCAACCGAAGCCTTTCCAAAGAGGTCACTTCTGCCAGCGACCATGAAGCTGATGAGATCATCATGGGTCATCTCACCGACAGGTGCCCCGATCACAACCTGCTCACTGAAGAAACCGGGCTTGTCGACCGTGGCAGTGACTACACCTGGATTGTTGATCCACTCGATGGCAGCAGCAACTTCTTGAACCACAACCCGTTCTTTGCGGTGTCTATCGCACTGGCGTACAAGAACGAACCGATCACCGGTGTGATCTTTGCGCCCTACATCGAGGAGATGGTGGTCGCTCGTAAGGACCATGGATGCACGATCAATGGGCGACCGGTGATGGTCTCCGATACGGCCGAGCTCGCCAAGACCTACGTCGTTGGTTGTCCTGGTGGCGAGAAGAGCAACGTTCGGTTCGCAGAGATCGAATACACCCTGCACAAACAGAACAAGGACTTCCGCAAGATCGGTTCCGCCGCCATCGAGTGCTACATGGTTGCAGCCGGTCGCGTCGATGCGTTCACCACGTTGACTATCTCACCATGGGATGTGGCTGCCGGTGTGCTGTGTGTACAAGAAGCCGGCGGCAAGGTCAGTGACTTCCACGGGCAACCGTGGAACCTTGAAAAGACCGACCTGCTGGTCTCGAATGGCGATGTCCACGACATCATCCTTGAAGAGATCGAGAAGGCTGGAGCGAACGTTCCACTTGCACAATTCAAGAAATGACCAACACTGAGTACCGCATACTTGATCGTGAAAGTCTGCCGTCCTATTTAAGCGACATTCCGGCTGCTCTCGAGGTGCTGAACGGTGGTCAGCCCGTCAGCGCAGGCGATATCGACATTATCGAGATCGGTGATGGCAATCTCAACTTCGTCTACCGAGTCACGAACGCGAGCGATTCGACGCGCTCGGTGATCGTGAAACAAGCCGTTCCGTACTTGCGCATGGTGGGTGAGCAGTGGCCACTAAGTCGAGACCGGATGAAGTACGAGATTCGTGCCTTGCAGGTCTACAACGGCGTCGTACCCGATCTCGTACCCACGATCTTTCACGCCGACGAAGAGATGAGCACTCTCATCATGCAGTACCTCGGCGATCACATCATTTTGAGACGGGGAATGATCGACGGCGTCTACTACCCCAAGGTGGCCGAACACATTGGCGTGTTCATGGCTGAAACCTTGTTCAAGACGAGTGCCTGGTCGATGGCCAGCGAAGAACGCCGCGCCTTGATGGACCAGTTCACGCTCAACGATGAACTGTGCAAGCTCACTGAAGAGTTCATCTTCACCTTCCCGTACATGGAGCATGACTCGAACTATTCGAATCCTGCCACCGACGAGTGGGCGAAGGCGAACATCCACACCGACACGCAGTACAAGCTCGACGTGCTTGCGTTCAAAGACCTTTTCGTCGCGAAGACCGACGCCTTGTTGCATGCTGATCTCCACACGGGCTCATTGATGGTGAACCAGGACGAGAGCTACGTCATCGACATGGAGTTCGCCTATTTCGGGCCGTTCGGCTTCGACGTTGGCAAGGTCATCTCAAACTTCTTGCTCGCGGCAACCGCACATTTTGAACGCGCGGGCGGCGCTGACTATCGCGAGTGGCTAATCGATCAGATCGCCATCATCTGGAACACCTTCGAAGAGCGCTTTCTCGCGCTGTGGCGTGAAGCCGACGCCTCGACCATGTTGATCGACGGGTTGCTCACGGCGAGCGAGTTCGACCAGCTCACACAGAACTTCATGCTCGACCTACTTCGGGAGTCCGCTGGGTTCTGCGCGTGCTCGATGGCACGACGCACCGTAGGCATAGCCGGTGTTGCCGATGTCCGCGATATCGAGGATCTCGGCCGTCGTTCGGCGCTGGAGATCGCCAATCTCCAGCTCAGTAAAGCGATCATGGCTGCTCGCCACGACCTGTCCTCTATAGAAGACTGGCAGAACCTGGCGAGGGACTTCTACAACGCACAAGACCTGTAAGGGGAAATAACGTGTCGGATCAGTTGATTGGGATCATTCCCGCCGCCGGTAGCGGTATTCGAGCAAGGCCATACACCTACGAGCTGCACAAGGGCATGTTTCTCATCGACGGCAAACCCAACATTCAGCGCCATCTTGAACTGATGCGCGACGAAATGGGGATCGAAGAGATCGTCATCGTGCTCGGCTACATGGCCGAGACCATCACGGAGTTCTTCGGCGATGGATCAGAGCATGGGGTTCGCCTGACGTACGTCGAGAACCAGCATCTCGATAAGGGGTGGGCTTGGTCGGTGCTTCTGGCCAAGCCATATATGGCTGGACGCCTCGGCGTCGTCATGCTCGCTGACGAATTTTACCTCGACAGCAACCTCGGCGAGATCACCAAGATCGACGGTGAGTTCAGCGTCGTCGTTCCGGTTAAGCCGGTGGACAACCCCGATCTCATCAAGAAGAACTTCTCCGTGGAACGCGACGGCTCTCGAATTGTTCGCTTGGTCGAGAACCCTGTCTCCACGCCAAATGATCTTCTGGGCATGGCGGCCTTCGTTGTTCAACCCGACGTAATGACCGAGCTCGAAGCCGCCTTTGAGGGTGGACGCTCATCGCTCGACTTCGTCACTTTCGTCGACGACTTGATCCGAAACGGCCAGACCGTCGGCGCATTCGACCTCGTTGGCGACTACATCAACCTCAACGACGTTGCGAGCATGGAAGCAGCCCAAGACGCAGCGATTCGTAGTCGGCTCTCGTCCGAGAGCTAGTTACTCATCGGCCGTGCGCGTCGTTAAGGTGGGCGGGTGGTTTGGCTAGCGGCAATCGTCGGTCTGGTTCTCGTCGTCGGAATTGCTGTTTTTGCTGTCGCTCGTGTGTCCGTGGAGCTTGAAGGCACTGTGGCACCGGCGCTGCTCGAGATCGAAGACGCCGTAGAGGTTGTCGCCGAATCGATTCCTTTCGAAGTCAGCGCCGTCGTGAGTCACGATGATGTCGACCAAGTGATTCGATGGGTGCTCGATTGGTTCGATCGCCTCGGTCTCGTAAGTGACTTCGGCGAAGAGATGGGCGGAGAGTGGGTGATGGAAGAGGATCAGGTCGTGGTCGACGAAATCGGTCTTGTGGACTTCGCGGTTGCCCAAGGGGTGGAGGAACGGCCGGACCTGGACAGCATCCATATCACGGTGATCGCCGATGCATTTGTGACGTACCTCCGCGATATCGGAGCGGTCGGGAATGAGGTACAGTAGGGATTACCAAGAGAGAGGAGGTGGTCCCAATCAACGATATAGATTTTGGAACCTTGGAGGTGTCTGACCGTTAGGTCGGGCCCGCTGGACCTCAGGCGAGAGTTGACTCGCTGCCTGTTCTACAGACAGTGTCAGACACCGCCGAACACGTAACCGTCGGACGTCGTTCCACCCGGCCATCGCTCCTGACGCAAGTGCAGTGTGCGTGACAAGGTCGTTTCGGTTTCTCCAGCGAATAACTCGGAGGGGAGGGCACCAGCCCTCCCCTCCAACTCTTTTTCGGCGCTCTATGATGAGGCGATGCAACGCCCGAAGCCATACCACGAGTTCCGTTTTATTGGCGACAAGCGCACCCAGCGGGTGTACGACCTCGATTTGGACTACCCCGAGCACGTGATCGAGGCGCTGGTGGCCAGTGAGCAGGTAGCCACCTTTGGGCCCGACACGCTCGCCGAGGCCCGCAACCGGGGATATCGCCTGGCGTGATCAGCGTCGGGCGAGAAGGGTAGGCGATGGGTTCCGCGTCGGTTGAACGAATCGAGATTCCCGGCCCTGTGGGTGTGCTTGAAGCGCACCTGGCGATCCCTGCGCCGTTACCTCACAACGGCCGTCCGGGCATAGTGGTCGCTCCTGGGTTTCCGACAGACGCTGGCGGTGGTGCGAACTCCTACCAAACCTTCCCCGGTTTGGTTGAACGGCTCGCGATGGACGCTCGTCTCATCTCCTTGACCGTTGCCTTTCGAGGCTTGGCGACTTCGGAGGGCCACTTCTCGCTCAATGGGTGGCGAGCCGATCTTGAAGCGGCACTCGACCGAATCAAGCAGGTGCTGGGGTTTGACGGGAGCCTTTGGGTCATGGGCTTTGGAACCGGGGGCGCTATCTCGGTGTCGTTGGCAGCCGACCGTGACGACGTAACCGGGGTTATTGCCTTTGCTGCGCCCGCGGACTTTCAAGACTGGGCTTCGCGCCCTCGTGAGCTGTTGTCGCACGCCCGCCGTTGCGGGGCGATCAGTGACCCCAACTTTCCCGGGGACTTCTCCCATTGGGCGAAGGAGCTGCAGGGCATTTCGACAGTGCAGTCTGCGGCCAAGTTGGCCGAGGGAGGCAAGAAGCTAATGGTGCTCCACGGTGGCAACGACGATGCGGTACCGGCGCTTGATGCTCGTGCTATCGCCGATGCCCACGGAGCGGCAGAGTTGCGCATCATCGACGGCGCTCGACACCACTTACGCCATGACCCGAGGGCGATGGCGACAGCGATCGGATTTCTCGATCGCAGGGGTCGACCAGCGCAAGTCCCCGACCGCCAATAGTTCAGCTCTCCGCGAGCTTGGCGAGCTACTTACTTGTTGTTCGAGCCATAGCCATAGCCATAGCCATAGCCATAGCCACCATCGGCCTCGTCAGCAGCGTTGAGCACCGCTCCGAGCGGACGGGTCTGTGCACGAGCCAGAAGCTCCATCGCCTGATCGACTTCCTTCGCGTTTGTTTGTCCTCGCATCGCGGCGATGAGGGTAGCGTCGGTGATCCGTGCCAGCGGAAGGGTGTCGGCTACGGGACGAAGCGGCGGCGAGTCGATGATCACGAGGTCGAAGGCGTAGGTGAGCTTCTCGATGAACTCTTGGGCAGGCACCGAACGCAACAGGTCAGCAGGGGAGGACCCACTCGAACCAGCGGGGATTACCGATAGCAATCGTTCACCCGATGCTTGTTCGGTGAGGATCTCGGCGTTGCCGATTTGGGCGAGCTGCTCGGCTAAGCCGTTCTCGTTCGCTACCCCGAAGAGTTGGTGCTGAGTTGGGTTGTGCATGTCAGCGTCGATGACCAGCACGTTTGCTCCCGAGCGGGCGAAGGAGATGGCCAAGTGTGCAGCCACGGTGGACTTACCCTCCGCCGGGTTTGCTGAGGTGACGAGGATCGAGCGGATCTCGTTGCCGGCCGCCTGACCGAGTTCGATCGCAGAGCGAAGTGAACGGAACGCTTCGGTGAAGGCACCACTTCGGCTCGTGATGAGCTTGCGATTCTTGCGACCGGAAAAGCGACCTTTCTGTGGCGACGGGATAACTCCCACAACCGGAGTGCCATCTGCTGCATTCTCCATATCCCTTTTCGTAAGGATGGTGTCGTCGAGGGTCTCAAGAACGAGGGCCGAACCGAGGCCCAGAATCAAGCCCGCCACGACCGCAAGTGCGATATTGCGAACCCACGATGGAGCGAAGGGACTCGCGGGTGGCTCAGCGGCGTTTAGGATGGCCACGGAAGTGCTGCCGTTGAGTTGGCTCAGTACATCGATTTCGTTGAGTTGACCACGGAGGCGACTCTCTTCAGCAGCGAGCGAATCGAGTTGGATCTGCACACTCTGGGCATCACCGGTCGTCGTCAGTTCGCGCTCCTGAAGCAGGCGCTCCTCTGAGATGGCGGACAGACGTTCGTTGATCACATCGATTGCAGCAATAAAGCGCTCCCCAGAAGCGATGGAGCGTTCATTGACATAGGCATCAGCGAAGGTGTTCGCAATCTCGGCCGCGACGTTGGGATCGGTGTTTACGACGGTAAACGAGAGGATGTCTGAGGAACCCGAAGCAGAGATGTTGGCTGAGACAGGGCTGCCAAAGGTGTCTGCGGCCCGATCGCTCACACGGTCGCTTTGTGCGAACTCCACCTCGTTGTTGAGATTCCGGTCCCGTACGTTGCTGGAGAGGTTGGCATCATCGGCGAGAAGCCCTGAGCCAGCGGAGTTGTCGACCGCTACCCGTGCTTCAGCCCGGAACTGTGGTGTCTGGAGGGCCGAGGCCGCGACAGCGGCTCCGATAGCGACGAGTGCGACCAATGCAATGAGGAGTCTCCTTCGCCGGACGATGTCGAGGTAATCGTTGAGTTGCAGTTCGGTCACGGAGTCAGCCATGGATCATTTCCTCCCGATGGACGCTCCCGGCTTGCGCTGCTGGAGCAGTGCTCGGCCGAGATGCATGACATATTGGCTATTGGTTACGGCGTAGCGCTTAAAGAGGCGGCGGGGTTCGAGTGCGAGTCGCCAGGCCCATTCGAGTCCCACTCGCTGAAGTGCGGCAGGTGGCTTACGCAGTTCGCCAGCGTGATAGTCGAAGGCAGCGCCAACGGCCATCATCGCACCGTTGACCTTGCCCTTGTGAGCGCCGACCCAACGTTCTTGACGAGGGCAACCGCGCCCGACGAGGAACACGCCAGCACCCGATGCGTTCATGCGGGCAATATCAGCAGCGTCCTCCTCAGGAGTCGCATCACGGAAGCGGTCGGGTTGCACATCACTAATGATCGCATGAGGCCACTCGTTAAGGATGGCATTCACGAAAGCATCGCAGGTTTCCGGTGTGGAACCGAACAGGTAGATGCCTACGCCGGCGTCCGCGGCAGCGCCACACACTTTCCAGGTGAGGTCGGGACCATAGACCCGGTCGGTGAGACCGGTATCGTGCAGCAGGTTCATCGCCCAACGTACGGGCTGGCCGTCGGGGGTCACGAGATCGAGACCATTTACAACGGCGGCAAAGTCGTCGTCGTACACCGCCTCCATGAGTCCATGGGTTGCCAGCGCGCTCATGGCAAAGGACTGCTTGTTCTTCGCGGCGTCAATGATCTGCTCGGTCGCGTCGTCGTAGGTCGTTACCGAAAGGTTGATACCGAAGATGTCGACTCGGGGCGTTTCCAACCCGTGTTGTGTGCTGCTCATGTCTATGCGTTCTCCGAGAGCCACCGCTCGGCCATCTTGTCGTGGATCTCGGCCATGATCGCCTTCAGATCGTAGGTGAACTTCCAGTCTGGGTAATGGCCCTGGAAGCGGCGAATATCGCTCACGTACCACATGTGATCGCCGATGCGGTTCTCATCGGAGTAGGTCCACTCGAGGGTCTTGCCTGAAAGTTGCTGTGCAATGTCGATTGCTTCGAGCATCGAAGTGTTGATCTCGCGGCCGCCGCCGATGTTGTAGACCTCGGCAACTCGTGGCGCGCGGTAGAAGTGATCGAAGGCGCTGATGAGATCAGATGCGTGGATGTTGTCGCGCACTTGTTTGGCTTTGTAACCGAAGATTGTGTAGGGCCGTCCGACGACCGTGCATTTAACCAAATACGCCAAGAAGCCGTGTAGCTCGGCCCCTGAGTGATCAGGTCCGGTTAAACAACCGCCTCGAAATGACGCGGTCTTCATGTCGAAGTAGCGGCCATATTCCTGGACGAGCGCGTCGGCGGCGAGCTTGGAAGCGCCGAAGAGGCTGTGGGTCGACTGATCGACCGACATTT
>CAYUKM010000098.1:0-11529 GCA_964445255.1 uncultured Acidimicrobiales bacterium
GAGTTGCTCAGGCGAAACTGCGGCTGGAACCGGAGCAGGAACTGCAGTCGCAGCGTCCTGGGAGGCGCGACCGATGTCCCCATGGAGCACATCAATCTGCGCTGCGACGAGTTCAAGGTACGCGTCTACCTCGACTGGGTCGTAACCGCGCTTTGTCTTCGCGTGAAAGGTTTTTGCCAAAACATCACGCCCGGTCAAACGGCGATCACTTAGTCCCATACAACTATCTCCAGTTGGTCCGGCCACCGGGGCAGCCCATTAACCCCTTTAGGCTCCCACAACTTGGGACCTAGGTAAAAACTTTCGCCCGTCTTTTTCGCGAGGGTGCTAGCAAACCTGACCACTACGAATCTCGTGGAGGCGTCACCATCTTGTGCCTGCGACGTGCTGAACTAGTCGACATGGCGCCAACGAACAGCCCCAACGACGATCCCAAACCGTCGTTCAGGGACCGACTCGCCCAAATCCCAGACCTCGAACGACCGGAACGGCCATCCCAAACAACTCGGCCCGATGAAATCGACTGGCAGCACGCCGCACCCCCGGTCGTTCGACAAGCACCTCCCGTCGCTCACCCAGCGCCACAACACCAACACGTTCCACAACAACAAGTTCAGCAACATGTCGCAGCACCGGTGCACCAAGGCGCCCCCCAAAACGCCGCAGGACATGTCGGCCAACCAGCGCGCGAACGCCAAGATTTCGAGGCCATAGGAAGCCGCAAGCGGCGACGCTGGCCGGTTGTTCTCGGACTACTGGCTGTCATCGCGGTACTTCTCCTGGTCGTTCCACTCTTTCTCGCTCGCCGCACATTCGATTCGGTGCCGAGAGTTCCCGTGGCTGAGGCCCTCACGGCGCCCGAATCGGTCGAGCGGAACATCCTGCTCGTCGGGACCGACTCGCGCGAGGGCATCGATGGCTCGACGGAGAACGCTGACGTCATCCTCGGTGAGGGAATCGCCGGCGAACGAAGCGACACCATCATGATCCTGCGCGTTGAGGAAACTGGCTCCCGGTTCCTTTCCCTTCCTCGCGATCTGTGGCTTCCGATCAATGGAGGCCCTGAGCAGCGCATCAACACCGCGATCGGCCAGGGTCCTGAAGCGCTGATCAACACGGTCCAATCCGAGCTCGGTATCCCGATATCGAATTACGTCCAGGTTGACCTCGCTGGGTTCATTGAGGTGGTGGACGCCGTCGGTGGAGTGGACATCACCATCGAGAACCCGGCGTTCGATCGCAACTCAGGGCTCGATCTGCCACAGGCAGGCGTTGTCACTTTGGACTCCACCCAAGCCCTCGCGTGGGTGAGAAGCCGCACGTACACCGAGATCATCGACGGCCAGCAAGTGGTCGACCCGACGAGTGACCTCGGCCGAGTTGCCCGCCAACAAGTGTTCATGCGCGCCCTTCTGGACAAGCTTCTAGATCAACGAAACCCGTTGGTGTTGAACGATCTGGCAGGCGAGCTGAGCGAAGCGCTCACCGTAGACGATTCGACCTCGCTGACCGAGGCCACCGCGATCGCAAACACGCTTCGCTCCGGCAGCCCGGAGTCGGTGGTGTTGCCCACGCTTCCCGATACACGCGATGGCAACTCCGTTCTGGTTCTGACAGATGGCGCCCCGGAAGTTTTGCGGACCTTTGGAGCCGAGTAGTTCTGCATGCAGCTAGGTCGTGTCACCTCTACCCGCGTTGGGGTTTTCCACAGGGCGTCCCTATCCTCGTTTAGTCGTGAAGCAAGCAAACCGTTTCTTCATGGGTAGTTCGCTAACCCGTCGCCCACGCGCGCTGCTGCTAGCCGCAGTGCTCGTGGCGCTCCTCGTCCCAGCGACTGCGCTAAACGCCCAGGACACCGACGTTGTCTACGAACCTCGCCATCCCACGAACCCGGGGGCCCCGTTTCGGCCAGATCCGGAGCGCGCCAACGTGGTCATCGCTCGGGCGGAAATCCTCCAGGCCATGGAATCGGTCGACCTCGCCGTCAACTCCCTTCATGGTCGAAGCGAGGTAGGTCGCACCGTCCAAATCCTGGAATCCCAGCGGGCGAGCTATACGCGCGACCTCGACGAGCTTCAACCTGAGCTCGATGTACTCAGCGAAGACACCGAGCCATGGGGGATCGATGTAGGCGCGTTCCCAGTCGACGAGCTTCGCAAAGAATTCTGGGATGATTGGCTCCAACCCCGATCGGGTGGACGTCGCCACCTCGGCACCGACATGTTGGCCCAAATCGGCGTGCCACTCCGAGCGATTGAAGACGGCGTGTTTGAGCGCACCACCGGCGGCGGCCTCGGCGGCCTTTCGGTCTACATGGTTGGCGATAGCGGAGCGCGCTACTTCTACACCCACCTTTCGAGCGCCGAAGAGTTTGTTGAAGGCCAGCGGATCTACGCGGGCCAGACAATCGGAACCAACGGCGAGTCTGGCAATGCACGTGGGGTACCCCATCTCCACTTGCAGATAGCACCCGATGGCGAGTCAGGCTGGGACAACCCCTATCCCCTGCTCGAATCGCTTTGGGGAGAGGGCACCTCGGAGCCGATCCCCGATGACCCTCCCGTAGAACCGGCTGACAACGACGACGAACCGTAGACTCGGGTGGTCCGACCTATGACCACCGACTTCGACGCCACCACTGCCGCAGAACTTTTCTTCGCAGGAGCAAAAGCTGCTGGCTTACGACGAGTGCTGATCTGCCCTGGATCTCGTTCATCGCCACTGGCCATCGGAGCCTCACGAGTTCCTCATCTCGCCCGGGATATCCATCTCGACGAACGAAGTGCAGGCTTCGCTGCGCTCGGCGAGGCCAAGACCAGCGGACAACCCGTAGCGATCGTCTGCACCTCGGGTACCGCAGGTACGAACTTCGCTCCCGCTATCGCCGAAGCCGCTATGGGCAACATCTCGATAGTGGTAGTAACCGCTGATCGACCCCCTGAGCATCAGGGTTGGGGCGTCGGGCAGAGCCTTGACCAGCGGGGCCTTTACGGCCGCCATATTCGCGACGAGATCACCATGCCGGTCGGAGCCGATGGCGGCGAGGACTTCACTGAACGGGCGGGCTGGCGAGCGATCTGCACCAGTCTGGAACGAACCGGGCCGGTCCACGTGAACTGGCCTTTCCGGCTTCCGCTTGAGCCGATTAGCGAACCCGGCCGAATCGCGTCGGCGATGCCTGCGTGGGATGCAACGAGGTCGATTCGTCGCGACAGCGACCTGTTGGCTCTCCGAACGGCGCTCGTGGGGAGTTCGGCACCGGTCATCGTGGCCGGGCCAGACACGGTGCGCCCAGGCGACGCCGCGGGAGCTGCAGCTATCTGTCGGAGCGCGGAGACCCTCGGTATCGCTGTGCTAGCTGATGTGCTGAGTGGGCTGCGCGGCCACGGTCCGGTCGTCGAGCAACCCGCGCTAGTCACCTCGCACTCACAAGAGTTACGCGCCGATCTCATCATCCATCTGGGCCACACGCCGACCGCAAAGGCCATCCAGCTGTGGTGGGAATCGCTCAACTACGCCCGACACGTGCTCGTCGACCCACGAGGTGATTGGCAAGACCCTTCCCACCTCGTTGACGAGCGGCTCATCAGCGATCCCGTTTGGCTACTTGAGGGCGCTGCTGACTTCCTCGGCTCTGAGCGAGCGAGGCCCGAGCACGTGACGGCCTGGAATAGCACGGGCGCGAGCGCTGAGGCCATCGTCCGAGAGGTGCTGGAAGACACGCCTCAACTGACCGAGGCCCACATCGGTGCAATTGTTGGACGCTGGGCATCCACAGCTCCAGATCGTTCGGTCATGGCCTCGAGTTCGATGCCGGTTCGTGACATCGACACCTTTGGACCGACCGATAGTCCGAGCATCGTATTAGCCAACCGCGGCGTCAATGGAATCGACGGAGTCGTTGCCTCGGCGATCGGCGTCTGGCGGGCCCGAGAGCACCGCGTCGTGGCGCTCATTGGCGACATCGCGGCTTTACACGACGTAGGAAGCATCCTCGATGCAGCCCGTCAAGGCTGTCCGTTGACACTCGTAATCCCGAACAATGACGGTGGCGGGATCTTCTCGAACTTGCCGATGCGCGGCGCGATTGACGACGCGCTGTTCACCGAACTTTTTCACACCCCCCACGGAACGGATCTTTCGTTCCTTGGCGGCGCAGCCGGAATCTCCTATACCGCCATTCAGACCGGCGATGAACTCACAGCCGCCCTCGATCGCCCGTCCGCGAGCGGCGTCGTCATTCTCGAAATACCGGTGAGCACTGAAGACCGCCTAACGCTGCGAGACCGTCTCACCGAACAACTCGCTCAAACATGACCGGCCCTTCATATAACCAACGTTTCGCACGAACCGCCGACGGAACAACACTCAGCGTTCGCGAAGCTGACGGCGAGGGCTCGCTGATCGTCGCGTTGCATGGGTTTACGGGCGCTGCCGTGACCATGGTCCCCCTTCTGGATGAGATTCGACATGGACGTCCCGCCATAGCCGTTGATCTGGTCGGGCACGGCGAAAGTGACGCACCGGAGTATCTCGAGCCCTATTCGATGGCTTCGGTCGTCGATCAGGTGCTCTCGATCATCGGGCCACGCAACCCAGAGACCGTTCACCTGGTTGGTTACTCGATGGGCGGACGGATCGCGCTCTCCATGGCAGCACGAGCGCCCTGGTACTTCGCGTCCATAACGTCGCTTTCGGCCACACCGGGTATCGACGACCCCTCCGAGCGAACGACTCGCTTTGACGCGGATCAGGAACTCGCGACACACCTTGAATCGATCGGCATCAACGCCTTCGTCGAGCAATGGCTCGAGAAACCGATCTTCGAGTCCTACGTGTCGAGCCTTGATGACGACGCACGCGCTCACACGATTCGGATTCGGACCGCTAACTCAGCAGGCGGGCTTGCAAACAGCTTGCGCGGCACCGGCACCGGCTCCATGCCACCGGTATGGACTGGCCTGTCCACGCTACGGTCCCCGCTTCTCGCCGTCGCAGGAGCACTAGACCCAACATACGTGCAAATCGCAAACGACTTGGCAGAGAGCGTTCCCAACGGCCAGGCAGCGGTGATAGAGGGAGCCGGTCATGTGGTTCACGAAGAGAAGTTCGATGATATATCCGGCCTGGTCTCCACTTTTTTGCAAAGCTGTGAGTCAGACGAGCACTAAAAGGACGACCGCAGAGTGAAACTCGCTACCGCTATCGCATCACCGATCGACATTCGCCTTACCGAAACCGTGCCTACTGGTGCAGGAGGAATCGGTGACCGCGGTGGGCTCCGACTCCTCATCACGACCAACGATGGCTATATCGGACTCGGCGAAACCGCTCCCATTCCTGGCGTAAAGGGCTATGGCATCGAATCGCTTGGAGGAGAGATCTCGAAGTGGTCAGCCGCATCGGAAGGAAAGAACCCGCAGGAGCTCCTCGAAGGCCTCGATGGCGTTGGACTTTCAGCACTCGCTCGCTTCGCGGTCCACACCGCGCTCGTCGATCTCATCGCTGGCGCAAACGGCATACCTCTCTCCCAGTACCTACGAGCTGGCTCACCGGAGACGGTCTCGGTCAACAGTCTCGTTTCGGCAGCGAATCCTGGTGCGGTGCACAGCCAAGTCAGCGAGGAGGTCGCCGAAGGCGTCACCTCGATCAAGTTGAAGGTTGGTGTCGCCGAGCCGACCAGCGATGTCACCCGAATCATCGCTGCGTCCGAGGCCGCCGGACCTAACGTCGAGCTACGCCTCGATGCCAATCGAGCCTGGGACCGCGAAACCGCCGAGCGAGTCCTCGGCCGTGTCGGCTACCACCGCATCTCCTACATCGAAGATCCAACCGACAAACTCGAAGAGTACGGTCTGATCCGAGAGAGCACCGGAGTTCGGGTTGCCCTTGACCTTCCCCCCGACATCTCTCCCCAGCAAGCGCTTGAGACATCAGGCGCCTCGGTTCTCGTCGTAAAGCCCGCAGCGATTGGTGGCGTTGATCGCATCCTCGATCTCGCCCGCAAGTACGACGACCTGACCCTCGTAGTGTCCAGTTCGATCGACCGTGAAATCGCTCTTGCTGCAGCCATACACGCTGCATCTGCGCTTCCGGTACCTACAGCACATGGTTTGTCTACCGGTTCGATCGTGCGCAGTATGCCCACCGAACTACTCGCCTCCGGCGGTGTGATGAAGGTACCAACGAGCATCGGCGTGTTCCGCCCACCAGCTCCGACTGAGGACTAGTTCGGGCCTAGCCGTTCGGCAGAAGTTCTTCGCCCTCGGAGATACTCCAGTGCCATGGCTCGCTGGCCAGGTTCACAAACCCATACTTGGGTGCGTTTGCGGCCAGCCATTGGAAGCCTGCGTTCGAATGTGAGGTGATCGAGCCGCCATTGAAGGTGAAGTCGATCGCTCGTCCCTGTTCGTGTCGGGAGAACCCGGGCCGAGCCGTCGGTGGAGCGCACTGGAAGGCTGGCTTATGCCAGATGTCGAATTCGGTGCCACCACAGTGTGCAGCTCGGAGCTCGACTTGACGCTGGATCGGGCGGTAGCCCCACCCGGCCAGGTCGATACCTTGGGCAAACGCTTCCTCAAACAGGAGTCTGACCTGCTCTTCGATCGCGACGTTCACCTCAATAGCGAACCGAGGCGCCAGATCTACAGGGAGCAGAACTTCGCCCGCCTCTCCCGTTTCTGGATCGATCTCGGTTTCTGGGAGCGTCTCTTCGTCGTAGAACTCGATAAATGCGATGTCCTCGAGGCGCACTGGTTCGGGAATCTCGATGCCGTTTCGTCGGGCGGTTTCTGAAATTCGAGCGTTAATCGCATATTGCTGATCGGCGATCTGCGTCGCCAAAGCCTCGCCACGTTCCTCGAGCACCGCTGCTTCGGAGAGTTGGGCCTCGAGACGGACCTGGGCTGCTGCGACAACCTGCTCTTGCAGCTCGAGCGCCTCTTGTAGTTCTGCACGTCGAGCCTCGACTTCGGCGACCGTGTCTGCAGCCTCGCCTTGGGCAACACGCAACGTCTCGGTGATCTGTAGGGACTCCACCTCAAGAGCGCGCATTCGGTCGAGTCCATCTTCGAGCGAACCGGTCTGCGTTTCAAGGAGGTGGATGAATCGTGCCGACTCACCCGGGTCATCAGAGAGGGCGAGCTCGGTCGTATCTGAGCTGACAATCGATTGCTCACCCGTAAAGCTCGACACCGCTAGATCGGTGAGCTGTTGCTCGAGTTCGCCTTGTTCCGCCTCGATCTGGACCGTGCGATCACGTGCGTTTTCGACCGCGGTGGTCGCTTGTCGATGCGCCTGCTCAGCAGCTTCGACTCGAACTTCGTGGCTCGTTACAAAGGCCTGTAGCTCATCGAGGGCTTTGGTGACCTCTTCGACGTTGGCGTTGAAGACATCGATCTCTGACGCGGCCAGGGCCGCCTCGCGCTCTGCACGTCTCTGCTCGGCCTTGAGCGAGTTTAGATCTTCGGGTTGTTCCTCGCCATCGTCTTGCGCGTCGACCACGATCCTGGGCGCGATCGTCAGACCTAAAACGATGCACAAGGCAACTAGGAGTCGAAAACGGGCAGAGATCACGTGAACCTATCGGCCAAAATTGGGTCCTCGTGAGTCAAAAGACCTATGTCACGACAAGAGTCACACATCGCGGTTGCACGAGCCGCCAACGTGTCGAAAATTGGCTTACTCTCCCGTTGTTGACCAGTGCCACGGCTCACTGGGAAGGTTCACGAAACCCCACCGGGATGCGTTAGTCGCAAGCCATTGAAAACCGGGATTCGAATGGCTGGTCATCGATCCGCCGTTGTACGTGAAATCGATCGCCAAACCGCGCTCGTGCAGGGACTGGCCCGGGCGTGCTGTCGGAGGGCTGCACGCGAACGCTGGCTTTTCCCAGATGTCGTACTCGGTGGTCCCGCAGTGTTCCTGGCGAAGTTCGATCTGGCGGATGCTGTCGCGGTACCCCCAACCGCTGAGCGCAACACCATCGGCTTCAGCAGCTGCCAACAACCCCTCGACGTTGCCAGCGATCGAGACGTGAACTTGGATACCGCGGACCGTCGTGATGTCAGCGATATCGGCAACGCTTGGAAGGGCGGCTCGAGCCTCGGCGGCCTCTATTGCTGCCCGACGGGCGGCCTCAGCTCGAATACGTGCTGCGATCTCTTCTTCTTGGCGTTTGATCTCTGCGGCTACCGCGGAGTCTCGTTCCTCCAGGAACGCTGCTTCGGCAAGGCGAGCCTCCAACCGGAGCTCCGCTTTTGCGACAAGCTCGGCTTGCGCGTCGTAGCTCGCCTGAAGCTCGACCTGTCGGGATGCTGCGAGCGAGCTAGCGACCCGAGCTTCATCGAGGGCGGTATCTCGCTGCACGGTGACGACCTCGGCTTCGGCACCCAGAGCTCGCATACGGTCGACGCCATCGCTGAGCGATCCCGTCTGCAATTCGATCAGGCTTCGCCGACGAGCAGCAACCCACGGTTCGCTCGAAAGCACGAGTGACGAGTCGTCCCCGCTGGCCGATGCCTCGCCGGTAAAGGAGGCCACCGCGAGTGCCTGAACCTCTTCTTGTAACACGGCCACCTCGGCCGCAATCTCTTGTTGGCGGATCAACGCAGCTTCGGCTTGGGCCTCCGCGGAGCGAACTTGTTGGTTCGCGTCGGCGAGGCGTGCCTCCTGCAGATCGACGAGCGCATTCACGTCGTCTAGGGCCTGCGCAAGCGCATCGAAGCTAACCGTGGCCGCATCGAGCTTGAGGGCCTGCTCAGCACGCTCCTCCTGGATGACTTCACGCTGTTCTTTGAGCTCGTCGATACTGGCTTGTTCGTCCTCGGTCTGCGCACCGACAGCCAACGTCGACCCCATTAGGGCGACCGCGGTCACGAGGCACGCGCCTAGGGCGCGCGACAGACGAGGTGACATCTCCGCACTCACGCACGCGAACCTAGTCGTTTAGGGACAACGAGCCAGGTTTTTCTGCAAGTTTCTTGGAGCTTGGACTAGCGACCGTTCGTGCTCCAGTGCCACGATTCACTTGGCAGGTTGAAGAACCCATAGGTCGCAGCGTTGTTCGACAACCAGATGAAGCAGGCCGAACCACGCCAACAGCTGGCAAAGTCAATAGCTAGCCCGCGCTCGTGCATGGATTGTCCAGGTCGAGCCGTTGGGATACGGCACGAACTCGGCGACGATTCGTAGATGTCTGGACATCCGTTGATCACTCGAAGCTCCGCTGTGCGTTCGGGCGATCGCCAACCGGACCCGGTGAGTGTTACTCCGGCGTCGCGTGCGTCACGAATCATCTGCCCGACAGCATCGGCAATGCTTTCGTGCACCGCGAAACCCTCCACGTTCACGATCTCTCCGCTGCTTGGGAGAGGTGGTGCGGATGCGGCCTGGGCTGCTGCCGCAGCAGCAGCGGCAGCGGCGGCGCGCGCCGCCGCTTCTTCGCGGATTCGTCGCGCGATCTCTTCTTCTTGTTGGCGAATCTCGGCCGCAAGCTCAGTGTCAAGCTCCTCGAGAGCCTGTGACTCCGCAAGGCGTGCCTCGAAACGGGCCTCGACGTCGAGGACAAGCTGTACCTGCAGATCGAGCGCTGACTCGAGTTCGATACGTCGTTGCTCTACATCAGCTTGGTTGGCCAACGCCGCCTCCACCGCCCGCGCTCGATCCGCTTCGACCTGTTCGGCCTCGGTGTTTAGCTGACGCATCCGGTCGAGTGTGTCACCAAGGTTGCCGGTTTGGAGCTGTACCAGCGATCGTCGCCTCGCCGCCTCGCTCGGGTTGTCATTGAGAAGCAAGGCCGTGAGATCCTGGCCGTTTTCACCACTCTCACCGGTAAACGACGCCACCGCCAGGTCCGAAACGGTCTGTCGTAGCGCCGCTTGTTCGGCGATGATCTCTTCTCGGCGCAGCTCGGCTTGCGTGACGAGACGCTCGGCGCTGCCGACCGCTTGTTGCGCATCGGCTAGGCGTGCTTCTTGGAGGTCAACGAGGGCATTGATGTCGTCGAGAGCGGTCAGAACTTCTTCAAAGCTCGCCTGACTGGCGTCTACTTGACTCGCCGCTTCCGCAAGCTCAGCTTGGAGCTGTTCGCGCTCCTCTTGGAGCTCCTCTAGGCGCTCCTCATCGTCTTCTTGCGCGGTGACCGAACCGGTCGAAACGAGCACGAGAGCACCCATAATCGCCATCGCCACAATGGCGCGCAGAACTCGACGTAGAAGTGGCACGTCTGAGATCCTGTCACTTCAGTAACCGCCGAGCAACTCGAGAACCACCACTCGTAGTGACACGTCCACTCACTGTGAGGGATCTCGGGGCTTGCCAGTTCGATGGTTGAGCCGCCGCCACGCCCAGACGGCTAGGGTCCCAGGATGGTTTCGGACATCTTCAACGCTGACCACTGGACTTCGATCGACGGATTCGATGAACTCACGGACATCACATATCACCGGGCGAAAGCTCACGGAACGGTGCGGATCGCCTTCAACCGTCCTGAGGTTCGTAACGCGTTTCGACCCCATACCGTTGACGAATTAGCACGCTGCCTCGATCACGCTCGGATGTCGAGCGACGTCGGTTGTGTCCTGCTCACTGGAAACGGCCCCTCCCCTAAAGATGGAGGCTGGGCCTTTTGCTCAGGTGGAGATCAACGGATCCGCGGCAGGAGCGGCTATCAGTACGCGGATGGCGAAACTGCTGAGTCCGTCGACCCTGCCCGTTCAGGGCGGTTGCACATCCTGGAGGTGCAACGGCTCATCCGCTTCATGCCCAAGGTGGTTATCGCCGTTGTCCCAGGTTGGGCTGTAGGCGGCGGCCACAGCCTTCACGTCGTATGTGATCTCACGATCGCTTCACGTCAACACGCCATCTTCAAGCAGACCGATACGGACGTGGCCAGCTTTGACGGCGGCTACGGGTCGGCATACCTGGCCCGGATGATCGGCCAGAAACGGGCGCGGGAGATCTTCTTCCTTGGCCAAAATCACTCCGCGGAGGACGCCCATGCAATGGGCATGGTGAACGCTGTCGTCGACCATGAGGAACTCGAGAACTTTGCCCTTGAATGGGGTGCCCTCGTGAACCAGAAGAGCCCGACGGGCCAGCGAATGTCAAAGTTCGCGATGAACCTCGTCGATGACGGCCTCGTCGGTCAACAAATCTTCGCGGGCGAAGCAACCCGCCTCGCCTACATGACCGACGAAGCAGTAGAAGGCCGAGACGCCTTCTTAGAAAAGCGTCCACCCATCTGGGACCCCTTCCCCTACTACTACTGATCTCCCGGCTTCGCCTCCAGGGCTCGGATCCGAGCCCTAGGGGGCTCTCGACCTCGCGCCTGGCTGCGACGGAGGCGGGCGGGACTCCGTCGCTCGTCCCTCGCTCCTGGCTAGCTGGCCACACCTTCGCAAGAAGCCTGAGCTACTCGCTGCGCTCGTAGCGCAGGAGTGGCTCGTCCGTGGGCCGTACAGGACTTGAACCTGTGACTTCCACCATGTCGAGGTGGCACTCTAGCCAACTGAGTTAACGGCCCGGGGC
>CAYUKM010000099.1:0-11168 GCA_964445255.1 uncultured Acidimicrobiales bacterium
CGCGCTCCATCTTGCGGATCATCTCAGACACCGCTGGACGAGAGACTTCGAGGCGCTCGGCGATGCGCGCCTGCTTGACGTCGAGTCCGTCCTCGGCGAGTTCGAAGATCGTCTCGCAATACTCTTCGAACGCCGGGTGATACTCCGGAGCTTGGTACGCCATGGCTACATCATATCGTTCCTGGTGCTCGCGGGTCTCGCTACATTGGCCTCGTGGTCTCTCGCGCTTCGCTCTCTCACGCCCTTGTGCGCCACGGCAGCTCCCGCGATTGGCTCGATTTTTCGATGCCCACGGGAGGACGGACCGTCTGGGAGCTCAGCGACGTGCTTGCGGCGTTCGCTCAGGCAGAGCAGGCCGCCAAGGACGGCTCGTGGGTGGTGGGAATGCTCAGCTACGACGCCGGGCCCGCATTCGATCCAGCCGTGGTATCGCAGCGTGACCCGGAAACTCCCCTCGTCGCGTTTGGGGTCTTTGACGACCCTCAACAAAGCAATGGACCCGAGGTCGCACCCTTCGAGATCAGCGAATGGGAACCCGACCAGGACTTCGAGCATTACCGCACAGCGATCGACGCGGTGCGTGAACACATTCGTTCGGGCGAGACCTATCAGGTGAATTACACCATGCGCCGACATGCCTCGTTCTGGGGAAGCGCAGAGGGGCTCTTCGCCGCACTCTCACGTGCTCAGAACGCAAAGCACGATGCCTTCTTGCATTTCGGCTCGCATGCCTTGTGCAGTGCCTCACCGGAGCTCTTCTTCACCCGCGACGGCAACCGACTGCTCTCCCGACCAATGAAGGGCACCCGACCTCGACACTTTGATCCGGAGACCGATGCCGCAATCGCCGAGGAGCTGACGACGAGCCTCAAAGACCGGGCCGAGAACGTCATGATCGTCGACATGGTCCGCAACGACCTCGGCCGCGTCGCCGACGTGGGAACCGTGGCCGTGCCAAGGCTGCTCGAGATCGAGCACTACCCCACCGTGCACACCATGACCTCTACCGTCGTTGCTGAAAGCAGCGCCAACTTGGTCGACACCCTGCGATCGCTCTACCCGGTGGCGTCGATCACCGGCGCTCCGAAGTACCGAACCACCGAGATCATCGCTGATCTCGAAGCCTCACCGCGTGGCGCCTACTGCGGGTCGGTGTTCGTGCTCTCGCCCGATGGCCGGTGGGAGTTCAACGTCGTCATCCGTAGCGTCTGGCTCGATCTTGACAACGGACGCGGCACCTACGGCGTGGGCGGCGGCATCGTGTGGGATTCTGAGGCCGGGAACGAATGGGAAGAAGCCGAGCACAAGTCCCGTGTCCTCGCCCGCGCTGGCAAGCCGCTATCACTTCTCGAAACGATGGCCTGGACGCCCGACGGTGGCGTGTCCCTACGTCAACGCCATATCAATCGCCTGCTAAGCGCCGGTGACCACTTCGGCATCCATGTCGACATGGATGAAGTGATGGGCCTACTCAACACCGTCCGCTCGGACACCCCCGTCAAACTCCGACTGCTCATCGACGCTGCTGGCGAAGCGACGTTAGAAGTCGGCGCAATGCCCGCCGAAGACGGCGAACCACGATCACTGCCCATCGACACCGAACCGACCGACCCCTACGACGAGTTCCTCGTCTTCAAGACCACCATTCGCGGCCGCTACGAGGACGCCATGGCGCGCTTCCCTGACGCGCCCGACGTGATCCTCTGGAACCGGCGTGGCGAACTGACCGAAACGTGCATCGCGAACCTCGTGCTCGAACTCGACGAGGAACTGGTTACTCCACATCACCAGAGCGGCCTTCTCCCCGGAACCCTGCGTGAAGAACTCATCGAACGCAACCAAATCATCGAACGAGTCCTGACCCTCGACGACCTGAGAGCAGCCAGCCGCGTCTGGACCATCAACTCCGTCCGCGGCTGGGACGAGGTATTCCCTCAGCCCTAGCGGGCTTCGGGAAAGTGGGCCGAGCCCTAGCGGCTTCGGGAAACCACACCAGGTGATCAGAAGCGGCGAAGGAACACTCCCGAGCGGGGCTTAGGAGTTACGTAGGTCGACTTTGGTGGCATGTCGAGACCGGCGTCGGCGACGGCGAAGACCTCGGCGGGAGTGACCGGCCGCAGCACAAAGAGTAATTCGTTATCTATCGCTGCCTCAGCCAACGCTGCTCGATCAGCGCCTTCCAGAAAGTACTTGAGCCGCCCGGCAGCATGCTCAGGGTCGATGCCAAGTACGGGGCCTATGACGTTGCGCTGGAGGCGCACGGGGGCAATCGCATCCAGTGGCGAATCGGACTCTGGAGAGGGCAACGTTCCCGAATACCACTCGCCCTGAATGCACACACCTAATTGGCCATCTTCGGACGGTGGCTGAGTAACGAGCGCTGGATCGGGCTTCAGTTGCAGCACCTCGGTGAGATTTGTGAGGACAGCATCGAAGTCGGTGTCTGCTGGCATTCGCACCCGACGGTGAAACGGCTCGATGTTCACGCGGTCGTCGGAGAACAGCACGCAGAGCATGTGACTGGCCCCGGCCGAGTCCGTGCGCTCGGCCAATCGGCCCGCAGCGGCCGCCCGATGGTGCCCGTCCATGATGTAGAGATCGTGTGGCGCGAAGCCAGCGGTCAGGGCGGCACAGTCGCTTGGGTCCGAAACCACCCACACGGCTTGCTCGAGGCCATCACCGGAGGTGAACGAAAGGATAGGCTCAGTTCGATCCAAGATGTCATCGAGGGTTGCCCGCACCAGTGGCACCGCTCGATAGCCGAGGGCAATCGGCGACGATTGCACCTCCAGGCGCTCAAAATGGTTCGACAAGTGCTCAGCACGAGCCGACCGCACCTTTTCATGGCGCTTCACACGCCCATCGAGATACGCCGCGGTTTCGACCAAACCAACAACACCCAACTGCACATGATCGTTGCGGATCAGTCGGTACAAGAAGAAGGACGGCTCGTCGTGTTGTTCGAAGGCACCGAGCGCGCAAATTCGCTCCAGCGCCTCCGCACCGAGTTCGATCAGCTCATCCAACTCGCTGTCATCGTCAGGCCCGCCGTCCCCAGGCGATCGGGTGACCAGCGTGTAGCTCTCGGGGTGGGTATCCAAATACGCCCGCCGTTGGTCCCGCGACATCGAGTCGAACGCCGGTGCGGGAACCCGCCGAACAAACTCTGGACGGATCACCGATCCAACAAACGGGGTGAACGCAACCATTACCCAACCCCCAGGTCCGCAGCAGACACATCGAGGATGTCAGCGTCCGAGCGCAACGTCTCCAAAAGCTCGGCGCTCGGCACCCTGTCGACGTTGATCGACGCCACCGCGGCAACGCCGCCAACGAAGATCTCATTGTCCATCTGCGATACGTTCAGCCCCGCCTCCCGCAAACTGTCAAAGATCTTGGCGAGGACCCCGACCCTGTCGAGGTGGCGAACGGTCAGAATCGCCGCACCACTCGATTCGCGTTCGAGGTTTACGCAGTTCTCGATGTGTCCTTGGGCGTACGCGGTAATGACCGCAATCGTGCCCTCTGCGACAGCGTGTTGTGCTTGGGCGGTCGAAGCGCCGATGTGGTGTGTGCCGACGACGTTGGGATGCGTTGCTAACCGAGAGGACCACTCTCCCTCCTTGCTCGATGGCTCGTCGGGCCATACGTCAAGCCCAGCGCGAATCCCTCGGGTATCCATGGCTGTGAGGAGCGCCGCTTCATCGACGACCTCGCCTCGCGACGTGTTGAGCAAGATCGAACGGTCTTGCATTTTCGACAGAAAGTCGCCGTCCACCATGGCGACCGTGTCAGGCGATTTCGGCACATGAATCGACACCACGTCAGCGGCACCGAGCAAGGTGTCCAAGTCATCGACCAGGCTGACACCGGCCGATCGAATGCGCCGAAGCGAACGCGGAGCCCTCTCCGGCTTTCGAAGCGCGCTAACCGACATCCCAAACGCCTGTGCACGTTCGGCCAACGCGAAGCCCACATCCCCCAGCCCAACAATCGCTAGAGATTTGCCATAGATGCCATCAGCCGCGCTGTACCGACCTTTGTTCCATCGGCCATTGGCGAAATCGGCCATGCCGGCAGGAATGTGCCGATCGATAGCTAGCAACAAACCCATGGCCAGCTCGGCCACAGCGATCGCGTTCTGACCTGGGACGTTGCTGACGTAGACACCAGCCGCCGATGCGGCCACCTTGTCGACGTTGTCCGTACCGGCACCGGCCCGCACGACAAGACCCAAAGCGTCAGAGGATGCGATCGCTTCCTCAGTCACTTTGGTGGAGCGAACGACCAACACTTCAGGATCGAGTTGGGCTAACCGCTCTGGGAGGGTCTCCGCTGTCAGATCGGGCTCAATGAACACCTCGTGGCCGCCGTCGATCAACGGCTCGCACAACTCGGTGGCCAACGCATCAGCACACAGAATTCTCATTTGTTATCTCTTTCTCGATGCTCATGGCGGCCATATAGGCGGACAGGAGGATCGAATTCGATTACCTCATGGTAACCGTTACCCCGGTGCCGCCGAAAGGGTCTGGTACAGCTCGGGCGTACTCATGGTCGCACGCCTTCCGGCGTGGCGCCCTACGAAATAGAAGAGACCGAGCCCATATACCAACGACAGCACCGCCGCGACCGAACCGAGAAGTGGTGAGACGAAGACCGACACAAGTCCGACCGGCACGGTTCCTACAGCAGCAAACAGAACCGCTACGGCGATCGACACGCCTCGGATAATGCCGACAGCACATCCACCGGCGTTTCCCGCGCCCGCTGCGTTGGCACGCTCGGGAAGCGGGAAAGCGAAACGCACCGACACGTACATTCCAACGGATGCCATAGCCAAAAGTGCGGTTATGGCAATCGCGATTCCCGGGAACAAGAAGGCCCACCCGTTGCTAACGGCTGCCAACACGATGGCTGCAAGAAAGACCAACGGAAGCCCGATCAATATCCGCGAAATCGCTTTACCGAAAAGGACTGGGGTGACATCGCCCAGGGCCAGCGCGTCAACCCCGAAGGATCGCCCATCTGCACCGAACATGTTCAGCGTGGTCATACCAAGACCGGCGCCGATGCCGACGGTAGAAAGAACCACTGCGGGTTCACCGTCTCGTATGGCTTCGACCGCAGGTAGAGCGGTGATAAATACGAGCGGTAGGAAAGCCACCATTTCGAGAAACTCTCGCGGGTCTCGTCGGAGCTGGCGCAGCGAGCGAGACGCAGCGGCGATGACCGGCGATCGTCCAAGCGGCTGAAGAACCTTTGGAACCAGACCACCGTCGATCGCCGTCGCCTCAGTTGCGGCGGGTCGCGTGGTCAAGATCTGAGCCATCAGCCGTCGCCACATCTCACCAAATACGACCGCCAAAGCGCCGCTAAGAGCCACGAAGATCGCAGCGCGAAGAATCCGACCCTCGATCGCCGAGGCGATCCCTTCGGGGCCCCAACCCCAGGGGAACCATCGGAGGATTTCTCGGGCGAAGGCTCGGCGCTCGAGCGTGATCTCGTCAGCGAGTGCGATTGCGAACTGTGGAACAAGTCCGGCAACCACCCCGATTCCACCGGCGAGGACCGCCGCAAACTCTCGGGCGCCGCGGCGACGTACCAAGCTCGACATCAGCGCCAGGCCTAAACGGCCGGAGAGCACACAAACTAGGGTTGTTGACACTGCTCCGACAACGATCACCACCGCGGCAAAAAGGCTCGGGGCGTGAACGACGGTAGCGAGCGCTGCGATAGCAGTACCTGGAGCGAGCACCCCGACGAAGGCTGCGATCAAAAAGGCGATCGTCAATTGGCGGCTACTAACCGGGAAGATCGCAAACTTGCCCGGGTCGAGCACCGCTTCGCCGGAGCCCACCGCGATAGAGAAGGTCGCCCAGGCGACCGATACGGCTGTAAGTACCAACATGATCTGGACAGCGGTGTCTTGTGCGCCGCCCGTGCCGACGATGAAGACCACCGCCCCAATAGTCCCGACAACCCCGACGACTGCCCCGATGCCATTGAGCAACGACGCCTTTCCTGCCTGACGGCCAAACGCCAACCGGGCCTTGATCCGTACCAGGATCCCGGTGAGCTCAGTTGTTGTCAGCATCAGGTGGTGGAGGCGACAACGGCACTGCAGGGGCGGCGGCAGCACCTTGAGGCTTGCCGCCCAGCCACGAGAGGGTGGCGCCGTCGAGGCTCTCGGCCCCAACCGCTCGAACAAAGGCATCCTCAAGCGAGCCTCCGGCGGTAACCGCGGCCATATCACCCGACGCCACGACGTTCCCTTGGTCGAGGATGGTGACGTGATCACAGAGTGACTCGACAGTCGCCATCACATGACTCGAGAAAATGATCGTCGCTCCCCCAGCGACTATCTGGTCGAGCACGGTCCGGATGTGGCGGACTGACACGGGGTCGACCGACTCAAAGGGCTCATCGAGGAACAAAACCCGCGGTGCGTGCAGCAATGCCGCGGCCAGCGAGATCTTCTTGCGCATGCCCTGACTGAAATCGACGATGAGCTTGTGCGCGTCGTCGGTCATTCCGAGGACGTGCAATAGCTGCTCACTGCGCACGGCGACGTCGTCTGCGCTCAGCTGTCGCAGGCGTCCGACGTAGTCCAGCAACTCTCTTCCCGACAGGCGCTCGAACAGCAACAGTGTCTCGGGCACTACCCCGATTCGAGCCTTGACCGCTACAGGGTCTGCCCACACCTCATGCCCATCGACCACGATCGAACCAGCGTCCGGGCGCAGGAGTCCCGTCACCATGGCCAGCGTCGTGCTCTTGCCAGCTCCATTCGGCCCCAGCAGTCCGTAAAAGGTGCCCGCCGGTACCGCTAGGTCGATCCCAGCGACCGCTGGAACCCCATCAAAGGATTTCCACAGGTTCTGAACCTGCAAGGCCCACGATGCCGTCATCCTTTGAGCATATTGGTGCGAAATCGGTCCTTTGCTGATCGACGGCTACTCTGTCGACGTGAAAGCTCTGCTGTTCGAACGACAAGTTGGACGCTATGCGGCTGCAGCTGTTGCGTCCCGAGTACGACCAGGAACCGGGGCGGGCATCGGTCCGCTGCGCCTGGCCGACATCGACACCCCGGAACTGCCTGGCGACGGGTGGAAACGAGTTACGCCTACCCTCACCGGTATCTGTGGCTCTGACCTCTCCACCATCGACGGACATTCGTCTGGCTATTTCGACGGACTGGTGAGCTTCCCGTTTGTCCCTGGCCACGAGGTTGTCGGCATCACCGAAGACGACAAGCGAGTCGTGCTCGAGCCCGTACTCGGGCCCGAGGCGCGTGGTGAGGCACCCGCGTTCAAGGGAGCTGCTCCCGGCGATGGCACCGACTACGGCTACCTGCTGGCTGGCGATATCGATGACGGCATCCAAGTCGGCTTCTGCGCCAGTACCGGTGGAGGTTGGAGTGAGCAGTTCGTAGCCCACAAGAGTCAGCTCCACACGGTGCCCAAGAAGCTGACAGACGAAGACGCGGTCATGATGGAACCAGCTGCCGGCGGCGTGCACGCTGTGGCCAAAGCCGCCGCCGGCGGCATGGTTGATGGCGGTGTCGTTCTCGTCCTCGGTGCCGGAACGATGGGGCTCGTTACGATCGCTGCCCTCCGTCAGTACACCAACCCCGCCTCGATCATCGCGGTGGCCAAGTATCCAATCCAAAAGCAGTTCGCTGAGGCGCTCGGCGCCGACGTCGTCGTTTCACCGAGCGAAACGGCGCGAGCTGTACGACGGGCTACTGGCTGTCGCATGCTGGGCAACAATCTGTCGGGTGGCGCCGACGTCACCCTCGACTCCGTCGGCAACGCCGGATCGATCGAGCAATCGATCGGCGTCACCCGTCCACGCGGCCGAGTCGTCATGGTAGGCATGCCAGGCAAGGTCGACGTCGACCTGACAGCGCTGTGGCACCGCGAGACCGAACTCGTCGGCGCCTACACCTACGGAACAGACACGTGGCCCGACGGCACCGAGATCTCCAGCTTCAAGCGAGCCAAAGAACTCGCCGGCAAGGCCAAGCTCGGCCGCCTGGTGAGCGCCAAATACCCGCTCGCTCGCTACAAAGACGCCATCGAACACGCGGCAAACGCCGGCCAACGCGGCGCTATAAAGGTCGTCTTCGAGTTCTAAACTTTCCTGGCTTCGTAGCTCCGCTTCCCATGGACCTCGACAGTTATTCGGGTCCATGCACCCGCACGGCGATGGCCTTGTGATCACTTCCCGCAAAGTCGAGGACCTCGAAACTCTCGACCCGAAGGCGGTCGTGGATTAGTGCATGGTCGAGCGAGAGGAGTGCGGGTCCTTTGTCGGCGCGCCTTGACCACGTAAGTCCAGTGCCGCATCCAGCCACTCGATGCCCGTCTGTGTAACCATCGCCCACCACCCGCCGGTACAACGCTTGTGCGCGGCTGGCGTTGAAGTCTCCCATCAACACGTCTACTGACTCGTCGATCCGCCACTTAGCCATCTCCGCGAACTCGTCACGCTGATTGCTTCGACGCTCCAAATTTACTGGCGCGCTCAGGTGGACGTTCGCGACTCGAAGGGACCCAACATCGGTCATGGCCGTCGCTACGAGCGCTCCCCCGGTAGAAGTGCCGGACTCAAACCGGTTCGAGAGCTCCCAACGACTCAAGATGTGCTGAACGCCCAGGCTCTCCACGTAGGGGTACTTGGCCGAAAGCTCGGCGTATAGCTCATCGAATCGATCAGGGGTTGTCTCTTGCAGCAGAACGATGTCGGGTTGAACCCGGGTGATCTGGAGCCGGACCGCGTCCACATCCGGATTCCCGAACAGCACATTGTGCGACATGACGACCAACGAGGAGTCCGTACCGCCGGAGGCCACCTCACACCCAACACGAGGCGTCACAGTGCCTGGCAGAATCAAGCCCCCGAGAACAACGACGAGCGCCAGCGCGATGGCACCGTATCGAAGGTCTGTGAGTACGGCCGCTACAACCAGAGTCAAGGCGAAACCAACTGGAGCAAGTGCGACGAGGCCAAGGAGTATCGCATTATCGAAATCCGCGAAGCGTGCCAATGTGAGTGCGGCCAACGTAACCGTGGCGATGACAACGAGGTTGCGACAAGCGCGAACGAGCCGAAAATCGATCACGCTTCGTCCGCTACCGTTCATCACATTCCTTGGATCGGCTTCGAACCAGAGCGAGCTGAGCGAAACTCCACCGATCGCGAGACTCGCAGTCGAAGAACCGTAGACTTTGCGGCGCGACGGATTCACAAAACTCCACTACTGCCGTCCCCGAGCACCGCTACGACGCGGCGCTCGCCGACTCGAACTTGTCGGACTTCCGCGAAATGGCCGGGCTGCAAATTGCCACAAATTTGCCAGAATTAGCGGTCCTAGAGATCGGTGAGTTCGATCGATCGGCAGATGTATTTCGTTCCGTAGACTTTGCGGCGTGACGGATTCGCAAAACTCCACTTCTGCTGCCCCCGAACACCGCTACGACGCGGCGCTCGCCGACTCGATCGAAACCACCTGGCAACAGCGTTGGAAAGACGCTGGCACCTACCACACGCCCAACCCCGCGGGCTCGCTGACCGAAGGCCCGAGCGACGGCCCGACCGACCTGGCCGATCGCCCAAAGCTGTTCATCATGGATATGTTTCCGTACCCATCGGGGTCGGGGCTCCACGTCGGCCACCCGCTCGGCTATATCTCGACCGATGTGTACGCACGGTTCAAGCGAATGACCGGGCACAACGTGCTCCACACGATGGGTTACGACGCATTCGGTCTCCCCGCAGAAGAACACGCCCGTCAGACCGGCGTGCACCCGCGTGAGAACACCGAGTCGAACATCGAGAACATGAGCCGCCAGCTCGCTCGTCTCGGTCTCGGCCACGACGACCGCCGAGCGATCGCCACCACCGACGTCGCCTACTACCGGTGGACTCAGTGGATCTTCAACCAAATCTTCAACGCCTGGTTCGACCCGGACCAACAGAAGGCTCGCCCGATCAGCGAGCTCGAAGCAGAGTTCGCCGACGGTAGTCGGGCTACACCGGACGGCCGCTCCTGGAGCGACCTGTCGATCAGCGAACAGCGCGCCGTTTTGCACGAGTTCCGCCTGGTCTACGTCTCCGAGGCCCCCGTGAACTGGTGCCCGGGCCTGGGCACGGTACTCGCCAACGAAGAGGTCACCGCCGACGGCCGGTCCGATCGCGGCAACTTCCCCGTCTTCCGTCGCCCGATGAAACAATGGATGATGCGTATCACCGCATACGCCGATCGTTTGCTCGAAGATCTCGACCTACTCGACTGGACCGACAGCATCAAGACGATGCAGCGAAACTGGATCGGACGATCCGAAGGGGCACACGTCGACTTCGGTGTGCCGACCGCCATGGATGCAGACGGAGAGGTAGCGAACATCCAGGTCTTCACCACCCGCCCCGACACGCTCTTCGGCGCCACCTACATGGTCCTTGCCCCCGAGCACCCCCTCGTTGATGCACTAACGGAAGAAACCTGGCCTGCGGGCACCAAAGATGAGTGGACGGGGGGTCACGACTCCCCTGCCGCTGCAGTTGACGACTACCGCGTTGGCACGTCACAGATGAGCGACCGTGACCGTCAGGAAAACAAAGAGAAGACCGGTGTCTTCACCGGAAGCTACGCCGTGAACCCGGTCAACGATCAGTCGATCCCCGTGTTCATCGCCGACTACGTACTCATGGGTTATGGCACCGGTGCCATCATGGCTGTGCCCGGCCAAGACGAGCGTGACTGGGAGTTCGCAGAGGCCTTCGACCTCGACATCATCCGCACCGTCGAGCCGCCAGCCGACTTCGATCTCGAGGCCGGCAAGGCCTACATCGGTGACGGCCCAGCGATCAACAGCGGTTTCCTCGACGGCATGGGCGTAAACGAGGCGAAGTCAGCCATGATCGAACACCTCGAAGAGACCCAGACGGGTGAAGGCACAGTCACCACAAAGCTGCGCGATTGGCTCTTCGCCCGACAGCGATACTGGGGCGAACCGATCCCGGTCGTCTTCGACGAGGACGGCAACCCGATCTCGCTTCCCGATGACGACCTTCCGGTCAACCTTCCTGAATTGATCGACTGGGCACCGCGCGAGCTCGCCGAAGACTCCGAACCCGAACCGCCGCTTGGTCGTGCTGAAGAG